>JAVEZE010000073.1:0-13627 GCA_034003145.1 Spirochaetia bacterium
TGAAACGTTTTTTGTTAATAACAGCTATTTTTCTTTTTATCATTTCTTCAGCATATTCTTCAGATTTTAATATAGTAAAAGTTCTGGATAATCTTGAAAATCCCTGGTCACTGGCTTTTTTGCCTGGCAACTCGGTTCTTGTTACAGAAAGATCCGGCAGCCTTCTTCTTTATAAAAACAGCGCTGCTGTCCGGGTTTCTGGCCTTCCTGCCATCCACGCCGACGGGCAGGGGGGGCTTCTTGATATCGCGCTTCATCCGGATTTCAAATCAAACCAGCTGGTTTATTTTACTTACTCATTTTCAGAAAGAGGGGAAAGCGGAACCGCTCTTTACAGGGGAAAGCTTGAGGGAACACGTCTTGCTGAAGGCGGGGTTCTTTATAAACTTCCAAAATTGAGCAGCAGCGGAGTTCATTACGGATCAAGGATTGTGTTTGCGCCTGACGGAACTCTTTATATGACAATAGGGGAGAGGGGCGACCGACATCGTGCGCAAAAACTTGATGATGCCGCAGGGGCGACTTTAAGATTTAATGATGACGGCTCAATACCTGAGGATAATCCTTTTAGGGGTAAGGGGGGAGCGCTTCCTGAAATATATTCATACGGCCACAGAAATGCCCAGGGTATGGCAGTTCATCCTGAAACAGGAGAAATCTGGCAGCATGAGCATGGCCCTAAAGGGGGGGATGAGGTGAATATAATCAGGCCCGGCGCAAACTACGGCTGGCCTCTTGTTACCTATGGCCTTGAATACAGCGGGCGTGTTATAAGCAGGGAAACTTCCGCCCCCGGTATTGAGGAGCCGGTACTGCACTGGACTCCGTCCATAGCGCCATCTGGGATGATGTTTTACAGCGGAAAACTTTTTCCCAGGTGGAAAGGGAATCTTTTCGCAGGCGCTCTTGCGGGACAGCACCTGCGGAGGGTAGAGCTTAAAGGCAAAAAAGTAGTGGAAGAGGAAATGCTTCTTGAAAAAAAGATCGGCAGGATCAGGGATGTGAGGGAAGCTCCCGACGGGACAATATGGCTCATTACAGATGAAAGGAAAGGAGCGCTTTACAGGATTGAGCCTTTACAGGATTGAGTTTTAGTTGGATTGAGTTTTAGCTGGATTGAGTTTTAGCTGGATTGAGTTTTAGCTGGATTGAGTTTTAGCTGGATTGAGTTTTAGCTGGATTGAACCGGGAAAAAGGATAAATAACATTATGAAAAAATTATTGATTTTAATGATTGCCTTGATTTTCACAAGCTGCGAAACAACCGGTAAAACGGCTGCAACAGATAAAAACTCCTTACAGGGAAAATGGGAACTTACTGTTTTGGAAGGCCAGAATATAGCTGAAAAACAGCCTGTTTATCTGGAATTTAAAGATGATAGCAAAGTAAGCGGATTTGCAGGCTGCAACCGCTTAAATGGAGCCTATACTTTGGGAAAAGGAAATATGATCAGTTTTAACCAGCTTGCTACTACGCGGATGGCCTGTCCCCAAATGGAACTTGAAATCCGGGTTTTAAAAATGCTTGATAAAGCAGATAACTTTGTAATTGAGAATGATAGATTGATCCTTAAAACCGGCAGAAGCAAGCTTTTGGCTGTCTTTGAAGCTGTCTATTTTGAATAATCTTGATAAGGCTGCCGTAACCGTAAAAAAGGCAAATGATCAGACATTAAACCTTATGTTGAGGATATCGCCGTCCCTGACTTTGTATTCCTTTCCCTCAAGCCTGAAGTGCCCTTTTTCCCTTAATCCTTTTTCAGATCCGTAGGTTATTAAATCATCATAGCTGAAACATTCTGCCCTGATAAAACCTTTGGCAAGGTCTGAGTGGATTGCCCCTGCCGCGGTTAAGGCGGTATCGTCTTTCCGGATAGTCCATGCCCTCACCTCATCTTCCCCGACTGTGAAAAAGCTTATGTAACCGAGAAGGCTGTAGGCAAAGCCGGTTAGACGGTTTCGGGCGGAAGAGGTTATCCCCATATCAGCCATAAAAACATCAGCATCCTCCTGGCTCATCTGTGAAAGTTCCATCTCGAAGTTTCCGGCAAACTCAAGGGCAGGGTATTTTTCTCCAAGCTTTTCAAGCAGCGTGCTGTTTTTACCGTAATTATCCTCGCCAGAGTTCAGGACAATAAGCGCCTGTTTTGCGGTTAAAAACCTGAACCCGCTTATGACTCCAAGCTCTTCAGCCGTAAAATCGATAGTCTGTATCCAGTTTCCCTCTTCAAGTGCGCTTAAAATGCGGCGCATCACTTTTTCCTCAAGCTGGGACTGGGTTGTTTTTTTCCCGCGGCTGTGGTCTGCCTCAATACGGGAAATTCGTCTTTCTGTAATAATCTGGTCTGCAAGAAGCAGTTCAGACTGGATTGTTTCTAGGTCTTTTTCAGGATTCACGGCGCCGAAACTCTCATCAAGACTTTCCTTGCTGAAATTACGAAGGACAATAAGAAGGGCATCTGCGGTTTTTACAAGTGTCATCCCTTCGCTTGAAAAAAGTCCTCCCTGCTTGCTCGCCCCTGATGCGGCGCTGACAAAGTCAATAAATTCAGTTGTCGCGTATATGGTTTTTTTTGGTTTATACATTTCAGCAAGGCGCTCTACACGCTCATCGCCTACATTTACAATAGCCACATTTGGCTCTACTTTCCCTGATGAGTATTCTGTTACTTCAGCATTCTGCCCGGTGAGGGCGTTAAAAATTGTTGTCTTGCCTGATTTAGGCAGTCCGATTATTCCAATATTCATATTGACGTGAGTATACCGGAAACTATTGATAGAGACAATAAAAAATATTCCAGTAATTGTGTACAATATGGTGTATCTGCAGGAATCTTTTAATAGGCTATACTGAGGTTTTTCAGGGTTTGCGGCATTGATGGGGAGGGTTTACGGGTTATAAGGTTTTCCTGGATTGTTTTATGTTCAGGTAAAAATGATTGAATCAGGTCTATCTCCTGCCAAACGGAAAGCTCGGTATCTATGGATGAGAGTTTTCTGTTCTGATTTATTCTGAACAGATTTACCGCTTCTGACATTTTTTTCCTCCTTTTTTAAGGATTACCAGGTTAATTTAGCTCTGGTTTATACAGGTTTATAAAAGAGGAACACCTGCAATCCAGATGTCCCTGATCTCTATCTTTAAAGCACCCTGGGTGCTGATTTTCATTTATTTTCCTCCAGCCTTTAAAGGCGCTTTTAAACCTTTTGCGGTGTGTCTATTGTAAGATCGCGCGCTTTCCTGAAAAGCTGCTCTGCAATCTGATATTCGCCTACCTGCATCATTTCCATCCCTTTCTGGAACAGTTCAACTACTTCTCTTTCCATTTTGAAACTCCTTCTTGAAAAGCCTGTATATTAATTATCGGTAAAAAAAGAGGGGCTTGAACTCTTTTTTTTGTGTTATAATCAAACTGCCGAATAAACAGGGGAGATTTAAGATTATTATGAAAAGACTTATGCTGGGAAAGAGCGGAATTGAGGTAACAGAGCTTTGTTTCGGAGCACTTCCGATGGGGCCTCTTCAGAAAAATATGGATGATGAGTCAGCTGCCGCAGTTGTAGAGAGAGCGCTCCGCGGAGGGGTTAATTTTATTGATACAGCCCAGGTCTACTCAACCTACCGCCCGATAAGGATGGCGCTGGAGAGGATAAAAACAGATTTGCCTGCTCCGGTTATTGCCTCAAAGTGCAATGCAGAGGAATACAGCAGGATGGAAGATGCAGTCTATGAGGCGCTTGATGAGCTGGGGCGGGATTATATCGATATATTTCACCTTCATGCTGCACGCGGAGACAGCACTCTCTACAAGAAGCGCTCAGGTGCATTGAAAGCGCTCTGCGATTTGCAGGAAAAGGGAAAAATAAGGGCTAAAGGGGTAAGCTGCCATTCTTCCGATCTTGTTTCTGTATCTGCTGATGTAAAAGAGATAGATATCGTGTTTCCACTTATAAATTACACAGGAAGGGGAATAATCGGCACGCTTGATGGAATGAGATCAGCTATTGCGAAGTGCAGCGCAGCAGGGAAGGGGATATACCTCATGAAAGTTCTAGCAGGGGGCAATCATGCGGAAAAATACGGGAAAGCTATGCAGTATGCCCGCTCTTTGGGTAATTACCCTGTTGCGCTTGGTATGATAAGCGCGAAAGAGGTTGATTATAACCTTGCCTATTTTAATTCAGAAAGTCCTGAGGCGATTCCTGATCCCACATTTAAGGATTTTGATAAAAGGTTCCATGTTGTGACAAAAGTGTGCATAGGATGCGGAAAGTGCATTGAAACCTGCGCATCAGATGCGATTGAGTTCAGGCAAGAGAAAGCTTTTATCCTGGCGGAAAAATGCGTGATGTGCGGCTACTGCGTTGAGAGCTGCCCTTCAATGGCAATCAGGGCATTGTAAAAATATGGTTTATGTTTTTACAGGCGATGGAAAGGGGAAAACCACGGCAGCTCTCGGCCTAGCGTTAAGGGCTGCCGGTTACGGAAAAAAAACCCTTTTTCTTCAGTTCATGAAAATAAAACCCTCGGGAGAGATACTTGCCGCACACTGTTTTTCCGGGCTGATTGATTTTGCCCAGTTTGGGAGGGAAGAGTTTTACATCCCCGGCCCTTTGCCGGACAGTTTGAAGGAAAGCGCCGGAGAACACTTTAAATACAGCTCAGATCCCGCCCCTTTTATGGAAGATGCCAATCAGGGGCTTGAAAAAGGGATAAAAGCTCTTTCTGAAGGTATTTATGATATTGTTGTTTTTGATGAGGCGCTTAACCTGCTCCGGCTTGACCTGATCAGCGAAGATACGCTGCCTGGAATAATTAAGAGATTTTCCAAAGGGCCGGCTGAAATTGTTTTTACAGGCAGGGGTGCGACTGACAGGATTATTGAAGCAGCTGATGTTGTTACAGAGATGAAAATGATAAAACACTGTTATAACAAGGGAATCGGGGCCAGGAAAGGGATTGATTTCTGAATAATCTGGCTGCTGAGCTTGCCGGTATGTGTTCTGATATCTATTTTGAAATAAAAGGGAAATAATGGCAGAGAAAGAATTTGAAGAAAAAGGTGATCCGTCTTTTGCTGATTCAGAATATATCAAAAAAAAGTACTTCTACAGAACACTTATTGTAAAGGGCAGGGCAAGGGTAAAAAACAGGGGGACGACAAGGCGCCTTGTGGGCCCAGACTGCGCCTATCACCTTTATTCTTATACAGACAGCAGTGAATCAGAATAATCATCCGCAGGGAACAGGGACTCCAATTAGATCAACAATTTTATTTTTTAACATATAATCTGCGAAACCTGTTGAAGACTCAGGCAGCTCTTCCATGAAAAGCCCTCCTCTTGCCAAATCAGGAAGCTGATGAAAATCTGAACCTGAAAGCATTCTAAGGTTATTTGAAAGAGCGTGATTATATGCCATGCAGTTGTTAGAATCATGCCTCGGGTTTCCGTTCATCACCTCTATTCCGTCAAGATATTCGTTTCTCTCAATTTCCATCCTTGCCCTGAAAGGGTGCGCCTGAAAAACAGCAAGTCCTTTGCCTTCCTTGAATCGGGTAAACTTCTCCGGCGTCATCCTGTACATTTCAGGATTTCTGTATAAAAATTCTTCATCAACTCCGTAAATAAGGTAATCGTTTGGATGGATATCAAATCTCATTTCAATCCCCAGAAGGACTTTTAGGCCGATTTTCTCCCCCTCAGCTTTTGCAATCCTGTAACCCTCAAGGTATGAGTCAATCTTCTCTTCCCATCTGAGAGAAAAAAGAGAGTCAAAATATCCGCTGTAGTAATGGTCAGTTATGACAATTGCGTCATAGTTCTGCTCTTTATATAATCGTGCGACATCTGCGGCAGGCACTTTACCGCAAGAGCTTACCTCTGAAGTGTGCACATGTGTATCAATTTTGTAATTATTCATCATATTCCCATAATAACAAGATATTCATTTTTAAGTCTTGTAGTCAAGAAATTAAAACCAGTTAAATTCATGCGGGTTTTGATGAGATCAGGTTATTGCTCTCTGGTTTTTTTGAAAGCACTCATTGTAGATGCTTTCTGCCAGATATGAGCTTCTCACAAGCGGAGCTGATGCGGCATTGAGAAATCCCATTTCAAGCGCTTTTTCGCGGTAAAATTCAAACCTTTCCGGGTGGATATATTCAACTACAGGATGATGCTTTACTGATGGGGCAAGGTACTGTCCTATCGTAACTATATCGCAGCCAGACTCCCTCAAATCCTCAAGCACCTTTAGTACTTCAGGTTCTGTTTCACCGAGGCCGAGCATCAGCCCAGATTTTGAAAATATATGATTGCCCCTGCTCCCAGTTCCGGAATTTTTAATCCTTTTTAAAAGCTCAAGCGAGCGGTCATAGATTGCCTGGGGCCTTACCTCGGGGTAAAGCCTTGGGACAGTTTCAACATTGTGGTTTATGATATCGGGGTTCGCCCTGATAACCACCTCGAGCTGTTCCTGCATTCCCTTGAAATCCGGGATCAGCACCTCAATCGTTGTGCTGTTTTTAAGCGCTCTGATCGATCGAATAGTATCGGCAAAATGATGTGATCCTCCGTCGGCAAGGTCATCCCTTGTAACAGATGTTATAACCACATGTTTGAGCCCCATTTCTTTTACCGCCTCTGCCACATGCTCCGGTTCAAGGGGGTCTACGGGAGAGGGGGTATTGCTTTCAACATTGCAGAATGTGCAGTTCCTGGTGCATCTGCTTCCCAGTATCATGAAAGTAGCGGTTTTTTTGCTGAAGCACTCCTTTTTATTCGGACAGTTGGCCTCATCGCATACTGTGTGAAGCGAAAGCCTTTTAAGAGTGTTTGTGACATCTGTCAGGTTCGGGTTATTCCTTACTTTTACCTTAAGCCATTCAGGTTTGCGGGTGTGCATTATAGTTCCTCCAGCTTTGCGGGAATTTCTTTAAAACCAAAAACCTCACAGAAATACTTGGCAGTTAAATCATTGAGATGATCAAAATCCTGTTTTTCCCCTGTGAGTTTTTCAAGTGAAGTTACCCCTTTGTCTGTTATCCCGCATGGATTGATCCACCTGAAGTGGTCGAGGTTTGTGTTTATGTTAAACGCGAAACCGTGCATTGTTACCCATTTTTTGACAGCAATCCCGATTGCGGTAATTTTGTCGCCTCCTGTCCAGACTCCGGTGTATTTTCCTTCTTCCCTTTCCGCTTCTATATTATACTCATTTTTTAACAGGCGTATAAATACCTCCTGAATCAGGATGATGAAATCTTTTACCCCTTTATGTATATTTTTAAGGTCTATAACAGGATAGCCTACAATCTGCCCCGGGCCGTGATAGGTTACATCGCCCCCCCGGGTTGTCTGGTAAACTTTTATCCCGTTTTTTTCAAGGTGGTCCCTTGATGCTATGATATTGTCAGCCTTCCCGCTGATTCCTATTGTAAGGACAGG
Source organism: Spirochaetia bacterium (assembly GCA_034003145.1). GTDB lineage: Bacteria > Spirochaetota > Spirochaetia > CADAEX01 > CADAEX01 > JACKPD01. The sequence goes on from JAVEZE010000073.1 coordinate 7,450, forward strand.
ATAATGCTCGACTATGAGAAGCGTATTTTCAATTATATTGTTCTGTCTTTTCTCAAGAAGAGCTTCCTGAATTCTTAGCGCGTCAAGATAGTCTGTTTTACCCAGTCTGACAATGTTTAACTTCATGTTTTCAAAGCCTGCAGGTTGTGCAGAAGCTTTTTAGTTTCAGGGTCAAAAAGGAGAATATCATTTTCAGGGAGATGGATAAAAACCTCTTCACCCACATTAAGCTCCTGCTCTTTCTGCATCAGTATCTTTAGAACCTTTTTACCGTATGATACGTGAATGATAGTTTCAGAGCCTGCGGGTAGAACGGTTTTTATTTTCACTTTGGCAGTGTTATCTCCATCGCTTTTAACAATTGATATTTTCTCCGGCCTTATGGCAGCTGTCAGTGTTTGGGCATCAAGGCTGAGTGACTTGTATGAAGTTTTAAACCTCTCCCCTGTTTCAGTTTTTATATATATTCTCCCATCATCAGATTCCCGGCTGCATGAGATTGTGTTAATCTGCGGGCTTCCTATAAAATCCGCGACAAAAAGGTTGCTGGGATAATGATAAACTTTTTTTGGATGATCAAGCTGTTCAATACTTCCTTTATTTATAACTGCTATGCTGCTTGCCATTGTAAGCCCTTCCACCTGATCGTGGGTTACGTAAATTGTTGTCGCGTCAAGTTGGGCATGGATATTCTTGATTTCCGCCCTCATCTCTACCCTCAGTTTAGCGTCAAGGTTAGAAAGCGGTTCATCCATCAGGAACAGGGCAGGTTCGCTGGCAAGCATTCTCGCGAGTGCAACCCTCTGCTGCTGTCCGCCGCTCATTTCCTGAGGGTAACGGTTTGCCATCTCATCAAGCTGCATATATGAAAGAGATTCCTTTACCTTTTTTATAATATCATCCTCTTTCATTTTCTTTACCCGCAGGCCGAAAGCTATGTTCTCAAAAACTGTCATATGAGGCCATAGCGCGTAACTTTGAAATACCAGGCCGAGTTCTCTCTCTCTTGCGGGGACAGATATCCCTTTTTCACTTGAAAACATGATTTTATCCCTTATCCGTATTTCACCGGCTGTAGGTGTTTCAAGTCCCGCTATCATCCTTAATATTGTAGTCTTTCCGCATCCGGATGGGCCCAGAAGCATGAGAAAGGATTTTTCATCAACAGAAAATGATACATCGTCAACTGCTGTAACACTGCCGAATACTTTGGTAAGATTTTTTATTTCAACAAAACTCATTTTTCCCCTCCATCAATCCTTTTCCCCTGTTTTGGTAATTGTTTTTGCGATATAAGAACCTGCAAAGATTATGATTACAACAAGCAGGCTTATCGCGCTTGAAAACTGTGCGTATCCCTGCTCCTGGTATCTGAATGTCATTGTTGTCAGCGTTCTTGTTTTAGGTGTTACAAGGAGTATAACGAGGGCAAGTTCCCTCATGACAGTGATAAAAACAAGGATAAACCCTGATACCGCGCTTTTTATGCTTAATGGGAGGATTATTTTCCTGAATCTCTTTCCCCATCTTGCACCCGCGATTTCTGATGCCTCTTCAAGTTCCGCGCCGATCTGAAGCATGGAGGTTACTCCTGCCCTTGATGAGAACGGTAGTTCCTTTGCCGCGTTGATAAGTACAAGCAGCGTGAAAGTTCCGTAAAGAGCGGGAATGGGGCCGATTCTTTGGGTGAAAAGTGCAAGATAAAGAGCTCCGAAAGCAATACCAGGAACAAGATAGGGGAGAAATGAAATCTGCTCAAGAAGCTTGGGCAGCCTTTCCTTCCGCCCCTTTACTACAGCATATCCTATAAATATACCCAGAAAACCGGCAAAAATTGATGATATGACCGCGAGCCTGATACTGTTCCAGGCAGTCCTTAAAATTGCGGGATTTCTCAGGATTCCTGCCTCTCCTTCGGCAAATGTTGTTCCCCCTTTTCCGAACCAGAAAAGAGGGGTGAGATTTTTTAGTGAATAATTTCCAGGATAAAGTGAAATTGTTTCAAAAGTCAGAAGCAGGATCGGTAGAACAGCCGAGACAAGTATTATGAAAAATACAACTGGAAGTATATAATATTTATATTTGCCAAGCGGAGTCCTTGATACAACAAAACCTTTGCCTCCGATTGTTACAAAGCTTTTCCTCTCTCCAACTGTTTTCTGGTTGATATAAATTATGATTGAGGAAATACCAATAAGGACAAAAGCAAGGATAAAACCTGAAGCTGAATTGCGGTTGTTGATACTTGAGTAGATCTGTGTAGGCAATGTGAAAAACCTTACAGGCGAACCAAGAAAATAGGGGGTCCCAAAAACACCTAATGTCCTTGAAAAAGTCAGGATAAAGCTTGAAAGGATTGCGGGCATGACAAGCGGCAGCGTTATACGGCGCAGGATATAACCTCTTGTCGCGCCCAGTATTTCGCCTGACTCCTCAAGCCTTGAATCGATGCTTGTAAGCGCGGCAGAGACAAGTAGAAATGAATAAGGAAAATAGTGAAGGGAGAGTGTTATAATTATCGGGAATATTCCGTAAGAAACCCAGTCGGGAGGGATTATGCCAGTCAGATACTGGAATATTCCTGATACCCCTCCGACCCTTTCATTTTTGAAAAGAGTCAGCCAGCTTAAGGCATGGATATAGGATGGAACCATATATGGAATGACTGCCGCAGCAGCAATGAGTTTTCTGAATGGGATATCAGAACGGGCGACAAGCCATGCGAGGAAAATACCGATCAAAAGAGCGAAGAATGAGACGCCCAGGCCTGTAAGAATTGAGTTTTTTAAGGGAGTCCACAGCATGGTATCTGAAAGGACAGAGGCAAAAACCCTTTTCCAGTGGAAGAGCGTAAACCTTCCAGGTTCTGCAGCCCGTGAAAGTCTTGTATCTTCCAGCTGCCATACAAAGGTAGTATAAAACATCTTTAATATGGGAATTATTACAAGAAATGTAAGTATAAGCAGCAGAAGAATTGACATGATTACATGAGGCTGCCTTAGATAATTCCGGACCCGTCCGGCTTTTGCCCTTAAGCTTCCAGTGTTTTTAATTCCTGCTGATTTTTCCTTGATCATCCCCTGAGCTCTCCTTGTTTAAAGATCCTGCCGCCGGTTTACCATCCGGCAGCAGAGATATGGAATTACAGATTGTAATATTTATTTGAGATTGGATGTCCAGAAATCCAGGACCTGCTGCCCCTCATACCATACAAATTCGGGAGATGCTGACCAGACTTTCATTTCTGTAATCGGTTTAAGCCCTTTTATCGGCGGAACATCTGTTCTCACAGAAAAGTTGCCGGCGACATAATAGGGTTCGTATCCTTCTCCCCCTTTCTCGTCTCCAAGCATGTAGTGAATTAGCAGCTTTGCCGCATTTGGATGGGGCGCCCTGTTTACGATAAGCTGAACAACATTAAGTGAGAACCCGGAGACAGGTGTTGTATTTTCAGTAAAGGCAAATTTAAGATTGGGATCTTTTTCCATGTCACGTATTCTTGAATAGGCGGTAAGTCCAACAGGAGGTACATCCTGCTGGGATAGGCCTACAGCTTTGGATACATCGTTGGTTGAGCCCACAATTATTGCGTCATTTTTAAGAACCCTGTATAACCATTCATAACCCGCGTTCTTGATTCCGGCGCTGAGTTTAATCTTTTCCTTGAATACTTTCTCATATTCTTTTGCCAGTGAGTCAGCGTTTTCTACAATCCCTGAGTAGATTTCAATAAATTCCGAGAGTTTTTGCGGATCAGGCAATACTACCTTTCCTTTCCATTCCGGTTTGGTGAGGTCCCAGAGTGAATTAAACGGTTCTTTTTTATTTTTTTCTGTATTGTAAACAAATCCCTGTATACTTGTATGATGTACAAACATCGGTTCCTGATATTCCTTCGGAACAACCTTTTTCAGGTCTGCCGGTACATAATTATGCGCCAGCCCTTTATCCACAAGCACATTGTAAGCTACAGCAACATCTTTCAGGAAAATTACATCCGCGACAAAGTTCTGGGCAGTCTGTTCCGCGCTTATTTTTGTCACAATTTCACCGGAATCCATATCAAACCCGTTTACCTTGATGCCGGGGTATTTTTTCTCAAATGTTTCCCCGAATTTGAATACCCTTGATGAATAGGAATAAATATTTACAGAACCTTCCAGCTTGGCAGCTTCATAAAGCGCTTTTTCATCAAAGGAATTTTCAACATATTTCCCTAATTTTGCTTCCTTCAGCCACGCAATACTTGCTTCATCCACTGTTTTTTCTTTTCCTCCGCCTGCAAAAATAAACACAGATGAAACTACGGCAAGACAAAGAATAACCAAAAAAAACTTTTTCATGATATACTCCTGTGATATATGTGAAAAATAATTTAATAATCTGACCATTCCTTATGTTGTGGAGCCAAAATAAAAACCGGAAAAACAGGTTTTGTGTTAACCCGTTTTCTCCGGCCGCGTGTCTGATGTCTTAACTTTATTTTCCGGCATTTGAAAAATTATGTTTTCTCCGTTTCGCATAGTGGTCAGGTTCCCATATATTACAATCTTATTCCCTTCCCTGCTTTATTGTCAAATATTTTAACATTTAACATTTTTTTTAGATGAAACAGTTAAAAAAAACCGGAACTCTCAAAAAGAGTTCCGGCTGAATACTACTTGCTGATGTAGATTGCCTTGCTTTGAGGCTTCGGCGTCTTGATTACCATAAACCGCAAGATGCTTTTGCTTTCATTGTACCAGCAGTGCATTATGTTTTTGGGGCTTTCTATAAGGGTATTTGCCAAAACTGTTTTTTTCTCTTCCCCAATCTCGACAACCCCTTCGCCGGCAAGCACATAAAAAGCGACATCTACCGGGGTGATGTGCTGTTTAAGCGACTGGCCCGGTTTTAGTGTTATTACATTGATTAACGCCTCCGGTTTGTCATAGATATTTCTTACATCCATCTCATGGGCAGTATCAATTACCGCTGTTTTTTCAAGTTCTCTTGTAATCATTTTAATCTCCTGTTTCTAATAATATAATACTTAAATCTCAATTTTTGCTGTAAGAGTGCTGTCAATATATTCAACGTGAGCTCCGTAACTTTTTGAAAAACTCTCCAAGGTCATCCAGCGCTGAATAAAAGACCGGTATAACAATCATGGTCAGGAATGTAGACGCAGTCATACCCCCTATAACAGCCACTGCAAGAGGCGAGAAGCGCTCCGCTCCAAGTGCCCACTCCATCGCGAGGGGGATCATTCCCACTATTGTGGAAAGGGATGTCATCATAATCGGGCGGAATCTTGCATCAACCGAAGTCTCGATAGCCGTCCTGCGGTCAACCCCGGCATCGCGCTTCTGCTGGATGAAGTCAATGAGTATAATCGAGTTGTTTACAACAATTCCAATTAAAAGAATCAGCCCTACCAGTACCGGCATTGAGACAGGCATTCGGGCTATCCAGAGCGCAGATGCTATACCAAACAGGCTTAAAGGCACTGCCATCATCACGGTAATAGGGTGGGCAAAGGATTTAAACTGCGCAACCAGAAGCAGATAAACCGCAATAAACGCTATTCCAAGCGCGCCGGCAAGTTCACTGCGAGATTCTGCCATATCTTTTTCTTCACCTTCAAGTGAAATCGTATATTCCTCTGGCACCTGCAGCTTCTCAAGCGCGCTTCCCACATCGCGGGAGACAAAGTTAAGGGGACGATCCTGGTGAAGAGCCAGAATATCGAGGGTTGGCAGCAGGTTCTCCCGCGTTACCAGCCCCTGGCCCATAACCTCACGCCCCTTCGTAACTGTCCCGATCGGGACTGTGGTTCCTGCCTTCTGCGCGAAAGCGCGGACAGAAAAGGCGTCATCCCGTTCTTTTCGGTATTCAGGCGCATAACGGACGCGGATAGGGGTGTCGCTTCCCCCCTCTCCCCTGTACACTCCGGCTACGGCGCCGTCAAGTGACCTGACAAGTTCGCGGGATATCTCATCGGGAGGGAGCCCCAGTTCCCGAGCCCGGTTTGTATCAACAGTGAGAATTACATTGCGCTGGTCGAGTCTCCAGCTGCGGTAGGTATTTACTGTTCCTGGTACTGACGCGACTGTTTTCAGCACTTCATCCCCAAGCCGGTCAAGAATAAGGGGATCAGGCCCTTTGACGCTTGCCACAATTGTAGATGCTGTAGTTG
>JAVEZE010000074.1:0-13497 GCA_034003145.1 Spirochaetia bacterium
TAACTTTAATTAAAACTATATGGGCAGCCCCAACACTTATTGATAAACAATTATTATTGGTATATAATCAGACATGTACATATGTAGACAGGTAGTTCTGTAAAGAATAATCTGGTTTTCTAACATTCAGGAGGAAATAATTATGAAGTTAGCTATTGGATGCGATCCAAATGCAGCAGATCAGAAAGAAGCAGTTAAAAAGGTACTGACTGATCTTGGACATGAATTTGAGGATTACGGCAGCACAGACGCGATATATGCCAATGTAGCATTTAAAGTTGCTGAAGCTGTAGCTTCAGGCAAACAGGAAAGAGGTATTCTGCTTTGCGGCACAGGTATCGGCATGAGCATAGCTGCAAACAAGGTACATGGAGCATACGCTGCCCTGTGTACAGATGTTTATTCAACAGAAAGATCAATCCTGAGCAATAATGCCAATATCATGTGCCTCGGCGCGCAGACCTGCGGAATAGAGCACATGAAAGCGCTTGTAAAGACATGGATGTCGGTTAAGTGGGTAGAGGGCAGCAGATCAGAACCCAAGGTAAACAGATACAAAACCTATGATAACGAACATATTAAATAGCGGAGGATGCTAAATGTATAAACTAACAGATGCTGAAGAACTTGAACTTAAAAAAAGAGCTGTTCAGCTGAGAAAAAACGTTCTTGCGATTATTAAGGCAGGAGATGCCGGACATATCGGCGGTGCTCTTTCTGCCACAGAGCTTATGACTGCGCTTTACTATAAAGTACTTAAAAATATTGATCCTAAAAACCCGAAACGGGAAGACAGGGACCGGTTTCTCATGTCTGCAGGGCATAAATGTCTTATAGTTTATGCTGTTCTTGGCGAGCTTGGATTTTTCAGCAAAGATCTTTTTGATACCTATTTTAAGCTTAATTCCAAACTTCCAGGGCATCCTGATATGCACAAGCTGCCTGGTATTGAAAGCAACACCGGTTCTCTCGGTCACGGTCTTCCTATTGCTGTAGGTATGGCGTTAGGTCTCAGGATAGATAAAAGTTCAGCAAAGGTTTATGTAATTATGGGTGATGGTGAGCTTGGAGAAGGGACAAACTGGGAAGCGGCAGCTGCCGCGAGCCATCACAAGGCTGATAATCTTGTTGTAATGGTTGACAGGAATAAATTCCAGCTTGGCGGGCTGACAAACGATCTCATGAATTTCGAACCTCTTGAAGATAAATGGAAAGCTTTTGGATGGAGTACCCGTTCAATAGACGGACATAACCTGAAAGAAATTGTAGACACATTAACTGATGCCCCTTTTGAGAAAGGCAAACCATCTCTCATCATCTGCAATACCATAAAAGCTAAAGGGATATCGTTCCTTCAGGATACAGCTGCATCACATTACTGGAAGGTAAGCCCTGAACAGGTTGTGCAGGCAGAAAAAGAATTAGACGCAATTGCAAAGGAGCTTGGAGCATGAGTGATAAAAAAGATCCCAGAAAAACCTTCGGAGCAGCCCTTGCGGAAGCAGGAGAGAAGAACAGCAGGGTAATGGCAATTTCCGCAGACTCTTCAAGCGGCTCCCAGATGACAATGTTTAAAAATAAATTCCCTGAAAGACATTTAGAATTCGGTATAATGGAACCGGGTATTACAGGAATTTGCGCAGGGCTCGCGACAACAGGCAAGATACCTGTATTTGCGACAATAGCCCCCTTTGTAACAGGAAGAAACTTCGACCAGATGAAGGTTGATCTTGGCTACATGAAGCAGAATGTAAAGGTTGTAGGAAGATGCGCTGGCCTTTCCTATTATCATCTTGGGCCCACACATCAGTCGCTTGAAGATGTTGCGCTTATGAGATCAATCCCGGGAATGACAATTTTAAATCCGGGCGATCCTGTTGAAATTACAGCAGCTACCCTTGCGATGGTTGAGCATGTCGGCCCTGTATTCATGAAAATAGGAAGTGATCCCATGCCTGTTCTTTTTGACGAATCAAATTATAAATTCCAGATAGGCAAAGGGATAACCATGAAAGAGGGCAGGGACATAACCATAATCGGAACAGGCACTGTACTTTGCCGCGCTGTTGAAGCTGCCGAAATTCTCGAAAAAGAGGGAGTGAGCGTCAGGCTTATTAACATCCACACAATCAAGCCTCTTGATAATGATCTTATATTAAAGGCAGCGGAAGAGACTGGTAAAATAGTAACTGTTGAGGAACATTATACAAATGGAGGCCTGGGCGGAGCAGTAGCTGAACTTCTTGCGCAGAACTGCCCGGCAGAGATGCGGATGATCGGAGTTGACGATGAGTTCGGAAGCAACGGCCCCTATGATGAGCTTATAGGTCTTTATGGACTTCTGGGGCCGCAGATAGCAGATACCTGCAGGAAATTCCTTGCGAAAGGGAAATGCAGCTGCTGCGGCGGTTAATGGATTAAACTGTTTTTAGGTTTAAATAACAACTGGCCTGCGTACTGATTTAACAATATGCGCAGGCCGGTTTTTTTTATCTATTGTAATATAAAGTTGGCAGCCATGTGGCTATTGACGGAAAAATCATTATAATAACAAGAGCCAGAACCATAACAAGAACAAAAGGAATAACAGACCAGTAGATATCTGAAAGTGATATTTCTTTTGGCGCCATTGCTTTCATAAGAAAGAGGTTGTATCCAAACGGCGGTGTGAGATATGCTATCTGACAGGTAATTGTATAAAGAACACCGTACCATATAGGATCAAATCCCAGTTTGATTACAAGAGGAACATAAAGAGGAGCTACAATTATAAGCATGGCTGTGTCATCAAGAAACATCCCCATGGCGATAAAAGAAAGCTGCATCATTATAATAATTCCCCAGGGCCCAAACCCGTATCTGAGGAAAATTTCCTGAATCGCGTGTACTGCTCCAAGTCCGTCAAATATTGAACCGAACGCAAGTGCTGCGAGAATTACCCACATGAACATACAGCTAACGCTTAAGGTATCTCTTAAAACCTCATACATGGTTTTCCAGTTAAGCCGTTTTTTGACAAGAGCTGCTATGGTAGTTGCAGTAGCCCCTACTGCTGAGCTTTCAACAAGGTTGGTTATTCCCATGAAAAAAAGTCCTGACATTGAAAAGATAATCAGTATAGGAACAATAGCACCTTTAAGCAAAGCAAGTTTTTGTAACCAGGGAATATTCCGCTCTTCCATCGGTAAAACCGGCCCAAGTTCAGGCTGGAAATAGCACCGTACAAGTATGTATATAATAAACAAGCCGGTAAGAAGCAGTCCGGGGAAAACTCCTGCGAGCCATAATCTTCCTACAGGCTGTCTTGCAATCATTCCATAAAGGACAAGAACTACACTGGGAGGGATCAGAATTCCAAGTGAGCTTCCTGCCTGGATAACTCCTGTAAGCATTCTTTTGTCATAATTTCTTTTAAGCATTTCCGGCAGCGCGATAGTGCTTCCTACTGCCATACCTGCAACACTTAAACCGTTTATAGCTGAAATAATTGACATGAGACCGATTGTCCCTATTGCAAGACCGCCTCTGATCGGGCCCATCCACACGTGGATCATTCTATAAAGATCGTCCGCTATTCCTGATTTTGCGAACATGTATCCCATGTATATAAAAATAGGCAGTGTTAACAGCGGATACCATACAAGCAATGAAAAACTTGCCTGGAATGCCATTCCAACGCCGCCCTTACCCCATAATAAAAGGGCAAAAATGGAGGCTACTCCCCCAATTACTGCAAAAATATGCCTGCCGGTGAGAAGCATAACAATCATGGAAGAAAACATCATAATTGCCATTAATCCATAAGCGCTCATTTTCTGTCCTCCGCTCTAACTATTTCAATGCTTTCGCCTCTGGCAACAGCAATATCCTTGATCAGCTCTGATATTACCTGTAAAAACATCATAAATATTCCCAATGTCATGATTATTTTAATAGGTACTACTGATGGAGACCAAGCGGAATATGATACCTGTTTGTATTTTACAGCATACAAAATACCCTGCACTGCGCCGTACGACAGGACCACCATATATATAAAAATAATAAAAAATGTAATTACATCTGCGAGAGCTTTTTGTTTAGTTGTCCAGCGGTGATAAAGTAAATCCATTCTTACATGTCCGTCGAGAAGGAGAACATACCCGCCTCCAAGCAGGTAATATGCAGCCATAACAAACTGCGTCATCTCAACAGCCCAGATATGTGGTCTATTAAATATTGTTCTTGATATTGTCTCGTAAAGCAGGATCGCAATCATACCCAGCACCAAACTCATTGCAAACTTGCCAACAATACGGCTTGTTTTATCAATAACCCGAACATAGGCTTTAGCAGCTTTATTCATTCAAAATCCTCCTCATTTTACCCTGGTTTCTAAAATCCCTTCCCTCAGCTGCCAAGCAGATACCGGGAAGGGAAAATACACTATTTTATGCTAAACCAATAAGTATGTTCCATTAATATCTGTACGGAGCTCCTGCTTTTTTCATGGTATCAACATATTTTTTCAGGATACCTACAACTTTCGCGTTTCTGGGGCTTGTTTTGGCAATTTCGTCCCAGTATTTAAGCGCTGCATCTTCTACTACCTGCCATTCTTTATCTGGAATTGTTGTAAGTTCAAGCTTTCCGCCGTTTACGCGGTATTCAGCTTCTCCCCACCAGTACCAGTGGAGTCTGTAGTAATGTGATTTGTCAATCGCGAGTTTGTAAAGCTGCTGAAGGTGCGGAGGAACTTTTTCCCATGCTTTTGTATTAACAAACCAGCCGCCTGACCATGCGCCTGATATCGGGTTGGTAAGATAATATTTTGTTACATCTGCCCATCCAACTGTATAGTCTTCTGTAATTCCTGACCACGAAACACCGTCAAGCATACCAGTCTGGATTGCCATCTCTACGTCTTCATAGGGAAGAACCATAGGTACAACACCGAACTGCTGCATGAATTTTCCGCCTGTCGGGAACATATAAATTCTAAGTCCCTGAAAGTCTTTTACTGACCTTATCGGTTTTGTGGTCGCAAAGTTACATGGGTCCCAGCTTCCCTGGCTTATCCATGTTACCCCTTCAACTTCATCATAAGCTTCTTTCCAGATTTCATTCAGTCCGTACCAGTTCCAAAGTACATTTACATCAAGGCCGTATCTTGCGGCAAGAGGAAAGTATGCTCCAAAAACTGATACATCTACAGGAGATGCCATAGAGTCATCATCGCTGACAACCGCATCAACTGTCCCTTCCTGCAAAGCCCTGAATAGCTCGCCATGAGGAACAAGCTGGTCTGCAGTATAGACTTCTATAACCATTTCACCGTTTGCTGCAATATTAAACTCATCTATCGCGTTTTTTGAAACATGATCGTTAAGAGCCGGACCTGCATAGGATTGGAGTCTCCATTTGATCTGTTCTTTTTTGGGACCGGCAGCACCAGCTGCTGCTGTGTCTTGTGAACCGCTGCAGCCGCTCATTACAAATACAACTGCCATGAGCAAAGCGATCATACAAATAATGGAAATTATTTGTCTTGAACTCTTTTTTACCATTTAAATACCTCCGTTAATTTTTTTACCATTAAAATACCTCCTTTGATGTTGTGTATTTACAGGACAACGTCCTTTAGTAATTTTTAATTATAAACCCGGTTTACCAAAAAGAAAAGAACATATTTTTAAACTTTATTAATATTTAGGCGATGATATTGTTCACGGATCACGTACATATTGTTGATATAATGATAAATAAAGAGTTAAATTTTAATGAATTTGCAGAAAGTAATACTGCTGATGCGGAATAAATATAAAAAACTGCTTATTTTTTGAGTGTTAAATTAAATATCGAAATAGTGGATATTAAAGTACAATTCTGTGATCTTCTTCCCGTCGGATGAGATTTTCCTTTTCCATTTGGTTGAGAACAGGAATTATGTATTTTCTTGATAATTTGGTTTTTTCCTTTGCAATATCAATCTGGAATTTATCACCTGTATTCAACCCGGAAAGCACCTCTTTTTTTACTTTTTCATATGTTTTTCTACTATAGTAAAGTTTGTCTTCCAGGTGTACCAGAAGGTTTAGCCGTACAAGGTTTCTCGATTCTTTCTGGCTCCCTTCTATACCCATTTTAGAAAGCGAAATACCTGATTTTCCAGCTTTAACTGCTTCATCATATATTTTCTTTGCATTGGCTGATAATCCTTCAAGCAAATCTTTTTCTTCAGCCGCTTCCTCTCCTGCCGCTTTTGCATCTGAATTTATATTATAAATATTGTTTTTCGAGGTGAATTTCTTATTTGCCACAAAATAGCCCAATATCGCTTTTACAGCATCAGGATTAATCCCTGTTTTGGATGAGATTTCGCTATCAGTCAGCCCCCCCGGATTTGATGCAATAAGTAATGATATCTGTTTTTCAGAGATTTCAAGATATCTTTTGTCAAAAATCCAGTTTCCGATTCTTTGACGGTTTTCATCATCTTTAACATCCTCGCTGCTGCCGGCTTTTTTTATTCCATCCAGCATTAGAAGCAGCTCCTGGTGGGTTTCAGGCTTCCGCGCTGCAATAATCTGCGCTATCTTCTGCTTTCTCTCTTTATCAGCTTTTCCTGACCAGATGATTTCAAATGATCCTGTTATTGAATTGCCGCCGTGCGGTATGAGAACTCCAGGCTGCATCCAGTAAAAAGCAGCTTCGTTTTTCAAACTTACCGTTGCGATATCTGAATCCTTTGAAAGGAGGTGCAGCGTCCCGATTTCATGCGTTGTTCCGAAAGCAAGCTCAATTTCCCTGTGATTCCTGAGTTTTTTATCCCCGATAAAACAGTCTGGTTTTAGCTTTATCAATAAATCCTTTTCAACAAAGACCTGATTCCCCCGGCCTGAGACTATCATGCCCCGCCTTGCTTCCCCTTTTTTTGACAGCTTGATTTTGAGGGCGACCCGTGAAGAGGGTTCTACCCTTTCTTTTTCAACGTAATGACTTTGAATACCCTTTACCTTTCCAGGTATATTTCCAGGAAAGAGAAAAATATCATCATTAACTGAAAGAGTCCCATTTTTCAGTGATCCTGTAATTGTTGTCCCGACTCCCTGCAGTGAGAAAACCCTGTCTATGTAGATGAACGGTGCTTTCTCAAAGCCAATCTGTTTGGAGCCTTCTTTATTTCTGCTGTTTAAGGTTTTAATTACAAGCTGCTTTAGCTCTGTAATTCCGGTTCCGTTTAAAGCAGAGGTAAATACATGAGGAAGCTCTCTTCCTATAATTGATGCGCAGTTTTCTCCCGCCTCTTCAAGAATCAGTTCAAGCGTATCAGAATCTGCAAGATCTGATTTAGTCACAGTAAGTATTATATCCCTTATTCCCATGGCGTGAACAACCTTGAGATGGTCTGTTGTCATCTGCATCCATCCGTCGTCAGCTGCTATTACAAGCAGCACGCAGTCAAGGCTCCAGACGCCGGCTGTCATGTTGCGTATAAACCTCTCATGCCCCGGGACATCAATCACCCCTATCGGATTGCCGTCTTTGTTGTTAAAATATGCAAACCCGAGGTCAATTGTCATTCCCCTCTTTTTTTCTTCCGGAAGGTGAGCAGTATCAATTCCTGTCAGCGCTTTGATCAGGGCGGTTTTGCCATGATCTACATGGCCTGCAGTGCCTATTATGTAATTCATTTATGATCGTGCCTCTTTAGCAGCTGCCTTTACCGCAGATTTTACCACAGATTTTACCGCTTCCGCGATATACTTAAAATCATCTTCATCAAGCGCTGCAGCATCAATATAAACAGAGTTGTTTTTTATGGTAACGATAATCGGTATTTCAAGTTTTCTAAGCGCATCTGAAAGATCATCAGGGGTTAAACCCGACTTGAGCTTCAATGCCCATGACTGGAATTCCAGGTCAGGCGCGCTTCCTCCCCCGAAATAATAGGTTGATTTACACATCTCTGCATATTCAGCAGTTACGAGAGAAAAAAGTTTTTCAGCTTTAACCCTGATATCATCGGGAGTGAGCGATAGAGATTTTGCTATAACGCTTGCGTCTTTTTTATTAAGCTTTTGGATTACAAGGTTTTCAAGCAGCGAATATACAGTTTTGCCTGTTCTGAATGTTCTCATCATAGGGTGTTTCTGCATGACTGAAATATATTTTTCCCTGCCTGCGATTATTCCTGCCTGGGGTCCGCCGAGAATCTTGTCACCTGAGAAGCAGACCAGGTCTGCCCCTTTTTTGAGATAATCGTTAACTGAGATTTCTTCATCAATTTTTTCTGTTATAATCCCCGACCCCTGGTCTACTGCCAGGATTATATTGTCAGGCAGCGCTTTCGCGAGTAATGCGATATCAGGTGATTCGGAAAACCCCCTGATTTTGAAATTCGAGGTGTGAACAAGTAGTGCCATAGCTGTGTTTTCTGTAACAGCATCTGTATAATCCTTGATTGTTGTTATGTTGGTAGTGCCGACTTCAACCATTTTTGCGCCTGAGAGCGCGAGAATATCAGGAATCCTGAAACCGCCGCCAATCTGGATCTGCTCGCCCCGCGAGACAATAACTTCTTTGCCCCCCGCAAGCGCTGAGAGCATAAGGTAAACAGCTGCCGCGTTATTATTTACAACAAGCGCACTTTCGCTTCCTGTCAGTTTTGAAAGAAGCAGCGGAAGCAGGCTTCCCCTCTTTCCTCTTTTTCCTGTCGCAAGGTTAAACTCAAGATTTGAATAACCGGTATTAATCAGCTTAACCCTGTCCCATATATCGCTGTCAAGCGGGGAACGTCCAAGGTTTGTATGCAGTATGATTCCTGATCCGTTGATAACTTTCTGGATAGACTGTTTTCTGACCTCTCTGCAGCTGTCTGTTATTTTTTCTATTATTTCATCAAGCGGCGGGACTATATCTGTTTCTTTGAAATCCTTTCTGATATTTTGCAAAACCATATTTATGCAGTCAGCGGTCAGGGGGCGGCTTATTACATCAAACCATGGTTTAATATTCCTGTTTTCCAAAAGTTTTTCAACCTGGGGAAGAGATTCAAGAGGGTTTTTGTTTTTCTGCATGGCAGTCCCTTACGGAAATAATAATAATATCGGAAGAGGCAGGAATCGAACCTGCCGCTGCAGTTTATGCAGCCAACGGTTTTGAAGACCGCGGGAGCCACCAGACCCCATCTGCTTCCAGTAAGATTGTTTAGATAATAATTGTGCAAGGTAAGCTTGTCAACAATATCACTTATTATTATATTGACTATTAAATAACTTGACAAGCTTTTGATATCAAAATAATATATAACTAATATATTATATAAGGGGTAAAAAATATGCATTATTTTCGATGCACATGAGCAGTATTTTTGACATCAGTTGATGTCTTAATACCGGCGTTTGCCCCGAAACTGCTTTAATTCCTTTAAGAAGCTTCAGGGATAGATGCCGGAAAATATTTTCTGGAGGTATCTTACTTGAAGGTAAAATCACTTTTCTTTTCAACCAGACTTGGAATTATAGTTGCAGGTCTTATAATCGGAACTCTGGCTGCACTTCTTCCGGTTTGGGGAAACCCCGCAAACATGGGAATTTGTGTCGCGTGTTTTCTCAGGGACATCACAGGTGCTCTTGGTCTCCACCGGGCAAGTGCGGTACAGTATATTCGGCCTGAAATTCCGGGATTTGTTCTCGGATCAATGATTGCTGCTCTTGCATTCGGAGAATTTAAGGCAAGGTCAGGCTCAGCGCCTGCTGTGCGTTTTGTACTGGGGTTTTTTGCAATGATCGGCGCGCTTGTTTTTCTGGGATGTCCATGGAGGGCAATATTAAGACTTGCTGGCGGTGATCTTAATGGAATTACTGCCCTGGCAGGTCTTGCGTCAGGCATAGCAATCGGAGTCATGTTCCTGAAATCAGGCTATACTCTTGGACGATCTCACGAAAACAGAATGGGTGCGGGATTTGTAATGCCTGCATTCATGGTTTTACTGCTCTTTTTTTTTATAACAGGTTTATTGCCTCTTTTTAGAAGTGAATCAGGTCCCGGGTCAATGAATGCCCCAGTTATTGTATCACTTGTTGCAGCACTAGGCACAGGTTTTCTTGCTCAAAGAACACGATTCTGCACCATGGGTGCTGTCAGGGATGTTATTCTTATTCGTGATACACATCTGTTGAGCGGTGTTTTTGCCCTGTTCGCAGCAGCTTTTGCTGTCAATTTGATTTTAGGCAGGATTGTTTTTTCATTTGCGCTTCAGCCTGTTGCTCATTCAAATCATATCTGGAATTTTACCGGCATGCTTCTTTCAGGGCTTGCTTTCAGTCTTGCCGGGGGATGTCCGGGCAGACAGCTTTTTCTTTCTGGTGAGGGTGACGGTGATGCATCTGTCTTTGTCTTCGGTATGATTGCAGGGGCTGCGCTTTCACATAATTTTGGATTGGCTGGAAAACCGGATGTTCTTGTTGATGGGGTTTTTAAAACAGGAGGAGTAAGCCCCGCAGGAGCTGCAGCTTTATTTTTCGGAATAGCAGCCTGCCTTATAACAGGCTTTACAATGAAGGAGAAATCAAAATGAAAGAAGTAAATGCAATAGGACTTTCATGTCCTCAGCCTGTAATTATGGCTGCAAAAGCGATATCTGAGGGAGAATTTCCTTTTACACTAATAGTTGATTCTGCCGCATCATGTGAAAATGTGACAAGAATCGCAGAGAAAAAGGGCTGCGGTGTAAGTACTGCTGAAAGCAGCGGTTCTTTTCTCATGGTAATAGATAAAAAATGATATATCTTGATAATGCTGCAACTTCATTTCCCAAACCTTTAAGTACTGCCCAAGCTGTTTATGATTTTCTTGTTAACACCGGGGCAAATCCAGGCAGGTCTGGGCACGAAATGTCGATTAGTGCTGCAAGAATTGTGTATGAAACACGGGATCTGATAAACAGCTTTTTTAATGGTCCGGATCCGCTCAGGGTAGTATTTACCCATAATGCAACTTATGCGATTAATATGGCGCTTAAAGGAATGCTCTCTCCCGGCAGCAGGGTCGTGACAACCTCAGCAGAGCATAATGCTGTGATGCGCCCGATCAGGTCTCTTGAGAAAAAAGGGATTATAGTAAAAACAGTACCCTGCAGACATGACGGAACACTTGATACGGCAGATGTTGAAAAGGCGCTTTCACAGAAAACAGATCTTATCGTAATGTCAGCAGCTTCAAATGTAACAGGTGCGCTCATGCCGGTTCGCGAAATTGGCAATATAGCACGCAAAAGAGGCATTCCTTTTCTTGTGGATACGGCACAGGCAGGAGGAGCTGCAGAACTTGATATGAAATCTGACTATATTGATATGCTTGCTTTTACCGGTCATAAATCACTTTACGGCCCTCCAGGCACAGGCGGAATCATTTTTGGAAAAAACGTTGATGTATCGCTGATTGATCCCCTGATAGAAGGGGGAACAGGAAGCAGGTCGGATTCAGAATATCAGCCGTCTGTAATGCCTGACAGGTTTGAAAGCGGTACACCCAATGCCGCAGGTCTCGCAGGACTTAAGGCAGGAGTTGAGTGGATTACTGAAAAGGGGCGGGATAATATACTGCAGAAAGAGCGGCAGCTTGCATCGATTCTGATCGATGGACTCAGCCGCATCAGGGGAGTAACTGTTTACGGCCCCTCTGATATAAAAAAGCGCACCGGTGTTGTCTCTTTTACAATTGAGGGGATAGAAGTATCAGATATTGGCCGAATTCTTGGTGACGAGTATGGTATAATGACCAGGGTCGGCCTTCACTGCGCACCGTCTGCGCATAAAACAATTAAAACGTTTCCCTCCGGCACAGTTCGGATCTCAATCGGGGCATTTACAGATGAGAATGAAATTGTAAGTGCTGTATCTTCAGTTAAAAAAATAGCGGGAAGGATATAATTGTGAAAGAAGGTGAAAGTGTTTTGCTTGTTTATTCAGTAAGCCATGCTCTAAAGATAGAAAAACTGCTGAAATCCCGGAATACTGCCTGCCGTCTTATTCCAGTACCAAGACATCTTTCATCAGACTGCGGCATCTGCATCAAATTCTCAAGTAAATATACAGAAACAGTATCTGAAGCTGCAAAGCAGTCGGGAATTGAAACAGCTGGTATTTTTATATTATAGTAGAGAACTTTTAAAAAGTTTAAAAAAAGGGGGAATAATGTCAAGGGACGAAATCAGACTTACAACTATGACTGCAGCAGCCGGTTGAGCTGCCAAAATGGGGCCGGCGGCCCTTGAACAGGTTCTTAAACCTCTTGCAGGGATGTTTTCCAAAAGCGATAATAAAAATCTGCTTGTCGGGCTTGATGTAAGCGATGATGCAGCAGTTTACCGCATTGACAGCAGCCATGCTGTAATTCTCACTGTTGATTTTTTCACTCCTGTAGTTGATGACCCCTACAGCTACGGCGCAGTTGCTGCTGCAAATGCGATGAGTGATGTATATGCAATGGGCGGAAGTGTTGCCATTGCTCTTAATATCTGCGGATTTCCGCCAGATATGCCTCTTGATATCATATCTGAAATACTGAAAGGGGGAGCAGAAAAAGTTAAAGAGGCAGGAGGCGTGCTTGCCGGCGGCCATACTGTTGATGATAAAGAACCAAAATACGGTCTTTCTGTTATGGGGCTGATTCATCCTGAAAACATCATGACTAAATCAGCCGCAAAGCCGGGAGATATCATAATTATTACAAAACCGCTTGGTACGGGAATTATAACAACAGCGGCAAAAGCAGAGCTGGCTGATGCTGCTCATATCGCGCTTGCTGTTGAAAACATGGCAATGCTTAATAAAAATGGTGCTGAAATTCTTGTGTCTCATGGAATCAAATGCTGCACTGATATTACAGGGTTCGGCCTTCTCGGGCACGCACTTGAAATAGCGCAAAAAAGCAGCGTATCACTTGAAATATCTGCTTCATCGCTTCCTTTTCTTCCGGGTGCTTATGATTATGCGCAACAGTGGCTTTTTCCAGGAGGAAGCGGCAGAAATAAAAAGGCATATGAGTCTCTGGTCAGATTTGACTCTTCTATTGAAGAGGAGACAATCCAGCTTATGTTTACTCCAGAGACTTCAGGAGGCCTTATTGCAGCTGTACCTGAATCAGAAATTAATTCAATTCTTGAGGATTTCGATAAAAAGAAAGTTTTCTGCCGGGTAATCGGCAGGGTTAACAGCAGGTTTATGACCAGTAGCGGGAAAACAGATTCTGACAGCAGCTGCAGTACCGGGAACACCGGAGAAACAGTTAAAGAGATGGGCGCCATAAGTGGAATTGAAGTTTTTGCTTGACAGGCCATGATTTTTATTATAATATACAGCTGATATATCAAACAAATATCATTTATTCATCAGAGGAAAGTTGGAGTAATGAATGTCAGTTGTATATAACGTAATAATAATCGGAGGCGGCCCTGGAGGCTTGAGCGCCGGTATTTATACAGGCAGAGGAAAGCTTAAAACACTTCTCATC
>JAVEZE010000075.1:0-13437 GCA_034003145.1 Spirochaetia bacterium
CCGCATTTGTGGTAAACTGCGTAGATATAGCCGTCATTCGAGACGAAGTAAACCTTTTCATCATCAACATATGGGACAGAGATTACAGGCGCCCTTGTATTGAAGACCCATCTAATAAAACCTGTGTTGATATCAAGTGCGTAAAAATTACTGTCTGATGAGCCGAAGTAGAGTGTGTTCCGGTAAACGACAGGAGGGTTGAAATGCCTTTCTCTGGCGCTTCCTTCCTGAAGGCGGAGTTTCCATTTTACCCCTATAGGCGGGAATATTTTTTCATCAGAATATCCCCTTCCCCCTTCCCCGCGGAACATGACCCAGTCGCTGTTTTTTTTGCAGCCGGAAAAAACAGTAATGATGAAGAAAACAGATAATACTGCGGCTATCCTGATTCTGCCCAGGAGATTGTTTCGCATCAGTAAAAAACTCCTCTTAGGCTAAAAAATCTTTTAAGAAATTTCAAAGCCCCTTTAGGCGATGTAAAAGCCATCAGCCTTGAATATTCATCCCCGAACCTTATTGCTGCCTCATCATATTCTCCTGCTGCATAAATATCCCTGTAAAGCAGTTCTGTAAAAAGGGAGGCGAATTCCCTGAATTCCCTGTTGATTTCCCCATACTCCAAAGGTGTCATTGTCTTTAGCTTGATCGGATAACCGGAGAGGAAAAAGCGGTGGAGAATATATTTGTACCTGGCTTCAAATGAAAGATGAACAGGTTTTAATGATTTTATGGCAAGTGAGGAGAGAACGAAAGCCTTGTACAGATAAAGGAGCGCCGCGATTGAGGCGATAATAAAGGCGGTCAGGGAGATGAGCATTTTCCATGGAAAGATAAAAATCCTGCTTTTGTCTTTGCCTTCCCGTATTATAGGAATTACCACCTGGGCGTTGTTGGGATCGCCGTTTACAGGAGGGATTGCGTATTCTGTTGACTCAAAATCTGCCCAGCCGAATCCGGGGACATAAAACTGTACCCAGGAGTGCCTGTGGGCAGTGGTAACCAGTTTGAGCTTTTCAAGAGGGATATCTGCTATCTTATCAAGGCTTTTCTTTAATACAGCAAGCGCTTCCAGGTGGGAAGGAGACTGAAGTCTGTCTGACGCAAGATAGCCCCGCACAACGCGGGACGGTATACCCGCGACCCGTCCGATCAAGGCAGCGGCATTGGAAAATTCAGTGCAATCACCTGAAAAATCCCCTGCGATAAAACGGCTTAACCGCTCGACAGTTGAATCCTCCTCATAGCCCAGTTCATACTGATATCTTGAAAAACCCTTAAGAATAGCGCTTATTTTTTTATTGTAGGGAGCTTTTTCAATCCCGAGTGACGAAATATATTCGCGGAATATTTTTTCGTGGCGTTCATCAAGGGGAACTTCAAGATATCTTGAATATTGTTCAAGCTCCTGTTCAGAAAGAGGTGGCGTATCAAGCATTGAAAGTATTTCAGTATCAAGAGGCGATATCATGGAAAGGGAATTATATGAATAGGAAAAGGGATAACTCTCCTGCGAATAAAGTGTCGGCTCGACAAGCTTCGGAAGATAAGGGAGAACCCGCTCAGATATTGCTGAGAGAAAAAAAGCTGAAACCTCTTCCCTGAACCCGTTATTCACAGAAAAGCCTGGATCCTGATACTGGAACTGATACTGATATGGATTTATCCATGTTTCAAGAAGCCTCTGTGTCTTAAGTGAATTAAGCGTTTTTTCACTTAACCCTTCCAGGCTTCCATGGCTATCCAGGCTTCCATGGCCTTCCGGGTTTCCAAAGCCTGCATCAGATGGTTCCTCTCCTGAATAGACAAACCCCTTGACCGGATTAAAACCCCCAAGATAATCCCAGGCTGAATAAAGATCGCTTCTGCCGGAAGCGACAATCATTACAGCATACTGTTTGCTTGCACCTGAGGAGGAGGCCCTGCTCCGCCTGCCCCACTTCTCTGAAGGGATGCCTGATAACTTTCCCTCCTTGACAGCCTCATCCCCTTCAGCGCCGGCTGCTGATATTGCTTTTTCATCCCTGAAGTTGAGGATGAAATCGTTGGCAGCAAAGTCCATCGGGATGAAAATCACGGCTGCGGCAAGCAATGGGAGCAAAACAGTGAAGAAGATCAGTATCTCTTTTTTAAAGCTGGAAAGCCTGCTCCCCCCGGCGCGCGAACTTGAGCTGTAAAGGAGCAGAGAGAGAAAAAGGTATGAGATAATCAAAAAAACATAAAAAAGGGGAATCATTGAGGAGGAACTCTGCCAGGAAGACTCTGATGCTCTTGAGAACTCAAGAAGACGGTAAACTATGTAATAGATAAACGCAGGTTCAAAAAAAACAAGAGAAACAACTCCTCTCCTGAATACAAGTAAGCTGTAGATAAAGATGGCAGGTATAATCAGTATCGCTCTGGGGAGAAAAACATGGAAACCGGGGAAAGCTGTAAGAAGCAATGGCAAGAGTGCCGCGGTGATGAGGATACTGCGCCGGCTTTTTGATTGCCCATTTTTCTGTAAAGATATTTGTGAAAAAAGATAAGCAAGGAGAGTTTCTGCCGGGACAAGGAGAAACCAGAACGCGAACCCCGCACTGTCATAGCCTACTACAACAGAGGATGAGATCATGGGTGCTGTTACTGCGGCAAAGTATATGGCAAGCCTTAAAACAAGGGGGAGCAGATATAATTTTTTGTTTTTTTCTATACCGCGGTTTAACATCTTATTAACCTTCTGACTTTCCTCTGCCTGCAATCACATGGCCCGGCACAAAATCTTCCCTTTTCATATTCAACCTGATTTCAACTTTTTTCACCTTATCCCCGGGAAAAGATCTGCTCATCCCCCTTCCCTTATTCCCTGTTCCGGAAGAAAGCACCTGATCAGGGAGAAACATCTCTTTATAAAATGATAAAGGGCGGTAAAGGGCGGAAAAAGCAAAATCCCCTTTTCTTAAGGGAATATAGTTTCCGCTGTCGCTGTAATTTCCTTTTTTTCCCGCTGTTATTTCAGGAAGATAACAGGCAGATACTGTATCTCCATCCATTTTTTTAAGTGCTGGCATCAACATTTCCGGTGTTTCAGCGAAAAGAGAGACCTTGCTCCCGGGCGGTATATCAGAGAGAAATGAGAGATCTATAATCCTGTTATTATCCATTGCAGCCGAAGATGAGAGCAGCTGCAAAACCCTGTAAAAATCTGAATGTTCTTTGACTGAACATCTTTTTTCATCTATAAAAACCTGGAATTCGCATTTGCTTTCAGCTGCCTCTTTTTTAGCCCTTCTTAGAAAGGTATAAAAAAACTCCCTGAAATATTTGCCTGTGATAAAACTTCTGTATGCATCATGAGGCGCGACAGCGCTTTCCGCACCGCCTCGGCCGGTTCCGCTTAAGTAGATGAAAGTCATCAGCTCAGATTCTTCCCTGCCGCCAGGTGATATCCTTGTAACAAGTTTTCCGATTTTCCCGCTTGATTTCCAGTTTATATCCCTGTAAAGATCTCCCTGCACATACTCCCTCATCAGGTACTTTTCCGTGTCATTGTCATATTTCCTGTGCTTCGTAACAAGGTCGCTCCTTAAAAAGGAAAGATCAGCTTTTGCCTCGTGACTGTAGCCCGGCAGCACAGGAAAATCCTTAAGCTTTTCACTGAATACTTTTATCCTTACAAGCGCGAATATATCTTCCGCGAAAATATTTATCATACCGGAAACAGTTCCGGGATAGCGGAAGGAAAAACTGAAATCAAAAACACCTTTGCTGTCTGACCTGTGGACACCGCAAGAGAAGGGGTAAACAGAACCCGAAGTTCTCCCTTCTGCCTTTATTACAAGCGCGTACCGCGAAAAAAGGGGTGGATTTTTCCCTTCCGCAGTTACAAACTGCCGGTTCAAAGGCACTTCTTCGTGATAACTCAAATTAGAAGAATCGATTATCCCTTCTGATTTCCACACAATCCTTTCAACTGGCGAGACTCTTGAATAAAAAAAGAGCACTCCCCAAACTGAAAGAATAAATACAAGAAAAAAGGTTGATACTGATACAGCTGTGTAATTCGATGCAGTAAGGCCCCGTCCAAGCGAATAAAGTGAGAAAAAAAACATTACAGTTCCGGGAAGCGTAAAAGGATAAAACCCAAGTAAGGTTTTAAGATTACTACTATCCCTTTTATCACTTTGCTTAACCCGGCTCGGACGTTTCACCCGGTTCTCCCTGTTTGTCCGGCTCGGTCTGCTCCTGTATCCGGGATCCATAAAAAGCTTTTTCATCTTGCGATTTTGATTGATTCGATTATATCAGCAAGTATTCCGGCAGGAACTCCCGCGCTTTCCCTTACAGTAACCCTGTGGCTGATCGCAGGAACAAACAGCTCCTTGATTATATCAGGGGTAACAAAGTTAAGCCCCCTCACAAGGGCAAGTGATCTTGCAAGACGGGAAAGCTTGACCCCGGCCCGCGGGCTTGCTCCCTGAAGCAGATATGGATTTTCCCTTGTTCCCCTAATTGCTTTTACTATATAATCGACAAGTTCCGGGTGGATCGAAACACGGTCAACCATCTCCTGCCATTCAATAAGTTCATCCGCCTTTATAACCTGTTTCAGGGAGATCCACCCGTCGCTCCTGCTGTGCTGGTTAACAATGTTTTTTTCATCATCAAAACCGGGAATGCCCATCGAGATCTGAATCATGAACCGGTCAAGCTGCGGAGCAGGAAGGGGAAAAAGGTGGGCTCCTTCAAGATTCATTGTAGCAATGATAAAAAACGGGGAAGGAAGATTATAGGTTTTCCCTTCAACCGTTACCTTCTGCTCTTCCATAGCCTGAAAAAAAGATCCTTGAGTTTTTGGCGTAAGGAGATTTATCTCATCGCAAAGGACAAAATTCGCGAAAATAGGCCCCTTGCTGAACATGAAATTACCATCCTTCCCGTCAAGCCTGGTGTAGCCGATAATATCCTGCGGGAGAAGATCGACAGTACACTGGATCCTGCTGAACGGGTCAACCTGTATTGTGCTGTTTCCTGTATCAACTGTTTTATGATGTGAATTATCAATTGAGCCTGCAAGGGCCCTTGCGAGCGATGTTTTACCTACACCGTGTGTATCTGCGAGAATGACATGGCCTCCCGCTATTTTTGAGGCAATGATATACTCAAGGCGAAGTTTCTCGACATATATAACACTTTTTATATTATTTATCAGTGCTTCTATTTTTCCGCTTATTTCCACAGCCTGCTTTTCCTGCAGGACTTTTGATATGCTTTCTTCCATAGTTAAATGAATTTAATTCAATTTTTCATTCTAATCAATCATTATTGCGGATGAGAGGGGAAAGGGGAGGAATATTTTAAATAAAGCTTTTTAAGGAATTTCAGGACATTGATTATAAAACGTAGAAGATTATGAAAAGCTGATGTATACTTTACCAGATATAAATATGAACAAAATAGATATCGTAAATCCGCCAAGCAATATCAAAACAAAAATCACACTGCTTTCAACTGGTGTTGTTTTCATATCGCTGATCATGGTTGCGCTTCTTCTGGGCCAGTTCTCTTTTGTAAAGGTAGAGACACTTCTTGACAGTCATGTAATGGATATTGCAAGAACAGTTTCACTAATCCCTGATATAACAAAAAATGTTGGAAGGGAAAACGGAGAAGAGATAATCCAGCCGATAACAGAGAGCATCAGAAAAAAGACAGGGACAGAGTACATAATTGTTTTTGACTTTCAGAGGAAAAAATACTCAGATCCCTCTTTTGAAGAGATAGGGAAAGAAATTTCGGGATGGGACTGGATGGATGTGCTGCTGGGGCGGGAATATATACTTAAAGCATCCACTCCTGCGGGGCCGATCTTAAAAGCCTATGTACCTGTGCTAAATGAGAACAAGCAGGCAGGAGCAGTCCTTGTCGGGATGATGCTTAAAAATGTAAATGATCTGTCTGTTGAGATCAGATTCAGTATAACAGCTGTAACAATTATCGGTCTTTTTATCGGTTTGATAGGCTCTTCCATCCTTGCAGACAATATCAAGAACACAATGTTTAACCTTGAACCCTATGAAATCGCGGCATTTTTCATGGAATTCGAAGCAGTGCTTGAGTCTGTAAGGGATGCCATTATCGCGGTTGATGAAAACTGCAGAATTACAATGGCAAACGGGGAAGCAAGGCGTATGCTTAATGTTGAAAAAATTACCAGGGGAGAGGATATTACATTGCTTATGCCTAATTCAAAGCTGCCTGAAATTATCAGCTCAGGTGAACCTGAGTTTGACCAGGAACAGACTATAGGCAATTTCAGGGTAATAGGAAACAAGATCCCCATCGTTATCAAAGGAAAAATCACAGGCGCTATCGCAAGCTACAGAGATATCACAGAGATGCTATCACTCGCGGAAGAGCTCACCGGCGTAAAGGAATATGTTGAGGCTTTAAGGATACAGAACCATGAATTCTCAAACAAGCTCCATACCCTATCAGGGCTTATCCAGCTTTCCGAATACAGCAAAGCGCTTGAATACATATCATCACAGACAGATATACATACAAACATAATCTCCTTTGTTTCACGAAAGATTCACAGCGCGGCAGTAGCAGGGCTTTTACTGGGAAAAAGGGGTAAATGCCTTGAGCTTGGGGTTGATTTTACAATTGACAAGGACAGCAGCCTGGGAAAAATCAGCCCGAGCAACAGCAGCTCTCTTGTAGTGATAATCGGTAATCTTATTGAGAATGCCATTGCTGCTGTATCAGGGAATGACAAGGACAAGAGAAAAATAATCTTCTCCATATTCCATGAACTTGATAAAGTATATATAACTGTAGCTGATAACGGAATCGGTATTTCCCCTGAAATCGCAAAAAACATTTACGCCAAGGGTTTCACTACCAAAAAAAACTATAACAGCGGCTATGGGCTTTATCTTATAAAATCAATAGTTGACTCCTATGATGGAGAAATCAACTTTGAGAAAAACGGGGACGGGATGACAGAGTTTTTTATCATACTCAAAATTAAAGAGGTTTAGTAATGGATATTCAGGTTTTGATAGTAGAAGATGACCCGATGGTTTCTGACATCCACAGAAAATTCATCACAGCGATTGATGGATTTGAGGTAACAGATATTGCCTCAACAGGAAAGGAAGCGCTTGATATTCTTGAAACAAAAAAGATCAATCTGATTATTCTCGATATATTCATGCCTACAATGGACGGAATTGAGACAATGACAAAGATAAGGGAATCGGGAAAAGATGTTGACATTATCCTTATCACAGCGGCGATGGAAGGAGATACCATAAAGCGGTGCCTCAGGTTCGGCGCGCTTGATTATATACTTAAACCGTTTAAATTTGAAAGGCTTTGCTCTTCCCTTGAAAACTACAAAAAAATGTATAATAAAAGATTTGAATATTCAGATAAATATGCACAAAGCGACATAGACAATCTTCTTCTTACGACAAGGGATTTAAGCGGAAGCAATGAGCTGCCAAAGGGGCTGCAGAATGCGACGCTTGAAAAAATAATTGAGAAAATGATTGAGCTTGCCCATCCCCTCTCTGCCGATGAGGTTGCCTCAACATGCGGAATTTCAAGGGTCACTGCAAGAAGATATCTTGAATATCTTTTATATTACGGGAAAGCAGTGATAGAACCCCAGCACATGAAAGTAGGAAGGCCTGTAAACAAGTACAGGTTTCTGAAATAACTTTACCGGCTTACATCAACAACGGAGAACAGCAATGATTAAAACCCCCACAATCAAAAATATTTTTTCAAGCAGGAAGCCATTTGTAAACACTTCACCATCAGCTGCCGGTAATCGCGCCTTGGCAAAAGCGGCAGGGACAATGATGCTTTCCTCATCAGGATGGAGAAAAATATTTGCACGTGATGCTGAAAGTAATTCAGGTGAAGTAGCTGAAGAGGATAAATTACTTATCGCCGGCGCAGCGCAGGTTTTTCATTCCTGGTTAAAAAAGCGGGGAGGGAAAGAAAAACTCTGTATAGCTGTTGCGCTTGATTCAAGGCCTACCGGAGCGCTTCTTGGGGAGGCGGCAGTAAGAACTCTTATTTCACTTGGCGCGGATGTAAGATATCTTTATATATGCGCGGCCCCTGAAGTAATGTCTTATGTAAAACAGACAAATGAAATTGACGGATTTATCTATATTACCGCAAGCCATAACCCTATAGGATATAACGGAATCAAGTTCGGCCCTGAGACAGGGGCGGTTCTCGGGGGCAGCGGCTCCGCAGAGATTATAAAAAACTTCAAAAAACTTATGGAAGATGATGATTCACCCCGCCTGCTATCTTTGCTTCTAAACAATGCAGATCCTGAAAAACTTGCCTCATCCGCAAATGATTTAACCAAATGGAAAAATGAATCTTATAAAACCTATCTTGATTTTTCACTTGAAATATTCAGCCCCTTTTCTAAAACTATCCCTGACAGAACCGAAAGGCGGGAGACAGCGGACGGCAGTATCGGAATCGCTGCAGACCTTAACGGGAGCGCAAGATGCACATCCATAGATGGTGAGTTTTTCACGGCAATAGGGGTAAAAACACTTTTTGTAAATCAAGAGGCAGGGATCATTCCCCGCCCGATCCTCCCTGAAGGGGAGAACCTCTCCTGGTGCGGAAAAACACTTGAAGATGCGCACGCAAAAGACAATTCATTCATCATGGGTTATATGCCGGATAACGACGGAGACAGGGGGAACCTTGTTTATTTTGATGATGATAAAGGCGCGGCCCGGATACTGAAAGCACAGGAGGTTTTTGCCCTCACCTGCCTCGCGGAGCTTTCATTCATGAGGGAATCAGGTATGCTTGAGGGAAAAAAAGGTGCTGTGGTAGTAAACGGCCCTACTTCCTGCCGGATTGAGAAGATAGCGTCAAATTACGGAGTTAAGGTATTCCGCGCGGAAGTTGGAGAGGCAAATGTTGTTACCCTTGCGCAGAAACTGATCAGCGAAGGATGGACTATCCGCTATCTTGGAGAAGGGTCTAACGGAGGAAGCATTACATTTCCCGCGACAGTAAGGGACCCGCTTAACACAATTGGGGCGATTGTAAGGTTTCTCCGCATGGGAACAGTGAAAGGAAAATCACTTGCAGAAATTATAAAAACCCTCCCCCGCTTTACTACAACAGAGACAGATGACCCCCTTGCAAAAATGGAGATTAAAACTCCTGACCAGGGACTTTTAAAAGAAAGATACGAAAACATCTTTTTGCAGCAATGGGAAGAGAAGAAAAATTATCTTGAAAAAACCGCAGGCATAACTTCCTGGGAAGAGGTAAACTACATGCAGACCGATGCTGTATCAGGGACAGGAATAAAGGCGCGCGGCAGCCGCACAACCGGAGGGCTTAAAATTCTTTTCAAAAGCGCCAATAATGAGGAAAAAGGCTTTATCTGGATGAGAGGCTCCGGCACAGAGCCCCTCTTCCGTGTGATGGCAGATATCGAAGGGGAAAACAATCCTCTTGAAAGGTTTTTAATCAAATGGCAAAGGGAGATGATTGAGAAAGCAGATTCTCAACTTTGACAACTACCGGAATCTGTATTTTTATAGTTTTATATTGAAAATAAATGTTAAATGGCATCAAAGATCGAATATCATGAGAAAAAATTATTCATTTGAATCAAAAAGAAGTAAAAAATTTGAATTAGGAACAAAGTGCTATTAAATACCATGTGAAATTGAATATCAAACCGCAGCAGCGGCCTTAGGTGTCAAGATAATTTGATTTTTTCGTATTATTAATTTGATTTCGTGAATAAGAACGACTATAATTGAATAAATATGAATAAGGAGGGTTTGTGTGGCAAAAACAGTTACGCTAAGAATAGATGACGATACATATCGTTTAATCAAACTCGCAGCAACAGGAGAAAGGCGTTCAATTTCAAATTTTATTGAATATGCAACAATGGCATATTTAGCTGAAGAGAGTTTTGTAACAGATAGTGAAATGGATGAAATTCTAAGAGACAAAAGTCTTTTAAAAAACATGATCACAGGAAATAGTGAAATTGAATCAGGAAAATATAGAATAATTGGATAATTTTCAAATAGCTGAAACAGTCAGTTTTGCGAAAAAAATACAAAAACCAAAATACAATAGGCTGTATATTAAGGTTGTAGAATACGTATACCCAATCTTAAGACGGAATCCATATTTCGGACCAAATATAAAAAGATTGAAAGGTCAGTATTCTGATTATTATCGTTATCGAATTGGGGATTACCGTCTTTTTTATAAAATTAAAAACGAAACAATTATGATTTTTATTGTCGACATAAAGCACCGTAAAGATGCATATGATTAAGAAATTGAAATCAGCATTTAACAATCAAATGAACCCGACAAACCTATTGTCACAGAATCTGCTTAAGCACATTCTGCGCCAACTTCACGGTTTGCGGGTTATTTGGGCGTTCTATTCATAAAAATAAGGATATCAAAAATATTGATTAAATTGGAAAAATAATTGACAATACGTGTATATTGAGTTAAGTTTAATACGTAGGGGTTGATCAAAATGAATAAGAAATTGACTTTATCTGTTGATGATATAGTAATAAGCAGAGCCAAAAAATATGCCGAAGAGCATAAAAAATCTCTTTCTGAAATAGTTGAAAATTATTTTAGAATACTAACAACAGAATATAAGAATGAAAAGAAAACTATTGCCCCATTAGTCCAAAATTTAATGGGATCTGTTAATGTACCTGATGATTTTGATTATGATAAAGAAAAATATGAATATTTAGAAAAAAAATATCTCAATGGTTAAAATATTTATAGATTCAGATGTAATATTAGACTTATTAATAAAAAGAAATGATTTTGAAAGTTCTGCTCTTTTATTAACAAAAATAATTAATAAAGAAATAGAAGGCTTTAGTTCACCTCTTGTTTTTGCAAATGTTTATTATATAAATACAAAATATGAAGGTAAGAGTAAATCAATAGAAAACTTAAGAAAACTTCGTCAACTAATGTCAATTTTAACTATTGATCAAAACATTATTGATGAGGCTTTATTTGCGAATGCAAAAGATTTTGAAGATTCGGTTCAGTATACTGCGGCAGAAAAAAACCACATAGATTTTATAATAACGAGAAATAAACAAGATTACAAAGATAGTAAATTGCCTATTCTTACTGCGGCAGAATTTCTAAAAATAGATATTAGAAAATAAAAATATAACAAACAGATAGGCAGATTTGCCTTTTGTAACAGTTCTTGCATAGCAGGAACAGGCTCAGCAGACCTGCCCAGAACCAGACAGGCTGCTTTATCCCGCTCCAATTTCAGATGACTATTCTATTTCACACTTAAGTTAAACACACCGTCCCAGTTTTTGGGAGGCGGGGTTTTCCTGAAATCAGCGCATCGTTTGATGTAGGTAACAGCCGGCCCGTCATCAGGTGAAATGCTTAAAACCTTGTTGAACAGATCAGCACAACCGTTCCAGTCCTGTCCCTGGAACTTTTCAAGCGCTTCATGAGACAGTGCAATTATCTCAAGAGTTTTATCTGTTGCTTCTGATTTCTCATCCATAAGCTCATAAAGCTGCACCGCGGTGTTTATGCCCACTACCCTTACAGGATCAAGCTTTCTGCACGCAAACATGTTTTTTGTCTGGCTGATTGTATATTCGCTTGCAAGTATCCAGGTTCCGTACTGCTTGTTTACCCCCTCAAGGCGGGCGGCAAGGTTTACAGCGTTACCCATAATTGTATAGTCCATCTTCCTTGCCGTACCCATGTTGCCGACAACCATATCGCCTGTATTTATCCCTATCCTTGTCATAAGGGGACTCGGGGCAAGCTGTTTTTCAAGAAAGACCTTGTTTATTTCCAATTCCATCTTCTTCATCTTTACAGCAGCCAGACATGCCTGATGAGCATGATCGGAAAACTCAACCGGGGCTCCGAAAAACGAGATAATAGCGTCGCCCTCGTATTTATCAATAGTGCCTCTTTGATCAAGTATGATATCGCTCATCGCGGTAAGATATTCATTTAAAAGCTTTACAAGGTCGGTTGGATCAAGTGACTCGGAAATTGTGGAAAAGCCCCTGACATCTGTAAAAATCGCGGTAAGCTCTTTTTTATCTCCCCCGAGTTTGAGTTTTTCAGGATCGCTCATCAGCTGGGAGATAACATCCTGGGAAAGATAGTGGCCGAAAGCGTTTCTGATAAATATTTTTTCTTTCGATGTTGTAATCAGGTTTACCATTGTATAGATAATAAATGTGACAAATACTGATGCTACAGGCGCAATTACATTGATATACATACCGGTATATCTGAAAACAGCTGCGGCAGACGCAAGCATTATAGCAATAAAGGAAAGCCCGATAATTATGGATGCACCTGCGCTTCGTCTTTTGATTACAGCAAATACAAGAAGTGAAAAGAGGAAAGCTGCAAGGATCGGCATCCAGGCAGGGGCTATTGTAATAAACTGCCTGCTTAAAATCGTGTTTGCGACTGCCGCGTGTGTTCCGACATTCATGTACTCTTTCTCAAACGGGTTAACGCCAATATCAGTAGTGGATGTTCCGGTATGGCCGATAATGCAAAAAGAACCTTCAACATTCTCCCTGATTATTCTTCTTGCCTCTGCAAGTTCTGCCGAGATAGCAATTGATTTTGCGAATATATCAGGCACATCCTTTTTCAGTTCCGCATAATCTCTTTTCACATCAGAGGGAATAGTGTCTGAATTTATTACCGCGTCAATATCGTTAAGTATTCTTTTTTCCGCGTCCCCTGAAAGGAAAGATGCTGCCTGAAGGAGAAAATACTCCCTTATCTGGGCATATTCCGCGAAATTGGCAGTATCACCTGTTTCAACCATCTGCGCCAGCATTTCATCACCGTATTGGTAAAGATCATAAAGGGGAGTATCCCCTGTGTAATAGTCAAGATATCCTGCCTGCCTCATCAGCTTAAGGTTCTCCGCTAGAGACTTATAGAGTCTATTATGCATTTCAAGATACCAGTAAGTCATATGACGGAAACTATTTTCAAAGCTTTTGGCAGGCCAGTTGATTAGAAGCTGCCCGTCGATAAGCGGTATTCTAATATCCTCACTCCTGCCGTCCGGAAGAGCTGCCTCTTTAAGCAAAATAACATCCTTGCCTGCTGTGATATCAGGTTTTCCAAGCCAGTCATAAAGGGGTGAAAAAGCAAGCTGGGGAAAGTATTTGCCGTTATATACCCTTAAGAGATCTATCCTTCTTCTAACCCCGTCGTTATCGATAAAAACATTTGGAAAACCTGCACCCCTGCCGTTTTTAAATACAGGAGCGATTGAGGGACGCAATTCGTCAGCCATGAAAAAAACATCTCCTCCAGGAGCAACACAGAATGATGATATAGGGATTTTTTAAGCTTTCCACATTTTTA
>JAVEZE010000076.1:0-13323 GCA_034003145.1 Spirochaetia bacterium
TTATATTCCTCTTCATTTAATGGGCCTATTGTAAACTGGGCCTGTACCGGCATGGCAGGGTCAAGACGGCCTGCAATCCTGACAGCAAGAAGAAGCTCCTCAATATCCCTGAATGTTTCAAAGACAAGAAGGTCAACCTTTTCCTCAATAAGCGCGGAAATCTGGATTTCAAAAGCTTTTTCCGCTTCCTTTTTTTCAAGCTTTCCAAGCGGGACCAGCCTCTGTCCAAGCGGGCCGACCGAACCTGCGACATAAACATCATCCCCTGCCGCCTCCCTGGCGATCCTTACAGCAGCCCTGTTTATCTCCCTGGTTTTCTCTTCAAGCTGGTATGTTTTAAGCTTTACCGGGTTTGCCCCGAAACTGTTGGTCTCTATCACCTGCGCGCCTGCATCTATGTAGCGGAGGTGTATGCTTTTTACCATATCAGGGTCGGAAAGGCAAACCTCCTCGAAACAGCTGCTTAACGGGATTCCTTCCTCATAAAGCATGGTACCCATGGCGCCGTCAAAAAGGATAATACCGTCCTTTATCCTTTCAAGATATTTTTTTCTCACTGAAAAACTCCTGGTGTATATTTTATGTTGATGAGATTGATTAAAGGCCCTGACAGGGCCCTGCCTGAGCAGAAATCCCGGCAAGCAATTTTTTAATATTTAAAAATCAATATTCCTGTTTTCCTGGTATTTATCTATTATTGAAGCAAGATCAAACTTCCCTTCATACAACGCTTTTCCTGTTATAATACCTGCGATTTTTCCCCTGCATACAGGGTTTTCTGTTATAGCCTTGAAATCCTCACTGCTGCTGATACCGCCTGAAATAATAACAGGCAGATTCGATTCTTCTGCGATTCTGCAGCTTCTTTCTGTATCAGGGCCTGAAAGAGTCCCGTCGCGTGAAATATTTGTATAGATTATGCTGCAGAATCCCCACTTTGATCCCTTTATGGCAAGCTCTGTATCTTTTATGCCGGAACCTTCCTCCCAGCCCGATATTTTAACTTCCCCGTCAAGCGCGTCAATCCCTGCTATAAAAACCTTACCGTATTTTTTTATCCACTTAAAGCATTTTTCAGGTTCTCTTACAAAAACAGTCCCCAAAATAAGCCGGTCGATTCCGGCATCAAGGAGCTGCCTTATATCCTCTTCTCCCCTGATGCCGCCCCCAAGCTCAAGAACAGCGCTCACCTTGTTTCTTACCGCGGCGATTATCTTCCTGTTGTTCTTCCCTTCTCCCCGCGCGGCATCAAGGTCGACAATATGTATTCTTTTCGCTCCGGCATTTTCAAATTCTTTAGCGACAGATACAGCGTCTGTCCCATAGACAGAAACCCTGTTATAGTCTCCCTTATAAAGCCTTACACATTTACCGTCAAGTATATCAATCGCAGGTATTATCAGCACAGATCTATTCCGATACCTTGTGCCGTTTTATCTTTTTTGTTGTTGTCATTTCAAGCGGCTGATCAAGCACCTTGATGCTTGTTATCCACATATACTGCTGTAGAGTTTTGTTTACCGCGCTTACAATACCCCTGAAATGCTCTTCAAGTTCCGCCTGTGAATGTTTTTCCCTCATTTCATCTGACGGATAAAACAAAGCCTCAATCTCTTCAGACATGTTCTTTTTATCCCTGATATATCCGCGTACAAGAACCTGCTCAATTTCATCATAAAGCTGGAATTTATCTTCTATCTCTTCAGGGAATACGTTTTTACCCCCTTCAGTAACAATCAGTGATTTTTTGCGTCCTGTAAGATAAAGGTAATTTTCTGAATCAAGATATCCCACATCGCCGGTTAAAAAATAATTATCCTCAGTCATTACTTCCCGGGTTGCCTCTTCGTTTTTATAGTAGCCTTTCATAACAATAGGCCCTTTGATCGCAATCTCGCCCCTTCCGTCCTGGTCAGGATCAATGATTTTGACATCAATACCAGGAATAATCTTTCCAACAGACTTAATCTTGAAATTTTCAATCGGGTTTAAGGCAGCAATAGGTGAAGTTTCTGTAAGGCCGTATCCCTGGACAAAATCAATTCCAAGCTCATTATAGATTTTAAAAGTTGAGGGAGAAAGAGGCCCTCCTCCGCTAATGCAAACCCTTATTGTAGAAAGAGAAGCTTTTTCAAGTACAGTTTTAAAAAGCTTTTTCCCAATATTGACTTTAAATACTTTTTTGACAAAACCGCTGATAAAAAGCAGCACCCTGATTATTGAATATACAACAACTCCCTTTTCCTTCACTCCTTTTAGTATCCCTTTCAATATCTTGTTAAAAAGCACTGGAACGCCGAGAAACATTGTAACCTCTCCCTTCTTTAAATCTGAAAGGATCTGTTTTACAACAAGTTTTGGCGCAAAAACAACCTCAGCCCCGGTCGCGATTGTTTCTATAAATACAGCAAGCATTGAATAGGAGTGATGAAGCGGAAGCAGGGCATAGAAAACATCGGTGTGATAAATGTCAAGATTCATCTGCGCAAGAAGAGCGTCTTTTACAAAGTTGGAATGGGTAAGCATGACCCCTTTGGGTGTTCCGGTCGTGCCTGATGTAAAAAGTATAGCGGCAAGATCATCCGGATCTGTAAAAACAGGTTTATCAAGCTCTTTTCCCTTGATATCAAGGATATAATCAGGTTTTGTTTTAGCAAGGGAATACTTTTTAAACTCTCTTTTTGGCAGTTTGCCAATATTATCATATTTTTCTTCATCCACAAAAATTATCCTGGCATCTGTAAATTCAATCAGGTGGTCTATCTCCTTATCTGACAGCATATAGTCGATAGGGACAACAACACCGCCGGCAGCAAGGATCGCAAGGTATGTAACTGCCCATTCAGGGGTATTTTTTCCTGTAAGAATTACTGCCTCCCCTTTTTTAACCTTTTCAGAGATAAGTATTCCAGCAAGGATAAATATCTTCTCCCTTGCCTGGCTGTAGGTAAGAATCTTTTCTTCGGGAGAATATGTTGTAAAGCACTTGCTGTCTGGAAACCGCGCAGCAGAAACCAGAAATAATTCAGGCAGTGTCGGAACATCTCCGCTGAAAATCTTTCCCTTAAACTCTTCAAGAAATTCGAATTTACTATACATGGCAGCAGCCTCCCCATAAATTACCGGATCAATAAACATTACTATACTATAAAAAGAAGCAGATGTAAAACCGGAATATTTATTGAAATATTTTTAATCTGATTATTTCCTCTTTACCGCCGCGGTTTATTGCTGATGCCTTGATAAAAAAGTATAATTTTAATCATGAAAGTCGGAATTCGCGTAATGCTGCCTGCCGCAGCCGCGGTTATACTGCTTATTTACTTCGCAGGGCCTTCAATAGACATGAATACCTCTTTTCCTGCTGTGAAAATACCGGAAAATCTTGAAAATATTGAGCAGTATATCAGGACAGGGGAAGCAAAACATACAGATATCAGGCCAGGGAGCGAAAAAACAATAGCATGGGCTGATGAGGG
Organism: Spirochaetia bacterium; assembly: GCA_034003145.1. Taxonomy (GTDB): domain Bacteria; phylum Spirochaetota; class Spirochaetia; order CADAEX01; family CADAEX01; genus JACKPD01. The sequence goes on from JAVEZE010000076.1 coordinate 3,480, forward strand.
CAGCAAAAAAAGCGTTACTGAATATTCCATTATCTATCTTCACGGTTTTACAGCATCAAGGGCAGAAATCCGGCCTGTAACAGAGAACATTGCAACAGTCCTTGGCGCCAACGTTTTTTACACACGGCTTAAAGGACACGGGCGCTACCAGCTTGATGCCCAGGATAATGTTAAATTATCAGACTGGCTTCATGATGCAAAAGAAGCGCTTGAAATAGGAAAAAGGATCGGGGAAAAAGTAATAATAATCTCCTGCTCATCAGGCGCGCCCCTTGCCGCGTGGCTGTGCAGCAATTTTCCTGAAAACATATATTGTGCAGTGATGATTTCTCCCAATTTCAGGCCTGCGGATCCGCGGGCGATGATGATTGCGCGCAAATGGGGGCCTGTAATCGCAAAAATCTCGGAAGGAGAGATTATTGGAGAACACGAGAAGATTGTCTCCCCTGCTCACGCGGCAGGCTGGAGCTATATTTATAAAACAGAGTTTCTTTTCCCCATGATAGCGCTTCTTGAAACTGTAAAGGAAACCGACTTTACTAAAATCCCTGTTCCTCTTGAGATTTTTTACTCTCCTGATGACAGGATAGTTGATCACAGGGAAACACTATCAGTTTATGAAAGGTGGGGCTCAGATAATACTGTAAACAAGCAGATTATCAAGGTAGAAAACCCCGGAGACAGGAATTCCCATATTATAGCAGGAGATATTTTTTCCCCTGAAACAACCGGATTTGTTACTGATCAAATCATTGATTTTATCAGTAACTGAAGATTTTAACACCCGGGTGAATACTCACTGCCGGGTTTGCCTGAGTGATGCTGCTCCAGCCGGGTTTGCCTGCGTGCTGCCGCTCCGGCCGGGTTTGCCTGCGTGCTGCCGCTCCGGCCGGGTTTGCCTGCGTGCTGCCGCTCCGGCCGGGTTTGCCTGCGTGCTGCCGCTCCGGCCGGGTTTGCCTGCGTGCTGCTGCTCCAGCCGGATTTGCCTGCGTGCTGCCGCTCCAGCCGGGTTTGCCTGCGTGCTGCCGCGCCGGCCGGGTTTACCAGCTTCACTTGGCAAACAAAAAAACCCCGTTACAGAAAATTGCACAGGGTTTTATCTGTTTTTATCAGTTTTTAACTATCTGGAAAGTTTCAACGCTATCTCTGCAATATGCTTACCCTGAAACCTTGCTATGGCAAGCTCGTCTTCACTGGGCATCCTGCTCCCGTCTCCGCCTGTAATAGTCGATGCTCCGTAAGGTGAGCCTCCCGACATTTCTTTGATATTGCTAAGACGTGCCTCTGAATAGGGAACACCCGCGATTATCATTCCCTGGTGAAGAAGGGTTGTATGGAAGCTTAGAATAGTTGATTCCTGCCCTCCATGCTGTGTCCCGCTTGAAGTAAAAACGCTCCCCAGTTTTCCTATAAGAGCCCCTTTTGCCCAAAGACTTCCGGTTGAATCAAGAAAAGCCCTCATCTGAGCGCACATCATTCCGAATCTTGTCGGTGCCCCGAAAATTATAGCGTCTGATTTTTCAAGAACGCTTAAATCAGCAACCGGGATATTTGACATCATTTTTCCGCTCTCAAGAGCGCCCATTTGTTCCAGAATTCCCTTATCAAGTGTCTCAGGAACCCTGTAAAGAGAGACTTCCGCCCCTTTAACGCTTTTTGCCCCTTCAGCTACTGCTTCTGCCATTTTATATATATGACCGTACATGCTGTAAAAAACTATACTTATTTTCACAATAAATCCTCCATTTTCATACTGTTTAGATATGATATAAAATAATGCTTTTTTCCATAAATTCAAGCAAAAAAGAAATTATTGTAATTGTTAAAAAGATGGGAGGAATGGAAATATTAAATAGGAGGAATTTTCAGTTTAGTTTTTCTGTCCTGTTCCGCCCATTTTCCTTTGCCAGATACAATGCCCTGTCTGCCCTTTCAAGCGCGGTTGCTGCAGTATCTGAATAAGTAAACTCAGAAATACCGCAGCTGAGTGTAATAGACAAAGGCTCTCCCTTTACTATAAACACTTTTTCCTGAACTGTTGTCCTTAATTTCTCTGCTGTAAAAAACGCATCATCAATGCTGCACCCTTTAAGCAGTATGAAAAACTCTTCCCCGCCCCAGCGGCAGATTGCATCGCTTTTTCTAAGCTGATTTTTTAATATTTCTGATGTTTTCCTGAGAACTTCATCTCCCATAAGATGGCCGAACGAATCATTAATCTTTTTGAAATGATCAAGGTCAATTACAATAAAAGAGAGAAGGGTTTTATTTCTTCTGTTTTCACTTACTGCCTGGTTTATGATGATATCAAAGGACTGCCTGTTTAAAAGTCCTGTAAGCTTGTCAGTCGAGGCAAGCTTTTCAATTCTGGCCTGATAGGATGAGATGGCGCGCCAGAGGATGAATATTACAACAGCTGTAACAAGCAGGCAGAGCAGCAGGTTGATAAGCAATGTTTTCAGGATCAGCCCTGCCGCTTTTCCTTCATTTTCCTCTACAAGCAGGAACCAGTCAAACTCGCTTATATACCGCGTATGAAGATAGTTTCTGACTCCCATTTTTTTATGGATATAGGTATTGTTACCCCCGCCAAGTATATCATCCGCGAATTTTGACAAACCAGGCATGTCATGAATATTCTCAGATTTATCTGGAGAGTTGGCTCCGCGGAGTGTCACATTCCCTGTTCTGTCAATAAAAAAGATGTTTCTGTCATATTTTTCCTGATATTCATTTATAAGAGAGGCAACTGCGTTTACTGTAAGACCTACCCCGGTAGCACCGATAAAATTACCGCTATAGTCAAAAACCTTGAAGTTAATAAAAATTGTCATCGCGTCATTGTTTGAAAGGTCAGGATCAATATTTATCTCAAATTCATCTTCCATCTCTCTAACCCGGTAGTACCATATATCCCTCACTTCATCCGGCTTTACCTTTTTTAAAATGCCGTCAGCAAAATAATAGTTGTCTGTAATGTCTGAGACAAAAAAACTTGTAAAAGAATTGTATTTTTGCTTTATTTCATTCAGGTATTTCGCGATTTCCGCAGCATCTTTTTCCCCGTTTATGACCCAGTCGCGCATAAATGTATCGTTTGCCATAAGTGAGCAGATAAATATCGGCCTTAAAAGATCACGCTGGATCTCTGAATAGATATTATCGCTTGTAAGAGGAAGCGTGTTGAGGGTAATCTCCCTTTGGAGGGAAGACCTTGAAGTAAAATAGCTTGCAAAGCTGGTCGCAAGAAATCCGGCCGCAAGCAGCAACGTTATCATAATCATAAGCCTGTTTTTCTTGTTAAACACTACGCCATTCTCTTTTTGCAGATATCCTTTTTTCATTTTCATAGTCTTTACTTACACACCCTGTTTTTATGGTTTTTTCCTGTTTTTATTCCTGCCATGCCTGACAGGTTGAAACTGATTATAATTGAGATACCTGTAATAATCAGGGATAAAAGTATAATTGTATTAAACGGAAAACCCGCGTCCAGTATAAACCCGAAAAGGGCCGGGCTTGCCGCAGTGCTTAATACGCTTATCATCGCGAAAACCGATCTTACACTTCCGATGTTTTTTGTGCCGAACACTTCTGCCAGAACCGCGGTTTTAACTGTAGAGCTTATTCCAATTGAGATACCTGTCAATATCAGGTAGAATGGCGCGGTAAACGGATGGCGGAAAAATAAAAGGGCGGTAAGGGCGGCGGCAAACGGGAAAAGATACCAGGGGAGCATCCTTACTGCTGTGAATCTGTCAACAAGCGGCCCCCCTGCAAGGGAAAACACAGCCCGTCCGGCTGCGTAGAGGATAAATGATGAAGTAATCAACTCGACCGGCCAACCCTTGTCAGAAGCAAGAGCAAGCTGATAGAAAAAAAGCCCTGTAACAATAAACGGCTGTAAAAAGGAATTGGATGCTATTATGTAGAACCGCTTGTCGGCAAAAAGCAGTTTTCTGCTGAATTTTGGGGGATTATTTATAGCTGCTCCAGGTTTGCCGCGGATTTCAGCCTTGCCTGCCACACCAGGGCTTTTCTCATCAGGGTTTGCCTCACCAGGACTTTCTTCCTCATCCGCGCTGCCCCGAAATTCCCTGCTGCCCAAAACAAGAATTATAACAGGAAGAAGGATAAGGATAAGAAAGGCGGCATTGAAAAACATTGAAATCCGCCAGCCGAAAGAGGCGATAATAATACCGGTTATGACAGGGAGAAACCCTTCACCGGCTGAATAACCAAGCGATGAAACACTCAGCGCCTTGCCCCGCGCAGCTGTGAAATACCTTGAAACAGAAGTATTTGAAATATGTGACAAAAGGCCCTGTCCGGCAAACCTTAGTCCCCAGATACCGAAAAAAATCAGTATTATGCTAAAGGCAGATCCTGTTACAACACTCGCAGAAGCTAGAATCAGCACTGATGCGGCTGTATATCGTTTAAGCGGCCAGGTATCTATGAGATTTCCGGCATATATCAGCGCAAAAGCGCTAAGCACTGTAGCAGCCCCGTAAATTGAGCCGAAGAAAGAATTCGAAATTCCAAAATCCTTCATTATACCGGGAACATATAAAGAGATGAGAAATGTCTGGCCGAAGCTTGAAAAAAAGGTAAGAAGAAATCCTGATATTACAATCCGAATCCCGTCTGCTGGTTTCTCTTTAAATACCATGGCATTAATTATAGAGAAAACAATGGAAAGAGGAAACAGCGCAGAGCATTTAAAAGAGAAAGAAAAGAGATAGCTTTTAATAAGAGCAGCAGCACCTGAGGTACTGCGGCAGAAAATATTTAAAACTTAAAAGTCATCCTGTCTCAAGCACATATTGTTTTTTGGCAAATTCAATTTCGCTCATGTTGTATTTAAAACTTAAAAGTCATCCCTGTCTGAAGCGGGCTGAAAGCAGGGCCGAACGCGCTGTAAAGGGAGGCCTGCGCCCTGAAACCGGTACAGTGGCCGGCATATATGGATTTTATAGAAAATTTTTTAAGTGCCTCAGTTGTCTTTTTAATCCTCTCATCAGGTGCTTCAACAAGGTGAAAGCCGCCCATCACACACTCAAAATCCCTTTTCCCGCCTCCGCACATCCGGGAAACCTGGGTAACAATATTTACAATTCCGGCATGGCTGCACCCTGTAAGGATGACAGGAGCCTTACCTTTGACGCAGGCGGTGATTGATATATCATCCATCATCGCATCAGGCTTTACATGCCCCTCATCTATAGTCGAGAGGCTTATCCCGACCTCTTCAAAATCTGTAACCCGTTTTATCTCGCCTGTTGTAAAAAGGCCGCTCATCAGCTGAAGCGGGTCTGCTGTAAGGAAAAGCTCTCCCCCTGCTTCCCTTAAATTCTCTTTGCTGTCCCCCATCATCACTCCCACGTTGCGAAGGTACGGGGAGGTAATAAAGTTAAGGCGGAATATCGAAGGATGGGCAATCACCGGAAGATCTTTTTTTCCTATTGCCTTAAGAATTTCTGTAAGCCCTTGAGTATGGTCGTAGTGGCAGTGGGTAAGGACAATGGAATCAATCTCTGCCGGGTCTATATTCATCACATTGAAATTCTCAAGCAGGGCATCAGGGTTCTGCCCCACATCCATCAGGATGCTCCTTGAGATACCGGCACTTATTCCCCTTGCAAGGAGAGAGATCCCATGCTGGCCGAGAAAAGGGCTCTCATACTGAACAGAATCCTCGCACATCACAATTACCTCAAGTTCATCAAGTTCTCCATAAGGGGTTTTTCCTTTCAATTCAGACATGGTTTCTCTCCTTTTTTTAATTGCCCCGGCTTACCAGATAACTTTATGGTTTACACTTTGGTTTACCCTTTGGGTAATCCGGGGTTTATCAAGTTAATCCCTGGGCTGAACTTTCAGGTTTTCAACCGGGGGATAATACTTAAGACGCGGCAGCGCCGCTTTTCTTTTTAATGTTTGTAACCAGATAGACAATTATCATCACCGCAACAGTGGGGATAAGCCATCCGAAATTTATTTTCCCAAGCGGAAGCATGGCAACATTTTTACTGACTATGTTGCCGGGAAATCCCACACCGGTAAGAAAATCGCCGATGCTGAAAATCAAAGATGTTATAACACCTGCTGCTATCACTTTTTTGAATTTATCAAAGTTGTAGGAAAGGGATGCCAGAATAAGGACAACGATAGAGGGGTAGAGCAGCATAAGCCATGGTATCGTAAAGCGGACTATCCTGCTTAACCCTACAAGGCCGAATATAAAACCGATAATGCTTGCAGCCGCTGTTGTCCATACATATTTGATTTTCCCCTTGCTTACTTCCTTAAGCATATCTCCTGCCATTGATGTAATGCTGGCTGAGGTTGTAAGACAGGCAAAAGCGATCAGAACCGCGAATATCGCTTTTCCGATTACACCGAGAAGTGATGCCGCAATATCTACAGAAAGCGTACCAATCGCAGCTTCAGGGAAAAGAGAACCGGTAGTAGCGCCAAGGTATACAAGCCCTGTTGATGTAACACCAAGTGCAACCGCGGTGAGGAGCCCTAAAGCTGTGAGGTTTTTGTCCTGTTCTCTTTTGTCTGTAACATTGCGGAGGGAAAGTTCATTTAAAATCCAGCCGCCAAAGAGAAAAGCAGCAATAGCGTTCATTGTGTTGTAACCGTTAAGCATACCTCCTCCGACAGCGTTTGCCATTCCGGTTGACGGGGCAGGGGCGCCGGGGGAAAAGATTCCGCGCAGCAGAAGGATTACAACGAAAGCAATCAGAAGCGGCGCGAGTACTTTGCCAATCCTGTCTATGACTTTGGCGCGGGAGAAAGCAAGATAAAAATTAAGCAGAAAGTAAATAATCAGAAATAACCAGAGAGCTGTACCTGGAAAAAAGGATGCCACAGACATCTCATAGGTCGCAGATGATACCCTTGGAAGAATGAAAAATACTTCAATCATAACAGGAATAGCGACATAGACCCCGCCGCCGATTCTGCCGAGTGTTTTCTGCGCAATACCTGCAAGAGTCTGCCCCTGCCTTGCGCACGCTACATAGGCAAGCCAGACGCCAAGGCTGTTAACAATAAAATACCCAAGTGCAGCGGGAAACCAGGCAGAACCTGCGCCGCGTCCGAGTATTACCGGGAAAATCACATCACCTACACCGAAGTGCCCGGCAAACATCGCACCTGATATTACAAACAGGGTAATGAGCGGCAGATAGCTTCTGCTTTTAGAACCGTTTTTCATAGAACCTCCTATTATTTACGGAAATCACGTTTTCCGATTCCCTTGCTTTTCGGCGCGTCACCCCTGTCATAGGGACAGCCCTCGCATCTATTTCTTGAATAGCATTCCATCGCAAACTCTACCCATGAGGTAAAGCTGTCTCCCCACTGTTCGTTTAAAACAGGGGAAAATTTTTCCCAGAGTTCTTCCGGGACAGCAATATTGAGACGTCTTTTCTTTTTTTTATTATCAGGCCTGCAGTATTCCATAAGTTTTAAATCTCTCGACATATGTATAAATCATACAGACAATTTATCTGTATAATGCATTGTTATACAGAGTAACCTTGCTTGTCAAGGAAAAACCCCGCCTGAGGGGGTATTTAAAATCCTGCACCCTATTGCAATTCCATGTTTACTTACAGCACCGCAGAGTCTATAATTTCAGGCAGAGGGGTAACATTATGCGTATCGGAATAGGTGAAATTCTTGTTGTACTTGTCCTTTTCATCCTTTTGTTCGGGGCAAAAAAACTCCCTGACCTTGCTCAGTCGCTGGGAAAAGCTTTTAAATCATTCAGGAAAGAAGTTAAAGATATCAAAAAAGATATGGATATCGGCGACAGCGATCTATAACCGGCAGCAGGTTATTTTAATATGAAAGATATGCCGTTTCTGGATCATCTTGAAATCCTGCGCAGAAAACTGCTCATTTATCTGGCCGGATTTTTGCTGCTTTCGATATTTTTTTTTATATCAGGAGAGAGGCTTTTGAATTTTCTTACAGCGCCCCTTTCCGGCATCCCTGTTTCACTTGTGTATATAAGGCCGCAGGAGAAAATTACAGCATACCTTAACGCCTCTATTCTGGCCGGGTTTATTATTTCATTCCCCCTCCTTGTTATACAGATAGCGCACTTTATATTCCCCGCTTTGAGGAAAGAGGAAAAATTATCATTTTTTTTCGTAACCCTTTTTGTTATTATATTGTTTATAACCGGAAGCGCTTTCGCCTATATGTTTCTGCTCCCATTTGCCTGCACTTTTTTCTTTTCTTTTGCATCGGGAGACGGGATAAAACCTCTCTGGAGCGTCGGAACCTATGTTGAGCTTGCATCCTCGCTGATTTTTATTATCGGATGCGTGTTCCAGGCTCCCCTGCCTGTATTGTTTTTTGTCAAAACCGGCGTAATTGATAAGCCTTTACTTAAAAAATACAGAAGACATGTTCTGGTAGCTGTTTTTATTGTTTCCGCAATTATTACTCCGCCTGACATTTACACCCAGGCCGCTGTAGGGACAGTGCTTTATCTGCTGTTTGAAATTACTTTATTTATATCAGGCTTTCTGACCCGCGGGGAGAAAAGATGATTAAGTCGCATTTGCATTTGAGAGGATGTTGAGGAAGTTATGGATGTTTAGGGTGTTGAGGATGTTGAGGAAGTTGAGGAAGTTATGGACAGAAGGGAATTTATAAAAAAAATCGGGACAATAAGTGTCACAGCTGCCGCCGCGATGACGCTCCACCCGGCAGGTAAGCTTTTTGCAGAGGGTCAGGTTTAAACATATGACCTTGCAGCTGTAATGGGAGGGGATCCCGCCGGGATGTTTGATGAGGGGATTGCCGCATTGGGAGGAATAAAGACCTTTGTAAAGAAGGGTCAGGTTGTCGTAATTAAACCCAATATTTCATGGAACTCGCCTGTTGAAAGGGGGGCTACAACCAATCCGCTTCTTGTAGGAAGAATTGTTGAGCACTGCATCGATGCGGGCGCTAAAAAAGTATATGTCTTTGACAATACAATAAACTCCTGGCACTCCTGCTATAAATCAACCGGAATTGAAGAGGCGGTAAAAAACTCGGGAGGGCAGATGGCCCCTGCCCACTCAAAAAGCTATTATCAGCAGATTTCAGTTCCCGGAGCCAAAATCCTTAAAACCGCGATGGTGCATGAGCTTGTAATGGAAGCTGATGTTTTTATAAATGTGCCGGTTTTAAAGCACCACGGCAGCACAAGAATGACAGCAGCCCTTAAAAACCTGATGGGAGCAATATGGGACAGACAGTTCTATCACGCGTCAGGATTAAGCCAGTGCATAGCAGAGTTTCCGCTGCTCAGAAAACCGGCGCTCAGTGTAATAGATGCCTATACTGTGATGACATCAGGCGGCCCGCAGGGCTCATCCTACAGAGCAGCGGTTGAGATAAGAAAAATGCAGATACTTTCCCCCGACATGGTTGCCGCCGATTCGGCCGCCGCGAAGGTGATGGGGCTTGACCCTGATGATATCAGATACATAACTATGGCATCCGATTTAAGGCTGGGCACAAAAAACCTTGATTCCCTTTCAATCAAAAGGATAACACTTTGAAAGAGGCGGGACGTTTAAGGCGTATAAGACTGATATCTGCAGCTGTAGTTTTCCCTCTTTTTCTCTTTGCCGCATTCTCATCATCTCTTCCGGCAGAACTCCTTTCCCGCCTCCTGTCACGGTTACAGTTTATTCCTGCAATTCTCAGGTCAGCCGGCATCCCGGAAGCTGTATCTTCTATCGGTGCAGCTGGTGAAACTGGAGCTGCCGGTGCGGCCGGCGCTGCCGCTAATATAATCACCGATACCGCAGCCGGCTTAGTAGGC
>JAVEZE010000077.1:0-13308 GCA_034003145.1 Spirochaetia bacterium
CCTGTTCTCCTCAATTTTATCTTTTATTGTATTTGCCTTGAGTTCTATATCGTTAAAAACACCAATTTTAAGTAATTCCATTGCTTCACTGTTTTTTCTGCTGAACTCATCAGATACAGCAGGAATTCTTCTTTCAAGTTTTTCAATTGCTGCAGCTGATTCTTTAAGCGTTTTTCCTATTCCGTCAACAAAAATTGATTCTTCATGGAGTTTTTTAAGGTTCTCATCAACCCGGGAAGTCATTTCCGCAAGTTCCTTGAGTACGGAATCATAATTATCAAGCTGACGGTGGATTTTTTCAACTTCTTCTTCCCGCTGTGCTAGCTCTGCGCTTCTTTGATCTATCCTGTTATACACTTCCTTTACTGTTTTCTCATGTACTTCAAGCTCTATGGAAAGATCTTTAAGCCCCATTGCCTTTTCCTCAACAATAGCATCAAGTTCTTCCTTGATTTTGCTGAAATACTTCCTCATCTTGTCGAGACTTCTGTTATTTACATCTATCTGACGGTATATGAGAAGGATTACAATAACAATGGTAATTGTGAGAAGGTTTCCTAACGAAAAAAGCATATTACATCTCCAGTATCAGATGTTTACAGAATCAAGTACAAAAGCCTTGAGTTTTCTGTAGTCAAAAAAGGTAAAATCTGCCGCGCTGTTTTTTTTCCTGAACCGGCTGAAATGCGCAGATACCATTCCAGCATTATTGGCTCCCATTATATCATAAAGATAATGATTGCCGACATAAATAATTTTTTCAGGGGGAATTCCGAGACGGCCTGCCATAATATCGAATACCTTTTTTGCAGGCTTCAGCATTCCCATTTCATCTGCCGAACATACTTCATCCCAGTAGTGATCAAGGCCCAAAAACGAAAGTTTTTCTTTTACAGGAAAATCAGATATAATTCCCAGTTTTAATTTATTTGCTTTCAAATCATACAGGATTTCTTCAAGTATCCTGTATGGCTTGATCCAGCTGAACATTGAAATAAACTGGCCGTATATATATTTTTTCAATAAACTGTCTGCTTTTTCAAATGTAATATTCATCTCCTGCGCAAGAAGGAGAGCCTGGCGCTCACTGAAATTACCGCTATTATCCATTTTTCTGATTTTTTTTCTCATTCTCCTGAAAGCAGGGGCGAGAACAGGGTGCAGCACGAAAAAAAAGGCTGAGATGATATACATTTTATAATTGGGGTATAAAGTTCCATCTACATCAAAAACAACTGCTTCAATATTATGTTTACTCCGCATGTGTATTTTTAACGTAAATTATATCAATTTACAATATTAGTATCGAATTTATTTGTTATTCATCAAATAGTCCGGATTGAGGGACTTCAGGAAGTGTGTAGTTTTGTTCTGCCTTTATCTTTACAAGATGGATAGACTCACCTGAATATTTTTTAATAAACTCATCAATACCGGTTTTTCTGTTTCTTTCATACAGCACAGGGAAAAAATCACCTTCAGAATTGATATATGGAAGAAACGCGGCTATATGGTAATGCTGGCGCAGAACAGGGTCTGTTCCGAAATCTCCGTTTATTGAGCCAAGATATATATAACCTGGATCTGTAACTGCAAGATAGTAAAGCAGCGCTTTTAAACTTGATACAGGATAACCAATATCAGGAACATACATTTCGTAAGGATAGGTAGAAACATCAACATCTGAAACACTGACTCTGGAATCAGGATGATCAAGTTCATAGAGAACCATTGCGATATTTCTGCTCCAGTCAAGGCCAAAGAGGGGATCACGCAAATCTTCGTATAAAAGACTTAAGGTATCGCGCCTTTCTGTGAAATTCTTTTTTTTCAGTTTATCGACATCCATATAGCGATTTGTTTTTGCAAAATAAACACCGTCCGATATCCATTTTGTAAAACCTGAACAGTTAAAACCCTGCGCCGGATTTGTTTTAAGAGTTTCAATAAAAATAAATCTGCCGTCAGATCCCAGCGCCCCGTCTTCGGAATCGCTAAGAAGAGGCAGCTTCTCATCGATTTTAACAGTAATATTTCTCAAAAGATTGTTTTCTGTTTCGTTATAGACTGCTTTAAGCATGTTCCAGTCAACAATATAATCAGACATTATAATAACAGATTCAAAAGGCTGGGAAATGAATTGCCCGAGTGCTGCAGGAAGAAGGACATCTTTATAAATCTTTGAATCGAAAAGGACAAACTCAAGCAGAGACTCCTTTCCCTGTTCTGTAATTCTCACATAAGTTCCGGGATCATTATTCAAAAAAACCTTGATCTGTTCCAGCATACCGCTTTGAATATTTCTCTTGATTATATATGTACCTGCTGAAACAAGAGGAAAATCAGTACCGTATCTGCCGGTTTTTTCGTTTAAAAAAAGGAAATACCAGTAATTGTCTCTTTTTAATACCTGGAATTTAACCTTTCTTCCTGTAATATATGAATCTGCTATCACATCCTGCTGGAGCTGGATTTCTGAATTGGAACCTGTGATAATATTTAAGAATTCCCTTCTTGTTTCATAATTTTCAGGCAAAAAAGATTCCGCGCCCCTTGCGCTGATAAATCCTGTAAAAAAAATCAGCTGAATCAGTAATATATAATATTTTAAGGTTATTTTACTTCCTTCCATGTCTTTTCTGTTTCTCTTATATCGATTTCAAAGGGGATCGCGCTGAAACCAAAGCTTTTTCTTATCTTGTTTTTAATATATTTGATGTAAGCAGGCGGAAACCCTTTGCTTTTATTTACAAAAATGAGAAATCTTGAAGGTTTTATACAGGTCTGGGTCATATACCTTATCTTGTATCTAACCCTGCTGCCTGAAGTCGGCGGAGGGCTTTCCTCTACCCACTCCTTAAGCGCCTTGTTAAGATTTGCTGTCGAAACCCTGGTTTCAAGCTGTCTGTTCACCTTGAAAGCTGTTTTTAACAGATTATCTACTCCCTCCCCTGTAAGGGCGGAAATCGGGATAACCGGGGCAAAATCAAGAACAGGAAACATAAACCTTACACGGTCCTCAACTGCTGCCATACGGTTGGGAACATCTTTCAGCTTGTCCCATTTATTGATTACAATAATTATCCCCTTCCCTTTTTTAACAACATGTCCCGCAATTTTCTTATCCTGATCTGAAAGCCCTTCTTCAGCATCAATTACAATAAAAACAAGATCTGCGTCATCTATGGATTTGATTGCCCGTGTAACAGAATAATATTCAACATTTTCAGTAACCCTGCTTTTACGCCTTATTCCGGCAGTATCCATCACCCTGAATCTGGTATTTTTAAATAGAAATTCCCCTTCTACTATATCTCTCGTTGTTCCAGGTATATCTGAAACAATTGATTTATCTGTACCGGTAAGCCGGTTGGAAAGGGTTGATTTGCCGGTATTGGGTTTTCCCAGTATTGCCAGATTTATTACATGCTCTTCTTCAGAAGGCAGGATATCTGAAAAACTGAGTTTTTCTTCCAGAAATTCCTCGATCTGTTCTTCAAGCAGGCCAATATTATAGCCGTGAGCTGATGAAACAGGAATAACTTTTTCAAAACCAAATGAATAGTAGTTCCAGACATCATTTTCTTTTTCAGGTGTATCTACTTTGTTAACAACAAGAATTGTCTTATCCATGAATTTTCTGATTTTTTCCATAAATATCTGGTCCTCTGGTGTAATTCCTTTCGCATCCAGAATAAAAAGGACAAGATCAGCTTTTTCCATCTGAGCAATACTTCTTTCTGAAACTATCTGGTCAATCCCAAATTTTGATGTATTTACACCTCCGGTGTCTGACAACCTTATTTTTATCCCGCCGATTTCAAACAATTCGCTTACAACATCTCTTGTAACTCCGGGGGTGGGATCTGTTATTGATTTCCGTTTGCCTATCAATCGGTTAAAAAGTGTCGATTTTCCGACATTCGGCCTGCCGGCAATTACAACTGCCGGGATACTGTTATTATTTGAGTCCACTGAACCTTCCATTGAACCATTTTTCCAGAAAATTGTTTATATCGGTTCCAGATCCCATTCCAAAAATCTTGTCTATAATTTTTTTTGCTTCTTTTATTTCCACGTTCCTTATTACCTTTTTTACAACCGGTATTGAAACCGGGCTCATGCTCAATTCTTCAAGGCCCAAACCAAGAAGAACAATTGCCGCGACAGGATCCCCTCCTACCTCTCCGCAAAGACTCACAGGTATACCTGCGTTTTTACCTGCATCAACTGTCATTTTTATCAAACGCAGCACAGCTGGATGGTAGGGCTGATACAGATATGCGATTTTTTCATTACCTCTGTCAATCGCAATTGCATACTGAATTAAATCATTGGTCCCTATTGAGAAAAAATCGACCTTTTTAGCAATAAATTCAGCAGCAAGAACAGCAGCCGGAACCTCTATCATTACACCTATCGGAACTTTTTCATTAAAGTCTATCTTTTCATTTCCAAGTTCCTGCTTCACTGTTTTTATTATTTCCAGAATTTCATCTACTTCCTCTATACAGGAGATCATTGGAAACATTATCCTTAAATCTCCATGGACAGAGGCGCGGTATAGCGCCCTCAGCTGGATCTTGAATGCGCTATTATTGCTGAGACAAAACCTTATCCCGCGCCAGCCTAAAAGAGGGTTTTTTTCAGGATGTTCATCATAACCGGGAAGAATTTTATCTCCGCCGATATCAAGCGTTCTTATTGTAACAGGCCTCTCTTTCATTTTAACTAGAAGCGATTTATATATTTCATACTGTCTCGTTTCACTGCTGTGAAGCTCGGATTGCAGAAGAAGGAATTCAGACCTGAAAAGGCCAATACCGTCTGCCCCATGGTCTTTGGCAGATTCAATTTCTTCAGGAAGCTCTATATTTGCCTTTATTATTATTTTCTGGCCATCGTTTGTAACAGCTTCTTTTTTTACATAGGATCTCAGGCTGCGTGTTGTCTCTTCTTTTTTTTCCAGTTTATCAATATATAGCAATCTGGTTTTTTCATCAGGTTCAACAACTACAATACCGGAATCACCGTCAACTATAACATCTACACCAGTTCTGACTTTGCGGGTAATTGTTGATAGTCCCACAACAGCAGGTATTTCAAAAGACCTTGCTATAATTGCTGTATGCGCGGTTCTCCCTCCTGCATCAAGAATTATCCCTTTTACATTTTTTTTATCCATTGTAATGGCATCTGAAGGGAGGAGATCATGAGCAGCAATTATAAACGGCGTATCAAGCTCAGAAAGGGTAAGCCTTTCTGTAAACATAAGATTATTTAGTACTCTTTTGGATACATCCTTGAGATCACTTTCCCGATCCTGCATATATGAATTCCGGGAGGATTTAAGTTTTTCTATCAGATTTTCTATTGTTTCAAACAGTACCCATTCAACATTTCTCAGTTTTTTTTCAAGAGCACTGCTTACCTGACTTAAAAAATCAGGATCGCTCAGCATAAGAATATGAGAATCAAGCATCAACAGCTCTTTATCTCCCATTTGCAGATAAGCTTTCCCTTTTATGGTTTCAAGCTCGTTTCTTGCTTTTTCTATAGCTTCATGAAATCTGTTGTTCTCATTTTCTACATCATTGTCAGATATTTTATACTTTGGTATATTCAGATTTTCCTCATAATAAAGAAAAACCTTTCCCATATAAATTCCTGGAGATGCTGATATGCCTTTGATTATTTCCATCGGAATAAATATAAAGTCTTTATCAAGGCTTGTCAAACATGCTTGAGCTCAATTTTCAAATTGCTTTAATACTCCAATTCTCATGAATATTGGCAAAATGCCGATATTAATGCTGTCATGAAGCAGAACAAGAAAAAAATCAATAAAAAATCCTGGCAGCCGGGATGCATATTCTGGATTGCGCTTATCTTGCTTGTTATAGCTCTTTTTCTTGTAAACCAGAAAAATATGGAAAAAGTTATAGCCTCGACCGGGTTTTTCAATCTTTTTTCCCCTTCATTATCAAAAAATGAACAATCACAGCCAGAAATTAAAAGAATTACTGAGAATAAGATTGAAGCAGAAAAAGAGATTCCTTCTGTAAGGGAAACTGAAATTGAGGTTGTCAAAGTTGAAACTGAAAAATCAAAAAAAGATAACACACCTGCTGCTCAAAAAACACCAATATCATCAAATAAATCTGCGGAAGAAACCGCAGCCGCTTCTTTTAAAGTTCGAGACAGCATACTTTATTTTATTGTTATAAATGATAACGGATCTACAGCACTAAAAAAAACAATCAGAAGTATCCGCTATACAGATTCTCCGCTGACTTCTACAATAAATTCTCTTCTTACCGGAGTATCATCATCAGAATTAAATAACAACTATATTTCCCTAATTCCTGAAAAAACCAGTTTAAAAAAATTATGGGTTTCAGACGGAACAGCGTATATTGATTTCAGTGAAAATTTCTTTTTCAATTCATTTGGCAGGGAAGGATACATGGGGCAGCTGAAACAAATAGTTTATACTTCAACAGAATTCCCTACTGTAAAGAGGGTACAAATACTTGTTGAAGGAGAGGTTAAAAGCTATCTCGGCGAAGGACTTTTTATCGGCAAACCTTTAACAAGGCAGTCATTGGAAAAATAGGGTTCCCCCCCTCATTTATCAACAAGAGCCTTTACCAGCTCATTTATTTTATTTTCAAGTTTTTTGGTATTATCCGGCTTATCGCCTGAGATATAAAAAAAGAATTCACGATTTCCTTTACGGCCTGTAACAGGCGATTTTATAATATCAAGCACAAATGCTCTTTCCTCAAAAAGGCTATCAGCAACTTTCAGAAGAGTCTCTTCAAGTACGGTCCGGCTTTGGACAATTCCTTTTTCAAGTTTACTGCTGTCAGTTTCAAACTGCGGTTTAACAAGCGCAATCAGTTTTTTTTCTGAGACAAGGCTTAATATTTTTGACGCAGCCCTGTTAATCGAACGGAAAGAGAGATCTGCAGTACCAATAGCTGGCTGCGGATCAAGGGTTTCTATATCCATAATATTGGTTTTTTCATGGAGAATAACTTTTTTGCTGTTGCGCAAGGTAAAATCTATCTGATTGTACCCGACATCAACAGAATGGACAAATAACGCGCCGCGCTGAAGAAGACAGTCTGTAAACCCCCCTGTCGAACTTCCCGCATCAAGAAAACCTTTACCAGCTATCTCTATATTCCAGTACTCAACAGCATGATCAAGTTTTAATCCCCCGCGCGATACAAACTTTTTTTCTTCAATACTGATATCTGAATTAAGATCAATTTTTTCACCTGGCTTGCGGATGCGCACACCGTCAACAAGCACATTTCCGCACAGTATAAGGGCATAATTTTTTTCAGAACTGTTTGATTTATATTTTTCATTCATCAAAAAAAGAAGAGAAGCAGATTTCATACTTTTTCATAAATTCGTTTAATACTTTTTGCAAGCCCTGTGGCAGGATCAATTTCTGCAAAAATTGCATTTATCATCGGCGCAGTCTCCGCGACTTCTGATTTAACAGGCATCTGAGTCATAAACCGCTGTAATGCTATCCCCTTGTCTGACCCGATTACTGAATCTTCCGGCCCTGTCATCCCTACGTCTGTAATATAAGCTGTCCCTTTGGGAAGTATTTTTTCATCCGCTGTCTGAATATGTGTATGGGTACCGGCAATTAAACTTACCTCACCGTCAAGATAATGGGCAAGAGACTCTTTTTCTGATGTTGACTCTGCATGGAAATCAATAACAATAATATTTATGTTTCCCTCTTTTTTGATTTTCCTGATTATATCTTTGGCAGATTTGAATGGACAGTCAAGATTTGACATACTTTCACGCCCTTCAAGGTTTATAACTGCAATTTTTATCCCTTTTTTCTCAACAACGCAATAACCATGCCCTGGCGCGCCGTCAGGATAGTTTGCAGGCCTCAGTATATTTGGAGAATCTTTAAGGAGCTGTACCCCGTCCGGTTTTTGCCAGACATGATTGCCGGTTGTAATAACATCAGCCCCGCTTTGAAACAGCTGTTCCGCTGTTTTGGGAATTATCCCAAACCCGTCTGCCGAATTTTCACCGTTTATTATGACAAGGTCTGGATTGTATTTCTTTATTATGGGTTTGAGATTGAAAAAAACAGCCCTGCACCCGGCTTGTCCAATAACATCGCCGAGAAGCAGGACTTTAAAATAATTATCTTGCATATTCAACTATACGTGTTTCCCTGATAATGGTAACCCTTATTCTACCAGGATATCTTAATTCTGATTCTATTTTTTTTGCTATTGTTTTACACAGCTCAGAGGCCTGTTCATCATTTACCGCTTCGTTATTGACAAGAATTCTGAGCTCTCTTCCTGCCTGTATAGCGTAAGCCTTGTCAACTCCTGGAAAATCCATAGCGATTTTTTCAAGGTTTTCAAGCCTTTTGATGTAATTATCAATAGTCTCTCGTCTTGCGCCAGGGCGGGCGGCTGATATGGCATCAGCAATTTGAACTATCACAGATTCGATGCACGAAGGTTCTACATCATTATGGTGCGAGCCAATAGCATTTATTATTCTCGGATCTTCGCCTATTTTTTTGGCGACATCCATCCCTATTTCAGCATGGTTTCCGTCACCGTTTGTCTCTACACCCTTTCCTATATCATGCAAAAGAGCACCGCGCCTTGTTATCATTCTGTTGGCTCCAACCTCAGCTGCAATAAGACTTGCAATAATTGCGACTTCTTTTGAATGCTGAAGCACGTTTTGCCCATAGCTTGTCCTGAAGTGAAGTCTGCCAAGCGCTCTTATCCCTTCCGGGCTCATGTTGTGTATACCGAGATCAAAAAGTACTTTTTCCCCTTCCTCAAATACTGTCTGGTTAATTTCTTTTTTAACTTTCTGTACTATCTCTTCAATCCTTGCAGGATGAATCCTGCCGTCCATAATAAGACGTTCAAGTGCGACCTTTGCTATTTCCTTCCTGACAGGGTCGAAGCATGAAATAACAACAGCTTCAGGTGTATCATCAATTATTACATCTACACCTGTAAGTGTTTCAAGTGTCCTTATATTACGCCCTTCCCTTCCGATAATTCTTCCCTTCATTTCGTCGCCAGGAAGGCTGACAGAGGTTACTGTGACCTCAGAGCTGACATCTGTTGCGATTCTCTGTATTGTCGCTACAAGTATCTCCCTGGCCTTTTTTTCTGCAGACAGCTGTGCTTCCTGCTCAATCTTGTTGAGAAGTGCCTGCGCGTCATGTTTTGCCTCATTTTCAAGTGAATCCATTATCAGTTTTTTTGCATCTTCCGCAGACAGATTTGAAACTTCTTCAAGTTTTCTCTGCCACTCTTTTTCCTGCTCTTCTAAAGCTTCCTCTTTCTTTTCAAGATATCTCTCACGGTCTGTAATCGCCTGAGATTGTTTCTCAAGCACATTAATTTTACTATCGAGGTTGTCTTCTTTTTGAAGTAATCTTCTCTCAAAACGCTGAAGTTCGCTTCTTCTTTCCCGAAAATCTTTCTCCTGCTGGTTTCTTTCCCTAAGTAACTGATCTTTAGCTTCTAAAAACAGTTCCTTCTTTCTTGCCTCAGCTTCTTTTACAGCATCCTGTTTTATACGTTCAGCTTTTTGCTCTGATGATGACAGCTGAACTCTTGCATATAGCCACCGAATTATCCAACCTAATAACAAACCAATGAGAGGAAGAATAATATAAAGGATTAATTGCATAATCTTCCTCCATTTTAACTTTTAATAAAAAATAATACCTATTTTTCATGTTGGTTGTCAAGAATCATTGCAATCTATTTTTGGAGATTTTTGACTTTTAGCATCAGTGTATCGACAGTAAACAGGTTTTTGTCTGGAGAAGAGACAAGATAAGCTTTTTTTCCTTTATATCTTATCGGGAGAAATAATAAACTTTTTATTTTTTCAATATCGCCGGCGGAAAACAGACACTTTAATTCATCAATTTCCTTGATTTCTGTTTTAAAAAACAGGATTTTTCTATCTGCCAGCAGCTCTTTATATAGCGCTTCTTTCTTTTTTATGCTTAGCAGCCCAGGAATATTTTTTTCAAGCCCGACTACTGTTTCAGGGTAATAAGAAGCTTCATCCTGAACAATGATAGCACCGAAAAATGAGCCAATCTCGCGTGTTATTTTAAGAAGAAGACGCATTACAGCCACAGACTTGTCGCCGGAATAATCTTCATAAAGATAATCAAAATCAAAACCAAATTTACTGTCAATTTTTTCTTTCTTCGTATCATTGCTTTTTGGAGAAAGAATTTCATTAAAATCAGAAAAAACAGGAAGATCAACATTTTCAGTGAAGAAATTGTTTGAAACATTTATATCATTTTCATCTCTATCAACTACTTTATCTATCAGCTGTTTCAATTCTTTGTCTTCAAAATCCGGAGCGCCAGTGTAAAGTTCCTGATTAATTTCAAAAACCCCGTCTTTATCAATAACAGGAGAATCAACTCCGTATAATTGGGCAAAAGCATTTTCAATATTTTCAATTTCAACTAAACCTTGTTTTAACAATGTTTCAATTTTATCAGAAAAAGATAGTGATTCAATGCTTTCCCTGCTGTGCCCATTGATCTCTTCAAGCAGCGCATTTTCTGCAAGACCGGAGATTTCCTCATATCTGAACTGCCTGATTATGCTGTGGAACGAGTCAGGCATATAGTTCTGTTTACGGTAGCTTTCCTTATATCTGTCTTTGATATATTCTACACTTCTGATATCATCGCTTTCATCTGTTTCAGTAGTTTCAAGAGTTTCAAGGGTTTCATATTTTTCTTCATTAATTAATGGTTTAATATCTTCAACTGTTTCAAGTTCATCCAGTAATTCTTTTTCCTGATCTGGGGCAGAAGATATAAAACTTTTTCTTACACCGGAATATTCTGCGTTATCTTCCAGTTGTTCAACCTCTTCCAGTTCACCTAATTCTTCCAAATTTGCATCAGCAGCTTCAGGTTCTTCTGCCAAATCTCTTGCTTCAGCCCCGGTTTCTTCCAGTTCTTCAAGTTCACTCAGTTCTTCCAGCAGTTCAGGTTCCTGTTCTTCAGATTTTTTCTTGATATCAGAAACTGAAATTAGATTTTTAAAATTAACAAGTTTTTCAATGTCTTTTTCATCTTCACCGTCTGTAATCGGTATAAGGCTTTTTTCTATTTCTGCAATAGTTTTCTGGACTTCATCTACGCTTATTATTTCTTCACCATAATCTTTGTAAACTGATACCAATTCGCTGAATTTTGTTTTTTCATCAGATTTTATTGCAACTACTGCTTCTTCCGGGATAGCCTCATCCGGGCTATCGAGTTCTTCCAGATTGTCAAGGTTATTCAGCTTCTCGATAGTATCATCAGCAGATGCAGCTCCAAGCTCTCCGGATGCCTCAGCCATCTCTTCAAGCTCTTCAAGCTCTTCAAACTCTTCAAGTTCTCCGCCAACTTCACGCTCAGGCTCTCCGGATGCCTCAACCATCTCTTCAAGCTCTTCAAACTCTTCAAGTTCTCCTCCAACTTCACCCGCCGGCTCTCCGGATGCCTCAGCCATCTCTTCAAGCTCTTCAAACTCTTCAAGTTCTCCTCCAACTTCACCCTCAGGCTCTCCGGATGCCTCAGCCATCTCTTCAAGCTCTTCAAGCTCTTCAAGCTCTTCAAGTTCTCCGCCAACTTCACCCTCAGGCTCTCCGGATGTTCCAGCATCTTTTAGAACTGCAGCTGTTGATGATTTAACAGGAGTTAATACCTCTGTTTTTAACCTTAAATCTTTTTCACTTGTAATAATTCGCCTGATAATTTCTTCAATATTTCCAATCTGAAGGTTGGCTACTCCTCCTGCTGCCTGCAGTTCCTGCTTCTTTTCAAGATGCCCGGAAAGAAGACTTATTATTTCATCCCAGCTCTTATCTATCAGTTCATTAACTGTAGATTCTTTCTCTGTTCCCTTGATTCCCCTGAGTCCTTTTTTAAATTCTTTTTTAACTTCTTCTTTTCTGCTTTCAAGTTCTTTCTTCCATTTTTTCCATTCGATATCGCTTTTGTTTTCAAGATATTCAATCAAAAAGTTTATCTGAAATCTTTTGATCCGGTCTGCAATTATAGTTATTTTATCCTGCCGCAGGTTCATTACAAGAAAAATTATAATGAAAAAAATGGAAAATGCAGAAACAAGCAGTACGTATCTGTAAATTGAATTAATTTTAAAAGATTCATCAGGCAAAACATATCCGGCGTAACCGTTTTTCCACCTTGATGAAATAACAGAAAATCCATTATTTTCATCATCCGCATAAAGGGGGTAAGGATTAACAATTGCGCCGCTCATCCAGTATTTATCAAGATCCTGCAATATTTCCGGATTTTCATCTGCAAGATTGATAACAATACTTTTATTTCCCGGATATCCAATTACAGAGTTTTTCTCCAGGATATTTCCTGCAGTAAGAAACTTCTTGATATCATTTTCACCAAGATAGAGGAAAAGATACCCTCTTTTTATTCCAAAATTATCATAAATCTCAGAAATAAACGCATGATGATTGCTATCAGCTTTAAAAATAATTTTTTGCTCTTCAAATATTTCAAGCAGTTTCAAGTAATTGCCTGCTGATGTTTCATCCGCCATTTTATAGGTTATTTTTCTTTCATCAGAAGCTTTGATATCTTCCTGATTGCTGCTATAGTGGATTTTCCCGTCTTCATCAATTACCCGCATAAAACTGAAATCAATATCCCGTTTTATCAAGGAAGCAACAATATTTTCACGTCTGAAGATGTCTTCACGGCTCTGATTAACCAGAAAACTGTTTTTAATTGCAATTTCAGAAGCAATTGAATTTGTAAGTTCGAGTTTAGATGCGATATATTTTTCAATACCGGATAAGGTTTTTTCTATTTTTTGTTCTTTTTCTAAAATTATTTTTTGGTTATAAAATTTTGATTCTATTAAATTGAACAGGGTTGAATAAGATATGATTGTAAAAGCAGTAAACAAGAGCAAGGTTAATATAAAACTTACTGCAGTTTTTTTAATTAGCTTCATTTATTAAATGACCTATCTCCCCGGTATTGTGAGTAGTATACAGATTATTATCGGCAAACAAAAAGGAGAGGTAAAGACCTCTCCTTTTTAATTTAAGTAAATATTTTTCTGCAAGCAAGTTTAATTATTACAGTATTATAGCTTTTATTCCTTGTCTTCTTCTTTTTTCTCTTCAGCCTCTGCTTCTTTTTCTTCTGAATTGGCTGTCTTTGCTTCAGCTTTTACTGCTTTTTCTTTCGCCTTG
>JAVEZE010000078.1:0-13163 GCA_034003145.1 Spirochaetia bacterium
TTTGTAACCTGCTTTTGATAGCTCTTTTGATAAAGCGGTATGAGATGATTTCGCATCAGCAGTGATGCGCACCGCATCCATTTTATAAGCGTCAAAGGAAGCTATATTTATGTTCAGGAAATCTACACCGCTGCTTTGGAAAAGCCACTTGGATGCGGTTGTAAAATCGCCCATTCTGGTTCCTACACCTATTACAAGGTCAGCATCCTTTGCTATAATGTTGGCCGCAAGCCCTCCTGTTGTTCCTATACCGCCGAGATTAAGTGGATGGTCAAATGTAACAGCGCTTTTTCCTGCCTGTGTCTCACCGAACGGGATGTTGAATTTCTCCGCAAACTTTTTAAATGCATCGTGCGCCTCAGAATATCTCACCCCGCCGCCGCAGATAAGAAGAGGTTTCTTTTTTCCCTTGAAAGCAGAAACAGCATCTTTGAGCATCTCGGCAGTAGGGGCTTTTCTCTCAATCCGGTGAACCCTTTTTTTGAAAAAATCAGCAGGGTAATCGTATGCTTCCCCTTCAACATCCTGCGGCAGTGCTATCGCCACAGCACCTGTATCCGCAGGGTCTGTGAGTACCCTCATCGCGTTAATGAGGGAAGTCATTGCCTGCTCAGGCCGGTTGATCCTGTCCCAGAACCTGCAGACTCCCTTGAACGCATCGTTAGTCGTTACATTAAGATCGTGAAAATGCTCTACCTGCTGAAGCACAGGGTCAGGCTGGCGTGATGCGTATGTATCTCCGGGGAATAAAAGAAGCGGGATCCTGTTTGCTGACGCTGTTCCCGCAGCTGTCACCATATTCGCAGCGCCAGGGCCTATTGATGATGTGCAGGCGTAAATCTGCCTTCTGTGCTTCTGCTTGGCAAAGCCTATCGCCGCATGAGCCATCCCCTGCTCGTTTCTCCCCTGATGAACTACAAGGTCCCCGGGAGACTCTTCAAGCGCCTGCCCAAGGCCGAGCACATTGCCGTGGCCGGGGATTATGAAAAACCCTTTTACAAATTTTTCCTCTTTACCGTTTAATTCCACATACTGTTTATCAAGAAATCTTACTATTGCCTGTGCTGTTGTAAGGCGGATAGTTTCCATTTATTTCCTCCATTCTCTATTATTGCGCGATGCTTTATGCATCGTTATACGCATTGCTAAAAAACTTGCTGTCTTTTAACCCAGGATATAATAATTACCCCGGCGGCTGATTAACGGACATAACAGATTTGCCGCCGGTCAGACCTCCGGCCATATTTTTGCGCCGCTTTCAAGCAGCCATTTGTGATCCTCATGAAAATATGTAGTTTCCCTTGACCACTTATGTGAAGGGATATGGGGAATCATCCAGATATAATACATCGCGTATCCCGGGCCTGAAGCCTGTGAGTGAACCTTGTCAGGATCGAGGGTGCAGGTATACCTGTTTTTTACAACAAAGGCATCATCATCAAGCATTGAAAAACCAAAGCCCTGTTCAGGGTAAAATCTGTAATGGTATATTTCAGGCTGTACATGGGCATGGGGCGGATAGCTTGACCATTTTCCGGGAAAGTTAATTACCTCTCCCATTACCATGCCGGATTTTGGGGAAGTGGAAGCGTCAAAAACTGTTCTTACAATTCTGGTTGAAGTCTCCCCGAGAGTCCCTTTGCCAAACTCTGCGGAAGTACACTCATCCGGTGTATGAAGTCGGCTCTCAAAAATATTTGGGTTTTTAACTTTCTGAATCGCGATCTCTGAATCCTCAAGCGCTGTAATCTTTACCTCAACACCTTCTGCAACATGAAGCACCCAGGGGCTTTCCCTGAAAAAATCGCCTCTTGATGCTTCCTTCTTTATCCCTTCCCATTCAAAGACTATTTTTCCTGTCATAAGGAGATATGCCCTCTCCTTTTTCTCATAAAATATTTCGCTTTTCCCTTTTCTGATTTTAAGAATACCAAAATCCATCTTCATTTCACTGAACTTTCCGTCAAGTTCTGTTACAGCTGTATACCCTTCAGGGAAATCTCCATTCTGTTTGATAACCATCTCATCCTCCTGTTAAATTTTTATAAACAATTGAAGAAACTGCTTTCAGGACTATTTTGTCAGGCAGTTCTTCTAATAATAAGTTCAGGTTCAAGCACCACTCTTTCATTCTCATTAATCTCCGGCTTTAAGTCAATTTTATCAAGAAGCATTCCGGCCGCAAGCTCACCCATTCTGTATTTGGGATGCTCAATTGTTGTAAGCTCAACCTCACCAAACCCTGCTGCCGCGATATTGTCAAATCCCACAACCGCGATATCTTCCGGTACTTTAAGCCCGGCATCCTTTATTGCCTGAAGAATTCCTATTGCAAGAAGATCGTTTGATGCGAAAACCGCATCAGGAATATTTTTCTTTTCAAGGAGTTCTTTCATTATCCTGTATCCGCTTTTATTTCTGTAATCTCCAAACCTTACCAGATCTGGGGAGAGTGCAACAGAAAGAAAGCATTCAGCAGCCTGCATAAACCCCTCATATCTCTCCTTTACAGAAAATGAGTCTTCAGCTCCCCCTATAAAGGAGAGTTTTTTTCTCCCTTTTTCAATAAGATACTTACCAGCAATAAAACCCCCTTTAATATTGTCAACAACAACAGAGCCTGTTCCGCACCCGCTTTGCACGCCGCTCATCATGACAACAGGAAGGCGTGAATAAACCTGCCTGTCTTCCGCAGTTACAATGCTTGATGATGGAGCAAGAATCAGTCCGTCAACCCGTTTTTCTATCAGAAGCTTTACATAACGGTTTTCCTTGCTTTTTTCCCAGTTTGAATTGCATAAAAAAATACTGTAGCCCTGTTTTTCAGACATATCCTCCACACCGCGGGCAACTTCAGGAAAGAAAGGGTTAGTTATATCAGGGATTATCAGGCCGATTGTGTATGTCTGCTTTTTAACCAGACCCCTGGCTATTGCATTGGGGCTGTAGTTCATTGTGGAAGCTATTTCAAGGATATGCTGACGTGTTGTGGAATTTACACCATACTTATAATTTAAGGCCCGTGAGACTGTGGCGTATGAAACACCTGCCTTTTCTGCTATATCTTTTATAGTTACAGTCATTTGCCAGATTGAGGCCGGAACCGGTACTCTCTCCCTTATTGTAAACGTTTACTATTAAATAATAGTAAGCGTTTGCAAAAAAAGCAAGCCTTTTAACAATCCATCGCTTTTTAACAATTCACATCATTCACATCAATCACATCAATCACATCAATCACATCAATCACATCAATCACATCAATCACATCAAGAAAAAAATTTCATTTGATATTCTTCCTTTAACAGGGCATAATAATCATGTAACGCAACATTATATTTCCTGCCAGACAAGGAGCTTAACATGTCGGAGAGAAAACAAATCAGTTTTTCAGAAGCAAAAAAATTACTTGAAAAATACAATATCAGGGTTTCAGGAGAAGTCTGCAAAGCAGATATCAAATCTTTATCTGAAGCAGCCGAAAAACTCGGGTATCCTGTTGTTCTTAAATCCAATTCAGAAGAAATAGTACACAAGTCAGATATCGGTGCAGTCATTCTTGGTATAAAAGGAAGGGAAGAGCTTGAAAAAGCACTTGAAAGCATAAACGAAAACATATCAAAAGCAGGCTACAGTAAACAGGAAGAGCTCCTGCTGCAAAAAATGGCTGATCCAGGATTTGAGGTACTTGTAGGTGCGCATCAGGATCCTGTTTTTGGACCCCTGATAATCGTCGGCAGCGGTGGAAAATATGTGGAGCTTTTAAAAGACACAGCTCCTGGAATAGGCCTCCTTACAGAAAAAGATGTCGAAGAGATGCTCTTGCTTACCAGGGCCGGAAAAATAATTGACGGCTTCAGAGGAGAATCACTTGATAAAAAAGCCATTATTTCAATTGCTGTAAATATTTCATCGCTCATGGCTGAAAACAAGGATATTCTTGAAATTGACCTTAACCCGATTGTTCTTTTTGAAAACGGGTATTCACTTGTCGATGCGAGGATTATAAAAGGGGAACCTGTCTTTATCGAAATAAAACCTGAAATTCCGGACAAGCTCAGGAGCAGCCTCAACTCTCTGCTTAACCCCCAGTCAATGGCAGTTTTGGGAGCATCCCGCCCCGGAACAATGGGAGGTATTATTCTAAAAAACTGTATGCGGATAAAAAGGCTTTATCCCATCAACCCCAAACGCGATTACATAATGGGACTTAAATGCTATAAAAACGTGGGAGACCTGCCTGAAGCTCCTGACGTTGGGGTATTTATAATCAATGCGGAAGGGACAGTCAGGGAATTCGAAGAGTTCTGCAAAAAAGGGGGAAAGGGAGCGATAATCCTGAGTGACGGATTTGCGGAAGTAGGAAGGAAGGATCTTGAAGACAAGCTTGTCGAAACCAGCAGAAAATACGGGGTAGCCTATATAGGCCCGAACTGCATAGGCGCCATCAATAACTTTTCAGGGATGAACACTTTTTTTATACCGGAACACAGAACCAGTATTATAGAGGAACCCAACGGTATCGGAATTATCTCACAAAGCGGAGGACTGGGTATTGAAATCATAGAAATGATGGAAGCAGACAACATGAAACTCGGCAAGCTTGTTTCAATAGGAAACGCAAGCGGTGTCGGCCTGCCTGAAATCCTTGACAGCATGGGAGATGATCCCAATATTTCAGTTATTGCCATATATCTTGAGGGAATAAAAAACGGCAAGCAATTCCTTGAAATAGGGAAAAAAGTAACAAAGAAAAAACCTGTTCTTGTAATCAAGGGGGGTGTAGGAGGAGGAGCTGAGGCAACCCTTTCCCATACCGCATCCCTTGCCGGCAACGTGGAAGCATTCAAGGCATGCTGCAGGCAGGCAGGCTTTTTCATGATTGAAGACTTGACTGAAGATCCCAAGATTCTGGTCAACATATTATCACTCCTCACAACCAATCCAATGGCGCACAACGACAGGATTGCTGTTGTAAGCGTAGGAGGAGGAGCCGGAATACTTATCGCGGACCAGATTACAGCCTACGGCATGAAACTTGCTGTTTTCAGTGATGAGACAAGGGCAGCCCTGCGCGATCTGATAAAGGCAAAACACATATTCGGGGCAAATCCGATTGACCTGCTTGGAGACTGCGACGATGACAGGCTGCTTGAGGCTATAAAAATTATTGACAAGGATCCTAATGTGGACGGGATAATAACTGCTGTCTATCTACAGGTTCCCTACCTTTCTGAATATATCGCAGACAGGCTTGTCGACCTGAAAAACTCAATGACAAAACCTATGATAGTATCGCCAAGAGGATTTTCTGATTATGTATTCGGCATAAGGAAGTATTTATATAAAAAAAACTTTCACACATATACTGTGCCAATGATTGAACCGATGAATATAGCTTTCAAAATTTGGAAACAATATGGTAAGAATTTTTGATAAAAAAACCGCGTAAAAAGAGGATAGTACACAACCCCTCGGTACTTGTCCCTTATAAAGGCCCTGATCCGACAGGTGAGACAAATGATATTTTTATCTACCTCCGCCCCGAGACAAACGGCGTTGAGGTTGAAAGCGCTCTTTTAAAAGTGATAAAAGGAAACAGCAGATACAAGGAAAATGTTAAACTTGTTTATATGGCAAACTATCCCGGGGATTACATAAATTCCAGACACATAATTGAACATCATTATGCAAACAAAATTAAATTCGCTGAAAATGGGAAAAAATATTTCACGAAAAACATGATTGTTAAATTTGAGAATCATTACAAGTGCAGTTTCAAAAAAGTAAAAATAATAAACCCCTATGATGCCATGAAAATTTTCAGGCTTGATGAAGAAGAGCTGTTTAAGATCTGGGTTGAGCCTGATGACTTTATGACTATATACGGTAATTCAATCAAGAAGTACAAAGGGTATTATATTATCAATTATGATATTCCGGCGATTCTTCACAAGAACAATTATCTTACTGATATCGCGGTTATGCTCTTCAGGGTTTATTTTCCATGGAAGGAAATTACAGCAATGATATCTGATATGGAAATGACTCTCAGGGAAAACAACATAATCGCTGAAAACAAACCTGCAGCACGGATTTTTCACTGCACAAAAAGCCCGTTTGAGCAGGTGCAGGATGGTATTGAATATCTATACAATGCCGGAAATAAAAATACAGCCGCTATTTCATTTCTTGCCTATGCAGAAAAAAACGGAATCAGCATTAAAATAATTCTGAATTACATTAAAAACCCCATTGTTACAGCTTTATTTCCCGAAGGACTTCGCGAAGATACGATTTATGAATTTACAAAGGGAATGACCTACAGCCAGGCTGCGGCTTTTTTAAAAACAGTCAGATAACCGCAATCGTTATGTACCGCTTTTTTTCACAGACATAAGCATTCCAAGGGAGACTGAGGCCAAAGCTCCTGCAAGCATGTAAAAAGAGATACTTCCGAAACCTATCGCTATCCCGAATATATCTGCAATAGTTCCTGTTGATGATATAAGCAGATAATTGATAAAACCGCCTGTCATGCTTATTATGCCGATAAGATCAGAGCGGTGACTGCCAAGTGTCTGCTGCATGAGTGTCATTGTAAGAGGGTAAAGAAGAGCTGTAAACAATCCTGTAATACTGAAAAACAGGGGAATCGAAAATACAAATCCGGTCGCAACACATAAGAATATTGATAGAAATGAAATTGCAAGCAAAGAAACAGCTCCTGTTTTCCTCACGATATAACCCGCGGAAATTCTGCTGATGGGAAAACATAACCAGAATAATGTAAGATATGTTGAAGATGTGATTTCGGTAAGGCTGAAGTGCTGCTTGCTAAATATTACAAACCATGTCCCGAATCCGTATTCCCACAGCTGCCCTGCGATAAAAATGACAACAAAAATCAAGACTGCTTTTTTCACCATTTTCACGTCAACTGGTTTTGTCTCAGGGTAAATATTTTTAACCGTCCCTGCCTCACCATTTTCAACTTCATTCTTTTTTTCCGGTAGGTAAAAATATAAAAACGATATTATAAAAACAATACATGCCGAAGGAATATAAATAAACCGCCAGTTCATGCCACTTGTTATAAAAAAACTTATTGCCTTTGGCCCCAAAAGGGCGCCGAGTGAATATCCAAGATGAAGTCTCATAAGAGCTGGCCCCGGATTTTTTCCCGCAAGAAAACCTGTATACATGTTAAGTGAAAGGACAACAGCTCCGAACCCGAAAAGCATAATACAGAATGAGGAAAAGACCATCCAGTACCCTGCAGATAAATAAATCAAGACGAATGAAGTTCCGAAGATAAAAAGCGAAAGCGCAATATTCAGCCTGTGTCTATACCGTCTTAAGCTGTAGCCGCTCAGGAATGTAGAGATCTGCATTATAATCCCCGAGACAAGAACTAGAAGTGAAATACTGGAATAGTTTAAGTAAAACTCCTCCTGAATCGATGAAAAAGCGCTTGTTCTTGCAGACATTATAAAGCCTGCAATACCGTAAGAGAGCATGTTAAGTTTCTCTTGTCCTGAGATGTAATGTCCGGTTGCTTTTTTTATGCTGTTCATGGAAGGCAACTCCTGAAATATCAATCAGCGCAAATATTTAAAAATCCCAGGAAATAAGTTTCTGCGATACATCTTCCGGGGATGTGCATATAAGTGATATTGCATCAATAAAATAAAAACAAGCAAGAAATCTCTTTTTAAGGAAAAAGAATTGAAATATCCAGCTGTAATTTTGCTGCAAGGCTCTGGATTTATTTTTTTAATTCTTCATTATAAATCACCGGTGTTTTATACTTCCATTTATTCCAAAGTTCTTCATTGGTTAAAAGCTCTGCCATAAAATGGCTTACATTAATTCTGCTTGTCTGCCCTGAATTGAATATCGGACTTCTTTGCAAGGATTCAAAAATATTGTATTTATTCTCAACATTTTCATCAATTAATCCGTCAGGCCTAACTGCTGCCCATTCTATTCTTTCATTATCTTTTCCAATCTTTTTTATAAGATAACCGGCGGTTTTCATATTATCAAGATGAGGAGGCAGCAGCACGTTAAGCAGTGAAAAAACTATTTTTTCCCCAATAGTGTTTTTTTCACCGATATCTCTGTTGGTAAAAGCTGTTGTGCTCATAAGGATGATCTTTATTTTTTTATTTCCTTTTTCCTGCGCTGTTTCACATATTCTTTTTATGGTTGAATATACCAGGAAACGGGGTTTTCCGAACATTCCCCTGAATGTAAGATTGTGCCCAAGACAGGAAACTACAGCTGTGCACTCTTTTATAAGATCCTTAAGCTTTTCACTGCTGAATTCCGTAATATTGCCTTTGATGATTTCAACATTAGAAGCACCAATAATTTCCTGCGGAAGAGAAGCGCTTTCCCTGACAACTATCCGGGTACTGATACCTCTTTTAATCAGCTGCATGACAACCAGTTTGCCGGTCGCACCGCTCGCTCCAAGAATTAAAACTTTCATTTTAAACTCCTTTTACATAAAATATATATTTTCAGGATAAAAGCCAAATATTACTTTCATCTGCTACCGGCCTAAGCTTCCGGTGCAATAGACTTGCGCAGGCGATTCTTTCAATTATAGTTTATTGTGTTCCACAAAGGAAAAGTATCCCTTTGTGTTAAAAATAATGTGGTCCAACAGACTCAAACCCAATGACATGGTTGTTTAGGCAGTGCTTTGTTCTACTCTGCCTATAGCCGCCTGATATAGAAATCGCTGTCTGCATCAGGCGGCCGATTTGATGGGATCAGGCTTTGGGGGGGAGGATATCAGTGACAGTGCCGGCAGCAGCATCTGAGGCAAACGCTATAGTTTCAGCAAGTGTCGGGTGGGGGTGGATAGTGCTGCCTATATCCTCGGCGTCGCATCCCATCTCCATGGCAAGGACTGCTTCCGATATTAGCTCGCCCGCGTTATAGCCCGCGATCCCGGCGCCGATTATTCTTCCGGTTTCAGGGTCAAAAAGGACTTTAGTGCTGCCAAGAGCGTTATCCGCGCTCAAAGCCCTGCCGCTTGCGGCCCAGGGAAAGACACCTTTTTTAAACGGTATGTTATCGCGCGCCGCATCCTTTTCAGTTATTCCCATCCACGCTACCTCGGGGCTTGTATAGGCGACAGATGGAATTGTTATGGGGGTAAAGGCTGACTTTAACCCTGAAATTATCTCAGCTGCGACCCTGCCCTGATGGGATGCACGGTGGGCAAGCATGGGATTGCCTGTAATGTCGCCGATAGCGTATATCCCATCCACGTTAGTCCTCATTGTATTGTCAACTTTGATAAATCCTTTATCAGTTTCAATCCCTGCCTTCTCAGGTTCGACAAGGGCTGTGTTCGGCTTTCTTCCCACAGCAACAAGTATTCTGTCAAAATCAGCTGTTTTTTCTGCTCCCTTTTTATCTTTCATAGTAACTTTAAAAGTTTTTCCTGTTTTCTCAGCCTTTATTATCTCTGTCTCAAGAAGAATGGCTTCAAGTGATTTTTTAAGCTTTCTGAAAAGAGGCTTTACGACGTCAGCATCAGCAGGCGGAATGATCTGGTCAAGCATCTCTACAACAGTAACAGATGAACCAAGCGCATTATAAACTGTTGCCATCTCAAGGCCGATAATCCCCCCTCCTACAACAAGGAGCTTTTCAGGTATCTCTTTTATTTCAAGCGCGTCAGAAGAATCCCAGATCCCCGGATCATCAGGGAAAATCGGCAGTTTTACAGGCCGTGAGCCGGCAGCTATTATGCAGTTTTTAAAACTGATCTCTGATACTTCGCTGCTTCCTTCAACAGATACTGTCTTGCTGTCTTTGAATTTACCGCTCCCCTTTACAATCTTTATCTTCCTTGCGCTGCAAAGCAGCTCAAGGCCGTCGGTAAGTTTTTTCACAACCCCTTCCTTGTTCTGCCTCATCGCATCAAGGTCTATTTCAGGCTTCCCATACTTTACCCCGTAAGAGGAAATCTTTTGCGCATCCTCGATTACAGATGAAGCGTGGAGCAGCGTTTTCGACGGAATACAGCCGACATTAAGACAGACCCCTCCAAGCCTCTCCCTTTCTTCAAGCAGTGTTACAGAAAGGCCAAGATCAGCCGCCCTGAAAGCAGCTGTATATCCGCCGGGGCCTCCCCCGATAACAAGAAGATCCGCGTTTGTTTTTTCCGCCATAATGTCTACCTCTTTTTTTTTGCTGTAAAAATTATCAAATAAAGCTATCTGATTTAAATATGTTTAAAAAGTTTAAACAGGGCTTCCCAGTATTATCCTCCGGATATCTCCGATAAGTTCTGAAAGATGCTTTGAAAAATATGCAGCCTGCGCGCCGTCAATTATCCTGTGATCATAGGTAATGCAAAACGGCAGCACTTTTCTGGGTTCAAATTTATCCTTGACCCAAACTGGTTTGGTGTACATTCTTGAGATTCCAAGTATTGCCGCCTCAGGGTGGTTTACTATGGGAGTAAACCCTGTCCCCCCGATTCCCCCAAGGCTTGAGATGCTGAAAGAACTACCTTGAATTTCCGCTAGTTTAAGTTTATTGTCCCGCGCCTTTTGGCTCGAAGCTGCAAGCTCTTCCGCGATCTCTGTTACCCCTTTCCTTTCCGCGTTTTTTACTACTATAAAAACAAGCCCTGAAGGGGTATCAACCGCGACCCCGATATTATAATATTTTTTTCTTATAATTACGTTATCTGCTACATTAAGTGAAGAGTTGAAATCGGGATATTCCATCAGCGCTGATACAAGCGCCTTGAGAATAAAGGGGAGCATTGTATATTTTACACCGGCGCTGTTTTTTTCATTGTTTAATTCTTTCCTGAAATCCTCAAGGACTGTAACATCTGCCTCGTCAAAATGGGTAACCTGGGGAATTCCTGTCCAGTTCTGATGGACCTTTGTACTGGAGAGTTTTTTTATCCTGTTAAGGGGAATCTCTTCTACAGCGCCGAATTCCTTAAAATCCTCAGAAGAAACATCAGGAAGAGGAGGCAGACCACTCAATCCTGAAACACTTGATCCTCCCCCCTTTTCTGCTGATGAGCTGTAGCTCTTCATCGCAGATGATACAGTTTTATATAGATCTTCTTTCAAGATCCTCCCCTTGGGGCCTGTTGCCTTGATTAATCCCAGATCAACGCCCAGCTTCCTTGCAAGAATCCTGACAGATGGGGTGGCGTGATAAAGTGCTGCGATTTCACTCCCGTCCCTGGATACTTCTGATTGAGGCTCATGCTTCTTTTGAAGATCTTTGACTTCGCTTTTTAAATCTGCATCACTTTTAACTGTTTCTTTTTCCTTGTCCCCATTTTTCAGGGCTTTTTTTTCTATCTTTTTTTCTTCACCATCAATTTGTTCGGCGTTTTTCTGTTCACCCTGTTTTTCCGCATCATCACCTTGGTCAGTGTCTCTTCTAACCGGACCGCTTTTACCGTTAACCTTCTTGCCTGTCTCTCCCGTATCCTCATCAGAAGACTCTATCAGGGCAATTAAATCGCCTTGTGAAACTGAGCTTCCTGAAGCGACCTTGACCTCAATAATTTTTCCAGCAAATGGGGAAGGTATATCCATTACAGCCTTGTCGCTTTCAATGGAAATCAGAGGATCTTCAACCGCTATTACATCACCGGCAGAAATATAGACCTCAACAATATCAACATTTTTAAAATCACCTATATCTGGAACTAAAATTTCCTTATTAGCCATATGTTTTGCTCCTAATCTACGAGATCGCTGGATTCAATTTTTCCGGATCAATTTTGTATTTCCTGATTGCCTTCTGTACTGTTTCCGCCTTTACCGTCCCCTCCTCAAAGAGGCTTGAAAGCGCCGCAACCGCAATGTAATACCTGTCAACCTCAAAGAACTTTCGCAGATTTTCCCTTGAATCACTTCTTCCGTATCCGTCAGTGCCAAGCACAGTAAAGCGCCCGGGAATAAGACGCCGGATCTGTTCCTGATAGGCTTTCACATAATCTGTGCTTATTACAAATGGCCCGTTATGCCCTTTCAGGACTTTTGTGAGGTATGGCACTTTTTTCTTTTCCCCGGGGTGGGTCATGTTCCATCTTTCCGCCTCAATACCGTCCCTGTGCAGCTGATTAATCCCGGGAATACTCCAGATATCAGATTCAATTTCAAAATCTTTTTTAAGAAGATCGGAGGCGGCAATAACTTCCCTGAGTATTGTACCACTTCCCATCAGCTGAACCCTTGTTTTACTCTCTCCCCCTTTCCTGAATAGATAAACACCCTTTATTATCCCTTCCTCTGCCCCTTCAGGCATTGCAGGTTGTATGTAATTTTCATTCATCAGCGTTATGTAGTAGTAGACATCTTCTTCGTTATCATACATCCGCCTTAATCCGTCATGGATAATAACAGCAAGTTCATAGGAAAAAGCAGGATCATAGGAGATGCAGGTTGGGTATGATGAGGCAAGAAGAAGGCCATGTCCATCCTGATGCTGAAGCCCCTCACCGTTTAAGGTAGTTCTTCCCGCTGTCGCGCCAAGCAGGAAGCCCCTTGCGCGGCTGTCGCCGGCTGCCCATGCAAGGTCTCCTATCCTCTGAAAGCCGAACATTGAATAATAAATATAAAAAGGTATCACAACCTTGCCGTAGTTGGCATAAGAGGTAGCTGCTGCAATCCAGGAAGAAAAAGAGCCGGATTCTGTTATTCCCTCTTCAAGGACCTGCCCCTTTGCATCTTCCCTGTACCACATCAGGGAATCTGAATCCTGTGGCTCATACTGCTGTCCGGCTGATGAATATATACCAAGCTGCCGGAAAAGACCTTCCATCCCGAAAGTCCGCGCCTCATCAGGAACAATGGGAACAATTCTTTTCCCTATGGATTTATCTTTCAGAAGTGACCCGAGAAGCCTAACAAAAACCATGGTTGTGGAAATCTCTCTTTCACCGGATGATTCAAGCAGACTCTGAAATAATTTCAATGGAGGTATTGCAAGCTTTTCTTTTTTATATTCCCGTGACGGGACAAATCCGCCCAGGATTTCCCTTTGCCGCTTCAGGAATTCAGCCTCGCTGCTTCCCTCTTTAGGCTTTATATAAGGCAGATCAGATAATTTTTCATCGACAACTGTAACATGGAACCGGTCGCGGAACTGTTTGAGCG
>JAVEZE010000079.1:0-13061 GCA_034003145.1 Spirochaetia bacterium
GTTGTCGGGTCATTCATTCCGTTTTTGATTGTATTTTTAGCCCTGGTTATCTTTAAATTAATATTTTGCACTTGTGCATTACCTCCAGTACTAATCATTCTGCTGAAAAAGAATGCTGAATATTAATAGATTGTTCTTCCCTCTGTTGCTTAATGCCGTTGAAGAATAAACAATCAAGATCTTTTATTTATAAATGATTTTTAATGTATACAAAACCGGCAGTATGGTTTTATTCAATACTGCCGGCAATAATTAAAAAATTAAATTAATTTCTTGAAAGAAGCCAGAGATCGTTAACTTCCTGACTTAGTTTCATAAGTTTGTCGTCCTCAACAAATATCAGTTTCGGTTTCCACTCTGCCCATGTCCCTTCATTTTTAGGATTGACAAAGCCTGCCGGGTTTGGAGAGTAGCCTCCCATATCTGTAAGCCACGGCTCAATACCCTCAGGGGTAAGGAGGAAGCGGATAAAAAGTTTTGCAGCGTTAGGATGGGGCGCGTTTTTAACAAGAGAAGTATAGGTAGCAAGAGCGTAACCCATAAACGGCTGAAGACCCTGACATGTTGCAAGACTAAGATTTTTTGATTCATTGTCATTCAGTTTAGTGAATGTGATCATTCCGACTGGAGGATCTTTCTGTCCCTTGGCACCGATTGCTACACTTATGTCGTTGTCGGAACCCAGCGCCAGTACATCATTGGCAAATAGTCTTGTGATAAATTCCCAGGCCGCGTTTTCTTCTTTCATTTTAAGTTTTTTTCCGTAAAAATCCTGATATGATTTTTCAAGTATTTCAGGGTTTAAAACAAGCTGTGCGAAAAAAGCCCTTGTTGCGGGATTTATGGCCAGATCAGGAAGTATAACCTTGCCCTTCCATTTGGGTTCAGTAAGTTCCCATACATTTTTTACAGGTGTCCCTTTTGGATAGGTTTCAGTGTTATATGCGAAAATTCTCGGCTGCCAGCGGTGTGCAAGCGGATAAAGGTCATCAGCTGAAAGAACGCTTACCATGTCTTTGGGAACCCAGTTGATTAAATAACCCTTGGGATAAAGTGTTGTTACAAGAAGAGGCCCGTCTTCAGGGGCTACAACATCAACCTGAACATTTCCGGCATCTACTTCACGTATTACGCGTTCAGCCTGCTCTCCGGTTTTCATCTTGGTCCCTTTGACCTTTATTCCGTACATTTTTTCAAAGTTCGCTGCTGCTTCCTTTACACGGCTTGACGTCATGTAGACAACCAGTTCTCCCTCTGCCTGTGCCGCTTTTACCAGCGCATCAAGATTGACATCCTCAATTACCATACCAGGTTTCTCTGCGGCAGGCGCTGCTGCCGGTTTAGCGGCTTCTTTGCCTCCTCCTGCGAAAACAGAAGAAGCTGTAAGAAATATCAATATCATCATGCAAATTGATAACTTACGTACATCCATTTTTAACATTATTTCCCTCCAGATCGTTTTATTTGATTAAATGGAATTATATTACAGTATTACAGATAAGTAAACAATTATTACAAAAAACATGGCAAATGAAAAAATCATTACATTTAGGGAAAGCTTGATAAAGATATACCTGTTAATATTGTTTGTTCCGCCTGAAAAATAACAGTTACAGTATAAAAATGCCGCAGTATCGATTTAATCATCCGGAAGGTTCCCGGTAAAACTGGCATTTAATTTTAAAGTCAGCAGGAATGATTTCAAATATCACCAGATTCCGGCTGTAACGGGAAGCGCCTGATGTGAAGATATAAAAAAACCGTAAAATTCTGGTGGATTTATACGGCCGGTTTTGAAAATTATTAAGCGCCCGATGAGAATCGAACTCACATCATCAGCTTGGAAGGCTGAGGTAATAGCCATTATACGACAGGCGCGCTTAAATGCCCTTATTTATGAAGTAATATAATGAGAAATCAGTTTGATTGTCAATAGTTTTTACTTGAATAAATAGTACCGATACGTTAAATTGCACCTATCTAACCCCCGGGAGTAACAGGACATGGGAATACGCGGTGAAGTTTTTTCATCAAAACTGAATACTGAAAAAAGAACTTATTTCTTTAATATCAAGGAAAACAGAAAGGGCGACCATTTTCTCAATCTTGTAGAAAGCGCCAAACACGGGGAAGAGGGCTTCGAAAGACGCTCCATCATTGTCTATGAAGAAGATCTTGATGATTTTGTAAAGGAATTTACACGCGCTATCGATTTCATGAAGAAAAACAGGTAATGAAAAAAAACAGATAATGAAAAAAACCAGGTCATGAAGAGGTATATTTATAGCTCATCCTGTGAATGGGGCAGGGACCGATTTTTTCAAGTATCTGCCTGTGAAGCAGTGTAGGATATCCCTTGTGCCTCTCAAACATATAATCCCTTTCTATCCATGAATATCTTATCATCCAGCGGTCTCTCACGGTTTTAGCGATTATAGATGCGGCCTTTATCTCATCAATCCTGTCATCGCCTTTGACTACAGCTTCGCGTCTGCAGCTGATATCAGGGGTAAAGAGTCCGTCAACCAGCACAATATCCGCCCCGCTCTGTTCGGCAAGCCCTTCATAGGCCCTCTTCATGGCAAGAAGTGTTGCGTGGTGGATATTGATCCTGTCTATTTCTTCAGGCCAGGCCCACCCGACTGAGTAAAAGCAGTCCTTCATCAGCATTGCACATATTCTGC
This sequence comes from Spirochaetia bacterium, assembly GCA_034003145.1. Taxonomy (GTDB): domain Bacteria; phylum Spirochaetota; class Spirochaetia; order CADAEX01; family CADAEX01; genus JACKPD01. Next base: position 2,685 of record JAVEZE010000079.1, read on the forward strand.
TTCTCGATGCGGGGGTGAGCTTTTTCGAGTCTTTGAGTATTTCACGCGGAAAGTCATCCGAAAGTATTACGGCCGCGGCAGTTACAGGTCCTGCAAGGGGACCTCTTCCCGCCTCATCTATTCCGCAGATCACAGACATTAAGCAATTATCCCCCTGTCAGCTTTTTTATTGCAGGACCAAAAAAAGAACAAATTGATCCGGGGTAAGTATAAAATCACTTACCAATCAGGTCAATTATGCTATACTAAGGCAGATTATCCATGTATGGTATTCGCAAATTCTAAAAAATAATTCAGGTGGCCTTGTGTTTTTAAAAAGTATTGAGCTTTTTGGTTTTAAATCATTTGCGGACAGAAGCAAGATAGAATTTATAGACGGAATAACTGCTCTTCTGGGCCCTAACGGGTGCGGCAAAAGCAACATAGTTGATGCAATAAAATGGGTTTTGGGCGAGCAGTCAACAAAAACTCTTCGGGCAGAGAAGATGGAGGATGTGATTTTCAACGGCACAGAGTCGAGGAAACCGCTTAATATCGCCGAGGTTACGCTTGTGCTTTCAAATGATTCAGGAATGCTTAATCTTGATGTCCCTGAAATTTCCATTAAAAGAAGGCTCTACCGCTCGGGAGACAGTGAATACTACGTGAATAATACACCTGTAAAGCTTAAGGAGCTGCGTGAGCTTTTTTTCGATACAGGTGTTGGTAAATCCGCCTATTCCATAATGGAGCAAGGCAAGATAGACCAGGTTATATCAAACAAACCGGAAGAGAGGCGCCATATTTTCGAGGAAGCGGCCGGCATCACCCGTTACAGGGTAAGAAGCGCGGAAGCGGAGAGAAAACTCGAAAAGACAGAAGAGAACATGCGCCAGGTTGACAGTATAATAGGCGAAGTAAAGAAATCCTATGAATCGCTTAAAATCCAGTCTTCGAAAACCGAGAAATACAGGTCGCTCAAGGACCAGCTTTTTACATTTGAGCTGGATATACAGCTTCTGCGCCTTAAAGGATTTCTCGACAGCAAGGACAAGACAGAAGATGATATTAAAAGCGGTGATAAAAGAAAATATGAGGTTGAAAAGGAAATAGCTTCGATAAATGATTTTCTTAAAGAAAATACAGGGCTTGTCAACTCAATGGAATCTGAGCTGATAGAAAAACAGAAAAAGCTCTACGGCATAGGTCTTGAGAAGGACAACAAGAAAAATCAGCACCGTATGCTCGAAGACAGGAAGAAAGAGATTGAACGTCAGATAGAATCCTGCATGATAAGGGACAAGGCGCTCAAGGAAAAGATTTTTTCCGTAAAGGACCAGATAACCGATAAGCAGAACCTTTTAAAGGAAATTGATGAAAGGCTTTCCGAAGTAGGGGATAATATCACTCTTTTCGAGGATAAAATCAAAACTGCGGCTGGGACCATAAGGGAAAATGAAAAACTGATTATTGAAAATGAGGAAGATATCAAGGAATCGGAGAAGAGGCAGCATTCCCTTCAGACAGATTTGCGTAATATCACAGAAGATATAGTAAAACAGCTTGATAAATCGCTCAAAGATACCGGGTACTCCCAGGCGGAGAGAAAAACAGCGGAGGAGAGCGTGCTCCTCAGTCTTGAAGAGCTCAGGATTATACTTGAAGGGCGGATCCGGATTCTCAACGACAGCCTTGAGCTTGATATAACTGATGAAAAAGAATATCTGAATTTCGCAAAAGCGGCAAAATCAGCTTTTGAGGAGGGATTTGAAAAGCTTAAAACTATTAAAAGCAGCTTCGAAACCTATAACAGGACAGTTCCTGTTTTTATCGATGAATTCCTTGCTCCCGAAGGTATTATAACCAGGAAAAGAGGTATTGATGCAGAAATTACAGCACTTTTCAGCAGGGTTGCGGAGCTCAGGGAAAAGATAAGGGAACTCCAGAAGGAAAACAGGGAGCTTACCCTAAGGATTGAAAACTATCGCGGCTCACTTGAGGAGCTCAAGGTAGAACAGGGCAAGATGAAAACCCAGCAGGGAGCTTTTAACGATTCAATCAAGGCTCTCGCCCGCAATATCGAGGATTACGAAAAACAGATTAAAGACAACAATACTGAGGCGGAAAACTGCAGCCTCCGGATAGGCGATATCTCTGTCAGGATTGATTCTGTAATGGCAGAGGAGAAAACCCTGGTTGAGGATGAGAAAAAGCTGCACAAAGAGCTCACAGTGCTGGAATCTGGCATATCAAAGAAAAACAGCGATCTTGTTAACAAGGAAAGGCAGTCAAGGGAAAAAAGAAAAGATCTTGAAAAATTTCTTGCCCAGATAGAGAAGCTTCAGATGGAAAGGGTAATGCTTGAAACAGAGATCAGAAATATTTATGACAATTTCAGGGAAAATTTCTCGCGCGATCTTTCTGAATATGAATCAAGAATATTTGAGATAACAGTGCCGCTTAAAGAGCTTAAAGATAAGCTTAAGGAAATAAAGGAAGAGATACGGCTTATGGGGCAGATCAACCTTATGGCGCCTGAGGAGTTTGCAGAGGTGCGGGAAAGGTATGATTTCCTTAAAAACCAGATGGATGACCTTATAAAGGCAAAGGAAGATCTTAAAAAAATCACGAAAGAGATAAAAATCGAATCTGAGCAGCTTTTTCTTGAGACTTTTGATCATATTAAAAAGAATTTCTATGCCATCTTCAGGCGGCTTTTCGGAGGAGGCAGGGCAGAGGTAAAGCTTTCAGATGATTCAAATGTTTTAACCTCGGGAATAGATATTTTTGTACAGCCTCCGGGGAAAAAACTTGAAAATATTACACTTCTTTCAGGAGGGGAAAGGGCTTTGACAGGGGTTGCCCTTCTATTCGCGACTTTTATGGTTAAACCCTCTCCCTTCTGCGTCCTTGACGAGATTGACGCTGCCCTGGATGAGAGTAATGTCGGAAAATTTGTAAATATTTTGACAGAGTTCGGCAGCCAGTCCCAGTTTGTTGTAATAACACACAACAAAAAAACAGTAGCAGGCGCAAAAACATTTCTTGGAGTTACAATGGAAGAGTCAGGTGTTTCAAGAATTATCTCTTTCAGGGTTGATAAAGGGGGACAGGCCCAGGCAGGTTGAAAAAGATGGATATAAAAGATATCTTAGGCAGGCTTTTACTTCTGAAAAACATAATAAGAATTGCAGTTTTTGCCGTGATTATCATTCTTGTTCTGCTTTTGGCCTCTTTCGTTATTGACCGTGCGGCAGAAAGAAAGTACTACAGCTCTTCTGCAATGGTTGATGAAATCTATGACCCTGATCTGCCTGATTTTTCAATAGATTCAAGCGATCTTAAAATACCTGAAAAATATTCCAAAACTCCTGAATTTACATGGAAACCGTACAGAACACCCTCAGCAAGGTGGAGCAGTGAAGAGATTAAAAGGTTCTGGAAAGATCCTGCTGATGTTATTATCGAAGCATATGAAGATGAAAACAGGAAACATATAGAAAAGATTCTGGAGGATGTACGCTGAAAAGCACAATCCCTGCTGTTCTGCTTACTTTTTTAACTCTTTTCTTTTTTTCCTGCGCATCAGGCGCTTCTGTTCCTGACCAAAACAGGGAGACAGCCCAGCCTGAAAGCATGTCAAACAGTGAGAAAAACGATGCTTCTGCTGATTATTTTCCTGTTGATACCGCAGCTCTTGAACTTGATTATATTAATCCTGAGACCGCCGCTGACAGACTAAAGGCTGATTTGCCGGAGGTGATATCTCCTTTTATCCATATTCATGTTCCCCTGGTAAATCTATCCCTGTCAAAAGACCACCAGCTGCCGCCATATACACTCCCTTCGGCACCAAAACTGCCCGAGAAAGCTGCGGCACTGCTGCAGCCAGTAAAGAGCGCTGATATTGCTGCTGAATCACCCCCTGCTTTTGTCCCTCTGTCGAAAATTCCGAAAAATCCGGCGCATAGTAAAACTGCAGATAATTTCCCTGCTGTAAAGGGAGCTTCTTCATCAGCTCCAGCTCCAGCTCCAGCTCCAGCACAGCTGATAAAGAAAGATGTATCAAAAGATCAGGCCGCAAAGACAGTTCCGAAAGAGACAGTAACGAAAGAAGTGCTGCAGAAGGAAGTTCTGCCAAAGGAAGCGGCAAAAAAATCATCACTTTCATCAGCATCTCCGGTTCTCCCTCCTCCTGCCGCCAAATCAGAAACAGTCTATTACACCTATCCCGGAGTTATCGAGATACTGCTTGACAGGCAGGGGTGGATATATGCAGGTGAAAAAGAGGGGAAAAAAAGTGTAGTCTTCGAATCAAAGGATAACCTGCCAGGTAATCCCGGCAGCACACTTTTCAGGTTTACGGTAAAGGATGAAGGGCCTTATAAATTGATTTTTCAGCTTCAGGATAGAAGCGGAAAAACAGAAATATCAGAATTGGATATAAAACAGGGAACAGGGGAAAAACTCAATCCGGAAAATGGAACACCTGATATTGACACCAGCAGTATTTCTACGCTCCTTTCAGCCAGTCAGCAGTCTCAAGGCTCTGTACTGGATGGAAAACAAGTAACAGCTGAAAAAAATGAAATTACAGAAAAAATTATTGAGGCTGCCTTATTGCATGCATCAGAAAAGAATTATGAAAAAGCCATAGAAATGCTTGAAATTATAACAAGGGATTATCCTGATTTTACGCAAATGGATAGGGTTTATTACCTTTTGGGGCAGTATTACGAGGCAGACAGTACAAAGAGAAATGCTTCAAAGGCAGTGCAGTACTACGAAAAATTGATAGATGAATTCCCATTAAGCAGCAATATAAATGAAGCTGAATTGAGAGTCAAATACCTTGAAAAATATTTTATCCATATCAGGTAATGGTAAAACTGCTAAGGTTGACATTCGCCCCTATTAAGGTTATAAATCGTTAACTATATGCTTGACGGAATATCAAACAAATTTTCAGACATAGTAAGATCAATCTCGGGCAAAGCAGCAATATCTGAAAAAAATGTTCAGGATGCTGTTGAAGAGATAAAAACAGCACTTCTTGATGCAGATGTAAACCTGCGTGTAGTTAGAAGGTTTGTCAACTCAACGCTTGAAGAGGCAGTCGGCGAGAAAGTCCTTAAATCTGTTGCCCCGGGGCAGCAATTTGTAAAGATTGTATATGATAAAATGGTCAGCTTTCTCGGGGACGAGAGGCAGGGCCTTGAGCTTAAGGGGCCGGATGCAGTCTCTTCAATTCTGATGCTTGGGCTTCAGGGTTCTGGAAAGACAACAACAGCCGCAAAACTTGCATCTCTTCTTGCCAAAGAGGGAAGGCGTGTTTTACTTGTTGCCGCAGACCTTGTGCGGCCGGCGGCAGTCGAGCAGCTCTCTGTCCTCGGCAGACAGATAGGGGTTGAGGTTTATAAAGAAGAGGGTTCCACTCCTGTAAAGGTTGTTAAAAACAGTCTCTCTTTCGCGAAAAAGAACCTTTTTAATACTGTAATTATAGATACTTCAGGCCGTCTTCACATAGACACTGCCATGATGAAAGAGCTTGCTGAAATCAGATCGATTTCCCGGCCTGATGAGGCTCTTCTTGTGGCTGATGCCATGACTGGACAGCATGCTGTTGAGATTGCAAAGGAATTTAATGAACAGATAGGAATCAGCGGTGTAATCCTGAGCAAGTTTGACTCAGATACAAGAGGCGGTGCTGCCCTTTCCCTAAAAACAATAACAGGCAAACCGGTAAAATTTATTGGTGTCGGTGAAAAAATTGAGGATCTTGATGTATTTTATCCTGAAAGGATTGCTTCAAGAATCCTGGGAATGGGCGATGTTGTATCTCTTGTTGAAAAAGCCCAGCAGTCAATAGATCAGGAAGATGCTGATAAGCTGCAGGAGAAAATAGCAAAATCAACTTTCACGCTTGAGGATTATCTTGATCAATTTTCAAGAATGAGGAAGATGGGAAGTGTGCAATCCATTATCGAGATGATCCCCGGACTCAAAGGGAATATCGATGAAAGTAAGATTGATGAGAAAGAGATAGTAAAAGAAGAGGCGATTATCCTTTCCATGACAAAAATGGAAAGGCGGAATTACAGGATTATCGGTCCCTCCCGCAGAAAGAGGGTGGCTGCCGGAAGCGGAACTTCTGTTTCAGAAGTAAACCGGTTTTTAAAGAAATTTGAGAAAACCAAACTGATGATGAAAAAGGTTGTTAAAAACAAAAAATATCAAGCCGATTTATTGTCTCAGTTCGGCAATTAGTGTAATACTAACAAATACTACAAGGAGGAAGTTCGAGTGAGTGTAAAAATCAGATTGAAGCGGTTCGGCACAAAAAAAAGGCCGTATTACAGGGTAGTAGTGATGGATTCAGCTTCACCGAGAGATGGAAGAACTATTGAAGAGGTAGGTCTTTATCATCCGATCGAGACAGAAGAAAGGCAGCTCAAGCTTGATGCTGAAAAAATCAGACAGTGGCTCGATAAGGGAGCACAGCCTACCGATACAGTGAAAAAATTATTGAACAAAAGCAATATTTTTCTTAAGTAAACCGGAGAATAAAAATGACATTGGAAAAAGATCTTGTCGAATATATTGCAAAATCTCTTGTGGATGATCCGGACGGGGTTAACGTAAACCTTATAGAAGGTGAAAAATCAACAATACTTGAACTGAAAGTATCCCAGGATGATATTGGTAAAGTAATAGGCAAGCATGGCAGGATAGCAAAGGCTATCAGAACTGTTCTTAGCGCTTCTGCGACAAAAAGCGGCAAAAGGGTTGTTCTGGAAATATTAGATTAGCAAAGTGTCTGAAAATAAAAATCTGGCAATCGGAAAGGTAAGAACCTCTTTCGGCGTCAAGGGGCATGTGAAAATCGTTAATTTTTCCGGAGAAAGCAGGCATTTTCTTGATCTTGAAGAGATAAGCCTTAAATACAGGGAAAGAAGTGTTAAAAAAATAATCGAAGATGTTTCTTTGCACGGATCTGATGTGATTATAAAATTCAGGGGGATTGATACACCTGAAGATGCAAAGAAGTTTATAGACTGGGAAATATGGGTACCGCGGGAGAAAGCCTGCCCTCTTTATGAGGGGGAATATTATCTGTCTGATCTTTACGGCTGCACACTTGTCAGTGAAAAAACAGGTGAGAATTCTGCGAAAGTTTACGGGAAAGTGATATCTGTCCTTTCTGAATCAGGTGCTGATGACTTTCTTGAGATAGAAAGCAGCGAACTTGATGAAAAGGACAGAAAAAAGATTTTTCTGGTTCCTTTCAAAAGTGAGTTTCTGGGAAATGTAGACATAGACGCCGGAACAATAGAATTATTGACAGAGTGGATTATTCCGTGAAAGTTCATGTTTTAACCCTTTTCCCTGAAATTATTGAAGGTTATTTTAAAAGCTCAATAATGGCAAAGGCAGTGGAGAAGGGGATTGTTGAGTATTCTGTCATCAATATCAGGGATTTTGCGTTTGACAGGCATAAAACCTGTGATGACTATTCCTACGGAGGCGGGGCTGGAATGATATTGAAGCCGGAGCCTCTTGCCGGTGCGCTTGATTCAGTCCAGGCCAAGATGATACGCACAGTTTATCCGTCTCCTTCGGGAAAAGTTTTCAGCCAAAGTTATGCGAAAGAACTGGCAGGTGAAAAAGAACTCATTTTTATCTGCGGGCGGTATGAGGGTATTGACCAGAGGATAATTGACATATATGTTAATGATGAAATATGCATAGGCGACTATGTCCTCTCGTCAGGGGAAATAGCTGCCCTTGTGATAGTTGATTCTGTCTACAGGCTTCTTGAGGGTGTGATAAACAGCAATTCGCTTGAAGAGGAAAGTTTTGAAGGGGGAATGCTTGAATATCCCCAGTACACAAGGCCTGAGGTTTTTAACAATTTAAGGGTGCCGGAGATTCTTTTAACAGGGCATCATGAAAACATAAGAAAATGGAGACTTGGAAAGAGTCTTGAAAAAACAAGGAATTACAGACCTGACCTTCTAAAACCGTATGAATAATGGTTAAGACGGTATGGGATTAAGTAGAGTGCAGGAGGTTTAAAATGGATTTAATCAAAGCGGTAGAGGCAACACAGTTAAAGGAAAATACTGAAAATTTCAATATTGGGGATACAGTTAAGGTTTTTTTCAGGATTATTGAGGGAGCTACAGAAAGAATACAGGTTTTTGAAGGGGTCTGTATAGCGATAAACAATACAGGGGTCAGGAAAACATTTACAATCAGAAAATTATCCTACGGAATTGGTGTTGAAAGGGTTTTCCCTTTCCATTCTCCCAGAATCCAGAAGGTTGAGCTTGTAAGACCTGGAAGGATAAGAAGGGCAAAACTTTATTATCTTCGTGACAGGGTTGGAAAAGCTGCCAAGGTAAAAGAACTGATCAAAAGAAAAAGCTGATTTTGTGAATGATTGAAATAAATCCTGCTGCCGGCAGCATTAACGGCAGACGGAGTTATACAGGAAAAATTGAAATTATCAGGCAAACCGGAGATGTTTCAGGTAAATTCTGGATTGTTAAAGCCGGAACCAGGGAAATTACAGTTTTCAGCGATTCAGGTTTTAAACCTGGCGAAATAATACGGGGCAGGATTTTTTTCAGCAGAAATATTCTTCATCTTGAAATATTAAAGAAACAGGAGGCTCATGCAGCTGCTCCTGTTTTTTTTTCCGATACCATTATCACTCTTGAACAGCTTGCAGGCAGATTTTTCAGTGAAACCGGCAAAAAACCTGATAATATGCTTACCGCCATTCTTAAAAGCCTTATCGTTAAAAAAGAAATAACAAAAGAACATCAGGGCTCTCTTGTCTTTGAAGCCTGGAACAAAGGGTTCAGGAATCAGTCGTCAATTTTATCGCTTTTAAACGCTATATCCGGTAACGCAGGGGAGGGGGACAGAGGAAGCAGCGGAGGAAAGGGAGGCGGTAAAGGTAAAAACCGGGATAAAAGCGGAGGCAGCTCTTCAGATGATGCGGCAGCTGATATTGTCAAAGCAGCTGCAGATGTTGAGATCAGGAATGATTCACTGTTTCTCTTTAACCACATATCACCTGCCGACAGGCACTGGATAATTATCCCCTATCAGACCGGTAATGGTAATAATATGGTAAAAGGGACAATAAGGCTTAAAGCTGTTAAAACAGTTTTACAAGATCTGGTGGTTCACGCAGAGAAAAATGATTCAATATGGTTTTTTTCACTATCCGATATCAGCGGTAAAGGAAGGAAAATGAAGATATATGCAAATAAAAAAGGGTTATCAGAGGTTAAAGATAAAAAGTTTGTCATATTTGTAAAAAAACTTCAAAACCTGGGGTTGAAAATTGACGATAATGTCTATGAACTTAAAGCATTTACTGGTTTTTCCGGTGTTGCAGAATCTACCGGTGTTGATGTAGAAGTTTGATGAGATGAAAATCAGAAAGGCAGTAGCGCTGCGTTATGACAGGGATTTACCGGCACCTATTATTACGGCAAAAGGGAGAGGGTATAGTGCTGCCAGGATCCTGGAGCTTGCAGAAAAAAATGGTATTGCAGTTGTTTGTAATGACAATCTTTCTGATTCTCTTTATACATTTAATGTGGGAGATTTAATAACTGAAGAGTATTATGAAATTGTGGCAGAAATACTTGCTTTTATACTTAAAGTTTAAAAATGGTGTATTATGAATAAAATTAAAGTTTCAGATTTGAAGGAAGGGTATACATTTACCTCCGATGTCTATATTGATGAAAAACTGCAGAGTATGCTGGTTCCTGCAAACCTGAACCTTAAAAATAAAGAGATAGAGCGTTTAAAAAACTGGGGCATAGAAGAAGTATATACGGAAGGGGAGCTTAAAAACCCAGCTGATGATGAAAAATCAGCAGCAGGCGATGTTGAAGATGCGGCAGATTCAAAATTTTTCAGCAGTTACGCTGTAATGATTGAGGTTTTTTCAGGTATTGTAAGCGGGCTTAAAAAAGGGAAAAAACCTGAAGTTGATACAATAAATAAACTTGCAAATCAGATTATTGATATTGTTTCAGGCGCTGAAGATATAAAGGATATCCACGAACTTATCGGATACATAAGCAAGAGCGACAAGCTGGGTGAAAAATATGCTGTAAGCGGTATCAACTGCGCTTTTCTTTCAATTCTTGTAGGAATGGAGCTCGGGCTTACCGCAATAAGGCTGCAGCATCTTGCTGTAGCATCATTGCTTCACGATATTGGAATGCTTAAGATACCTGAAAGAATTACAGAGAAAAAAGGACAGCTTACCCCGGAAGAGATTAATATCGTAAGAATGCACACAGCAGTCTCATATCAGGTTGTGATAAAGAATTTCGGCTTTCCTGAGACTATTGCAAGAATTGTTCT
>JAVEZE010000080.1:0-13060 GCA_034003145.1 Spirochaetia bacterium
AATAAGCCAGATGCTGATGCCCAGATAGGCGTAAGCCATGAAAAGGCAGAAAGCAAGAACCATCTGTATACTTACCCGGTATAAAGAGGCTGTTCCGGCGATACTTATCATTTTAAGAATTGAATTCATCAGTTCGCTCCAATAATTGTTATATATTGTTTTTTTTATATTTTATTTACATGATATTTACAAGCATCAGAAATGATCCAATTTAAAAGTTTTGTTTAATAATTATAATATCGGGATACCTGTTAAGACAGTTCGACCGGAGAACAGAAGCAATTATATTTTTAAAATTACAAAGGATTTTGAAAGGAGTTATAAAGATTTAAAAAAGAAAAGAGCAAAAAAATAAGTCCTTGCAGAGCAAGGACTTATGAACGGGAGCGACGGGGCTTGAACCCGCGATCCCCGGCTTGACAGGCCGGTGCGATAACCAGCTTCGCCACGCCCCCATTACCTTTGCAAATATATATATATTGTTTTTTTGTGTCAAGATGTTCCATATTACTTTTTTACCTTAATTGACATTTTTCATTCCAACGTGATATTCTTTGATAAATTTATTCACAGGACTAAAAATGGGCACAAAAAAACAGAAAGATACAGAAACAATAGTTGATAAAAAAATTGATAAGCATCCGGTTCTTTATGTTTTCAGTTTTATAATACTGGTAATCATTGTTGTAACATTTGTCGGAGCACCGATTGCATCCAATATGTCAGGCGGGACACGAATAGTTTTTGGTAAATACGGTGATAAAAATATTGATTTTTATCCGGGAAATTATCTTTCTGAGCAGAGAGATCTGCTTGCCCAAAACCTTGATAAAAACAGCAACACAGATATCCAGTATCAGGCTTACCAGGTCTGGCGGGGAGCGTTTGAAAGAACAGTAATTCATACCGCGATTCTCTGGATAACTGAGAAAAACTCGGTAAATATCTCTGAAAACAAGATTGATACAACACTTGCAACCTACGGGCCCTATACAGTTAACGGGGAATTCAGTATCGAGAAATATAACAGCACATCAAGAGCTGAAAAAAACAGAATCAGAACTACAATTAAAGAAAGCCTTATAAAGGAACAATATATCAGAGATTTTTTTGAAGGGATAAAAATCAGCAAAAATGAAATAGATTTTATTTCTGATATGGGAAAAAATGAAAGAAGTGTAGATATAGTCTACACATCATTCGACAATTATCCTGAAAGCGCTATGCTTGATTTCGCGAAAGACAATATTGATATCTTTAAATCCATGGAATTAAGCAAGATAACAATCCTTTCAAGCGAAAAAGATGCCAAAAAGGTACATTCAATAGTAACAGCAAATCCCGACTCATTCAGCGATACTGCGAAAAATCAGTCAAAAGACAGCTATGCTGATAACGGCGGAGATATGGGCAGAACTTTTAACTACACCCTTAAAATGGAGCTTAAGAACAGCTCAGACCTGGATAAGGTATTTGCTCTCTCCCGCGGACAGATATCACCGGTTCTTGAGACAATCTCGGGATGGGTCATTTATAAATGCAATACAGCTTCCCAGCCTCTTGATCTGGCAGACAGTACATCAATAACAACAATTAAAAATTATATGAAAAATTACGAAACAGGAAAAATTGAAGATTATTTTATCAAGATTGCGCAGCAGATCAGCTCTGATGACAATCTGATACAGGCTGCGGTTAAAAACAACTTTAAAATATTTAAAACTCCATCGTTTCCAATAAACTATGGCAATAAAATGCTGTTCAAAAATATTGAGATTGAAAATGCCCCAGCTGATCTTAAATCATTAAACTATAATGAAGATTTTTTTATAGAAGCTTTTTCACTTAAAGAAGGTGATATTTCAGATCCGGTTATTCTTGGAAATTCTCTTGTCCTTTTATCATTAAATGAGACTGCAGTAAATGAGGAGTTTGCGTCAATTGTAGATTCTTATTATCCCTATATTCTGCAGCAGCTGAACGATCAGTCCCTGACATCATTCTTTCTTAAATCAGATAAACTGACAGATAATTTTAACACAGTATTTTCCAAATATTTTCTGGCTAATTAGTGCAAAATGATATGGCTCTTCCTCCTTGCCTGATAAAAGCAGCTAAGGAGGATAGTTATACAGTTTATTACCGTGATACCTTTTTATATGATAAATCAAATCCGAAAGCTAAAATATATCTAAAAATCAAACAGCAGGAAATAAAACCTGATACGCTGATAATAATCCCCTCTCCTCTCCTTTTTTACGGTATCGAGGATTTATACAGGAATTTGCCCCGGGGATGTAAAATAGTTTGTATTGAATATGATGTAAACCTTTACAATCTTAAAAACAATCCCGAATCACTTTATCTTAACAGGATTGATTATCTTAATATTTCTGATTCTGATTTTTTTCTTTCTTTTATAGATAAAATGAAGCACGGGATGATTAAAAACATCCTTTTTCTCCCCTTAAACAGGGGGTATTATCTTTACAGGGATTTTTATCAGAAATGTAATGAAAATATCAAAAAAAACCTGAAATCTTTTTTAAAAAACTCACTTACCCTTTATTCTCTTGGGCACAGATATTTTGCAAATATTTTTTTAAACATGCCTGCGTATTGTGATCAAAAAGATGTCGTGGATCTAAAGATTGATTCTCCCCTTTTTATCGCTGGCGCAGGAGAATCACTTGAGACTTCACTTCCTGCAATAAAAAAATACCGCAGATATTTTAAAATACTTGCGATTGATACTTCCTTAAAAACCCTCTCAGCCTGCGGAATCACCCCTGATTACATTGTTGCTGTGGAATCACAGTTATATAACATTTATGATTTTTACGGTTTCAAATGGAGCAGGATACCGCTTATAGCAGATATGACATCGCATCCACTCACATCCCGGGTTTTTAACGGGGAGAAATATTATTTTACATCCCATTTCACCAATTCCGTATTTCTTGATAAATGCAGAAGTATGGGACTTATACCCCCCTTTATTCCCCCTCTTGGTTCTGTAGGTATAACAGCGCTTTATATCGCGATGATGATTACTGACTCGCCTGTTTTTTACAGCGGACTTGATTTCAGCTTTACGCCGGGAAAAACCCATTCAAAAGATACCCCGGCAATTATTGACAGCCTGATCCGCATGAACAGATTATCAGGAGACAATAACTATACTCTTTCATTCTCACGTAATCTTATTCCGGTAAAAAACATGCTGGGAGAAGAGGTCTACACTACATCAGTTTTAAAATCATATTCAGAGACTTTGTCTGAATTATTGGCAGGTAAAAGAACGGTTTATTCCCTTTTCTCATGCGGAATTGCGGAAAATGTAAACAATATAGCGGATGAGGGTGAATTTATAAAATTGATTACCGGTAATGAGGTAAACAGTATAAACAGTATAAACAGTATAAACAGTATAAACAGTATAAACAGTATAAACAGTATAAACAGTATAAACAGTATAAACAGTATAAACAGTATAAACAGGGTAAACAGGGCGGTAAATGAAAATTACAGCCAGGCCAGGCGGGAAAAGATAATAAAACTGCTGGAATCTGAGTTTGAAAAAATAGAGACAATAATTAAAGCAGGAGTTGATGTGCTTAACGGGCAAATAGTTGATGATAATCGATATCTTATCAAAAAACTGGTTAGGGATTCCGATTATCTCCTGCCCAGCTATCCTGGTATAGATTATTCAATTGATTTTACCAATATTACAGTCAAATATATTCTTCTTTCCTGCTACAGGTTTCAGAAGATAATAAGCAATTCCCTGAAAGTTATTCTTCGTCAGTCCTGAGTACAGAAAGGAAGGCGCTCTGCGGCAGTTCAACATTTCCCACCATTTTCATCCGCTTTTTCCCTTCTTTCTGTTTTTCAAGCAGCTTTCTCTTTCTTGATATATCACCGCCGTAGCATTTGGCAGTAACATCTTTCCTTAAGGCGGATATAGTCTCCCTTGCTATTATCTGGTTTCCCACTGCTCCCTGGATAGCTATTTTAAACTGATGTTTGGGGATCTCTTCCCTGAGCCTCCTGCAGACGTTGGATGACTTGGCACGGGCTGTGTCTTTGAAAACAAGCATGGATAAAGCGTCAACAGATACACCGTTTACAAGGATATCAAGCTTTACAAGATCAGTTTTTTTATACCCTTTTATGGAATAGTCAAAAGAAGCATAACCGCGGCTGACTGATTTTAGTTTGTCATAAAAATCAAACAGTACCTCGGCCAGAGGCATGTCATAAACAACTTCTATCCTTTTCTGGTCAAGATAATTCATCGATTCCTGGACTCCTCTTTTGTCCATACACAATGTCATGATTGATCCAAGGTATTCTGACGGGGTTATTATGGCAGCACTGATATATGGCTCTTCAGCATATTCAATTTTCATCGGGTCAGGGAATTCAAGAGGGTTATCTATCGATATTTCCTTGCCATCCTTAAGACCGATTTTATACCGTACCGAAGGGGATGTAAGCACAATAGAGAGTCCGAACTCCCTTTCTATCCTTTCCTGGACTACTTCAAGGTGAAGAAGGCCAAGAAATCCGCACCTGAACCCGAATCCAAGAGCTGCTGAAGAGTCTTTTTCATAAATAAGTGATGCGTCATTTAGTTTAAGCTTTTCCATAGCTGATGCAAGTTCATTATAATCGTTGGCATCAACCGGATAAATTGATGAAAAAACTACAGGTTTTACTTCCTTGAATCCTGATAGCGCCTTATCTGCCGGACGCGAGTTATCAGTTACTGTATCCCCTACCCTGATATCAGAAATATTCTTGATTCCTGCGATAATATAACCTACTTCACCGGCTTCCAGTACTGATGATCTTTCAAGTTTTATCCTGAATTTCCCAACCTCTTCAACCTTGTAGACAGCGCCGGCGTTCATAAACCTTACAGAACATCCTTCATTTAAAATACCGTTAAATACCCTAATATGGACAACAACTCCCCTGTAGGGATCATAATGGGAATCAAAGATAAGCGCTTTAAGTGGTTCCTCATTTTTTCCGACCGGAGCCGGGATATGTTGGATTATTGCTTCAAGAAGATCATCAAGGCCAAATCCAGTTTTTCCAGATACAAGGACAGCAAGGTCAGGATCAAGCCCCAGGTCATGGTTGATCTGATGCTTTACCGCTTCGATATCAGCGCTTGGAAGATCTACCTTGTTGATTACAGGGATTACTTCAAGATTATGTTCCATTGCCATGTAAAGATTGGCAAGAGTCTGCGCTTCAACTCCCTGTGATGCATCAATAAGAAGGAGTGCTCCCTCGCAGGAAGAGATAGCTCTTGAGACTTCATAGGTAAAATCAACATGCCCGGGAGTATCAACAAGATTTAATACATAATCTGTATTATCCCTGCTTTTATACGGCATTGTTACAGCCTGGGATTTGATTGTTATTCCCCGTTCCCTTTCAATATCCATTGAATCAAGTATCTGATTCTTGAAATTGCGTGATTCAATAATCGCTGCTTTTTCTATAAACCGGTCCGCAAGGGTAGATTTGCCATGATCTATATGAGCTATTATGCAAAAATTTCTGATGTTTTCCATTTTTTAAAAGATATTCTCCAATAAGGTCTGAGTTTGCAATACAATAATTTATTATAACAGATTGTTTGAATCGATTGAAGTAAGCAGCTGGATATTGCTTTCCATAAATCCGGCTTTTCTTTTTTTCACTTCTATCCTGAGCAGGGCATATCTTTTTTTAAGATCATACTTCCACCCTTTTACAACAAGGGGATCATTAACTGAAAGACCGGTTTCATCAGCGATTGACCCTTCATAAATTTTCTTGATAATGTAACTTTCCTTAAAGAGATAGCTTCCGGTAAGTTCCACCTCCATGCCGTACAGAGGAAGAATAAGATTTTTCATTGAATCCCTTTTTATCGCGTTGTCAAAAGATTTATTTGTTCTTCCACCCAGAGGCATTAAAGCTGTCAAGTCTTTGCCGTCCCTGACATATCCTATTTCAACAACTGTATCTTTTCTAATTGACATGAATATTTTCTGGGCCTCAAGTATATTTGAGACTTCATAACTGTTGATTGATTTTATGATATCCCCTTTTTTTATCCCGGCAATATCTGCCGCTTCCCCTGGTACGCTGTATATAATTTCAAGTATTCCGTTTTTCTCATGTATGACTGATCCTATCCAGGAGTGTGATATTTCCCCTCCCCTGTAAAGTTCCGGGACAATATCTGCTATCCAGTGGGAAGGGATAGCAAAGTTTATTCCCTCAAACTGCTCTATACCGGCAAAAACAACTCCTATAAGTTCTCCGTTCTCGTTAAGAAGAGGACCGCCGCTGTTGCCGGGGTTGATTGGAACATCTACCTGTATGGCATCTCCTATCTGGATAAATTTTCTGCTTCGGGATGATATGATCCCTGCTGTCAATGTATTTTCAAGACCGCCGGGGGAACCGATAGCAATTATTTTATCTCCTATCTGAAATTTTTTGCTTTCGCTGAAACTATAGATATATTCAGGCACAATCTCTGTTTTCAGTAGCGCGATATCAAATATCGGGTCCCAGCCTATAACCTTTGCCGGTACCCGTGTCCCCACAGAATCGGAAAGCCTTATGTATAGCCTTGAGTATCCCTCATATTCAGGATTTACCTCGCTTTCAATTACGTGATAGTTTGTTATCAAATATCCTCTTGGATCAATAAAAAATCCGCTGCCGATTACCCTGTCGGGGCGGCCTACGCCTGATTCTACTTTAATTCCCTTGTTGACCCAGATTGTAACTGTTCCCTTGATCATTTCAGAAGGAGGATCGCTTTTCTGGACTGCATCAATATATTTTTGATCAATTTTTATTTTTCTTTCCTGGAATTCGTTAAGAATTATTTTAAGATAATAATTATTATTGGCATCAACCGCCAGGTCAGCGTACTTAACAAGTAATTTTTCATCTGCCTTGTTATTCTGGATATAGGATGTAAAATATTTCAATGCTGTAAAATAGTTTTTTTTCTCATACTCGCTTTCAACATATTCAAGAAGCAGGATCTCCGGCTTTTTGCCTGTAAGTATTTCTGATTTTCCAAGTTTTTCAAGAGATGTTATTATTGATGATGATACATAATAATCATTCTCAGCTTCTGCTTCATAGTATTGGTTTTTTATAAAATCAAATATTTTATCTTTTTCCTCAGCAGGATTATATTTCATATCAGCAGGATTGGTTTTTTCCTCATCAAGGAGAATCTGATACGCGGCAAAAGGCCTTTCCTCTTTTAAAAATCTGTCAATACGGTTTGAAGTAAGCCTTCCGGAGCTGTCAAGAAAATCACTGCGCTCCTGCGGCGATGTTCTGCAGGAGGCAAATCCAGCAAGCAATGCCAGGACACTCAATACCATGAAATATTTATATTTATTCAAAAAATCACCTCGTAATTACTTCTGCAAAATAGTTTTGCCCGATTTTTACAATGTAGACCAGCTCTTTACCGCAGCTGATTGTCCCTTCAGTTTCAATATTGATCTTTTTAGGGAAATTAGCGCATTTCTCGCCAATCCAATATAGATTGTTTTCAGTATCATGAATTACATTTATCCACGCATTTTCCTTTTTAACATCAGTGAGTATATTATCTTTATACCGCGCTGAAAAATTATATACTCCATCAAGTTTTGTGGAGAATTCTGAATAGCGCAGTCTGTTCTCTTCATCTCTCCATTCCCTGAAATCATAGATACCGTCTTCATTGATATCCCAGTATTTTACCCTGTTCTCTATTTTAAATTCAAAAATACCGTTATTGTTGCCGTCGTATTTTATGCTTTCAAGAACACCGTTTTTGTATATTTCCTTTGTTTCAAACCTGTTATCCTGATTTATATCTGATATTTGAAACAACCTGTTTCCATCTTTTATTGTACCGCGGCTTATAACTGCGGCAGCAGCATCATAGGTCTCAAAATTGGTTATCCGCTCAGATTTAAAATATTGAGTTAAAACTTTCAGATTATCACCTTTGCTGCTTTTTCTGTAATTTTCAGCTTTTGATTTGATTTTCGCAAAAGCCTCTTCCGGATCTGTTTTTAAAGCAGGAGAGATGAGCAGGTTGCTGAAAGATAGTATGTCAAAAGAAGCTATTCTTTGATTGAAAGTAAATATTTCATTGTTTTCAATCCCGAATATAATTACAGTTTTAACAAGGGGATAATCATAATAAGATACAAGCATTTGATCCTGTATATTTATGAATACTGGTTTATTTTTTTCAAATCCCGTGAAAATATCGTTTATGTTGTCCTGGTTGTTATCCTCGCTGTACCATTGGGGCAAGCCGTTATTCATATACATAATTTTTTCATTGATACCGTCAAGGTTGACATCATCAACAATAATTCCTGTGTATAGAGATATTTTTTCCATCAGATAGTTCCGTATTTCCCCATCCCTGATTAAAGAATCTATCCCTTTAAGATTTCTGTAATTTGATAAGCCGTTTAAATCAGTAAAAGTATCTATATCAGAGATAGATATTTTACCGGCTATCGCTATTTTTTCAACAAGCAGCTCAGGCGACTCTTTTTGAAGCTCAGTAAGCTTTTCTATGAGTTCTTTTTTAATACCAGCATCATCTGTAAGCCTCGTTATCTCAAGGATTACATCTGGATCATATTTATACAAATCATTAAGTTCAAGGATTCTTAATAATATTTTCTCCCTGAAATTTTTATCTATTCCGGAAAGCCGTTTAATAAACAGGTTGTTCTGGGGATGTTTTTCAATCGCGTATTCAAGCAAATCACCGGCTTCCTTAAAATAACCGCGGTTAATCAGTGATAGTGTATAGGAATCAAGAAAATTCTCATTATCTATCATCTCATCCCTTACTACATAAAGGGATGAGATTGCCCTCTCGTAATCCTTGATTCTGCAGTACAGTGTTCCAAGCTTATAAAAAGCGTTATTCTCACTGTAAATAGACCAGTTTCTGTATGTTATTGCCCTTTTCAGAAGGTTTATGGAATCAAGAACACCTGATTTGGTTTCAGTATTTATCAAAGCTTTTATATACCATGAATCAGAAAGATGCTCATCATAAAGCAGCGATTTGTTAAGAAAAACCTCTGCGTCTTCTGTTTTATTTTCTTTATAAAAACTATCTGCTGCAGAAGCGTATAGCCGCGCAATATCATTGTTTACATCGGAAAACAGATAACTGAAGGAAGTCAAATACAGCAGTATTGCTAAAGCAGTAATTTTACTCCTTTTCGTTACCTTCGGATTTAATATTTTCATTATCCTTCCCGCTATTTTCAGGTTCTTCTCCAGGCATAAAACCGGTTTCTGAATCATAAGGAGATTCATTTTTCTCAATAATAATAGTCTTGTTTTTATAAACAATTCCAAGCAGCTGCCGTATTTCAAAGTCTCCAAGTGTTTCTTTTGCAACAAGTGTATCTGCAAGAAGATTAAGCTTATCCCTGTTATCTTTTAGAATTTGTATCGCCTCATCAAGGCACCCTTTTATTATTGAGGTGATTTCCTGATCTATAGTACGCGCAGTATCTTCTGAATAATCCTTGTGCTGCGCGATTTCTTTCCCTATAAATATCGGTTCATCTTCCAGTCCCAGCGCAACAGGGCCGATTTTTTCACTCATACCCCATTCACAGACCATTTTTCTAGCAATCTGTGTCGCCTGTTTCAGATCATTCTGGGTTCCTGTAGTTGTGTGATTAAAAACCAGTGTTTCAGCAACATAACCTCCAAGTGCTATTTTTATCCTGTCAAGCAGCCATCCCTTGTTTCTGGAGTATGTTTCCTTCTCAGGCAGAGACAGGGCCATACCCAGCGCTCTTCCGTGGGGGATAACTGTAACCTTGTGAAGCGGATCAGCATTTTCAAGAAAATAATGGAGAAGGGCATGCCCTGCCTCATGGTATGCTGTTGCTTTCTTTTCTTCAGATGAAATTATTCTTGATTTTCTTGCAACTCCGAGGAGTGCCTTGTCTCTTGCCTCTTCAAAATCAGTCATTGTTACATATTGCTTGTCTTTTCTTGCAGCAAAAAGCGCTGCCTCATTAACAAGGTTAGCAATATCTGCTCCTGATGTACCCGGCGTTGCCCTTGCGATTCTTTTAAGATCTACATCCGGAGCAACAGGAATTTTTTTAGCGTGAATTTTAAGTATTTCTTCCCGCTCCCCTATATCCGGCATGTCTACTACTACCTGCCGGTCAAATCTTCCAGGGCGGAGCAGCGCCGGATCAAGTACATCAGGCCTGTTTGTAGCTGCAAGGATAATTACTCCATCCTTGGTATCAAAACCGTCCATTTCAACAAGCATCTGATTTAATGTCTGTTCCCTTTCATCATGTCCGCCGCCGTATCCGGCACCCCTTGTTCTTCCTACAGCATCAAGCTCATCAATAAAAAGTATGCAGGGGGCGTTTTTTCTTCCCTGTTCAAAAAGATCCCTTACCCTGCTTGCGCCGACTCCGACAAACATCTCAACAAAGTCTGAACCTGACATATGAAAATATGGTACGCCGGCCTCGCCCGCGATTGCTTTTGCCATAAGTGTTTTACCTGTTCCAGGCATCCCTACGAGGAGAACCCCTTTCGGTATTTTTGCCCCGATTTTTGTAAATTTCCCGGGGTTTTTAAGAAAATCCACTACTTCTTCAAGTTCAAACTTCGCTTCTTTCTGTCCTGCTACATCGGCAAATGTAAATTTCTTGTCGCTGTCAAGGTATCTTTTGGCGCGGCTTTTTCCAAAACTCATAGCTTTATTGCCTCCGCCCTGCATCTGGCGGAACATGAACCATATAAACCCGAATCCTAATACCCAGGGTATCAATTCAATAATCAGCCGGTAGGTATATACATTCTTTACCGCGCCTGTGACTTTTATCCCTTTTTCTTTTAATAATATCAGGAGATTATCATCGAAGTAGGGTATACGGGTTTTAAACGGAACAAGTTTTCCGTTAACACCTATTATATTTCCCTGTATTTCCTGGTTATCATATATTCTAACGCTTTCTATGCTGTTTTCTTCCACATATCCCATAAATGTTGTATATGATATTTCCTGGATCGCCCCTGTATCATTAAAAACAAACATAACAAGAAAAAGTCCTATCAGAGTTACAAGAAAAAACAGGGCAAACCTGTTATTGCCGAAATTATATTTAATTGGGCCGCCTCCGCCTGAATTGCTTTTTTTGGGATTGTTGTTTTCCTTGTTCTCTTTATTTTCCCTGTCATTTCCGTTATTATCTGCCATCTACCCCTGCCTTGATTTAAATAATATCACATCTGTATTTTCATTACTGCCGGATTCATGAATCCTGCCGGCAATTCTGTTATTATAATTAAAAACAGCTCCCCAAACTGCCAATATACCGCTGTTATCGCATATTAGCGGTATTGACTCTCTTATATCCCTGTCAATGCCTGCTTCCTGAAACAGTTTTTTAAGCTTTTTGGTTCCATTGGAAGTAATAATATAATCTCCAGGTTTTCTGTTTCTTATCTGAATAGTACCAGATACTTTATTTACCGGCAACCAGATATCATTTTTTCCGCATTGAGATATATTAACAATATTTGCTGAAATATAAATATTTTTCCCTTGATAACTATCAGGAAGCTTATATTCCCGGCCTGTTTTAATATGTAAAAGATAACTATTTTTATTTCCAATTACAATATCAGTTTTCCAAAAAAGAGAGTTCCCTTGCCTTTCAAGCCTGCGTGAATGACTTTCAAGTAGTACAGGGCTCCTTGAATCAATATTTGTCCTGGTAACAGGCTTAAGAAAATTATAGGACAATCTCTTATTGTTATTATCTGTAATATTGAAAGCATTATACAAGGCTTTTAGCCTTATACACGGCGGAAGATTGATAAAATTATTATAATCAGTCTCAAGATAGTTCCGGTTTTTTACCCAGATAATTTTTTTATCAGTCTCTTCAGTAATAAAATCATCAGCAAAAGCCATTTTTTCCGACAGATCCAGAAGAGAGTTTTCAAATCCCGGAAAAATACTTTTTATTGACGGCAGAAGCTGGTTTCTTATCCTGTTGCGAAGATAATCATTATTATTATTTGTAGAATCGACAGAATATTTTATATTATTTTCTTCAAGATATTCCAGTATTTCTTTTTTTGATATATCAAGAAGCGGCCTTATCAGCTTGTCTGTTTTTCCTGCAATCCCTTTTAACCCTTCAGGTCCGCTTCCTGAAAAAAACCTCATAATTATTGTCTCAATATTGTCATCCAGGTTATGGGCAGTAGCAATAAAGCTATAACAGTTCTCTTCAGCCACTTTGTTAAGGTATGCATACCGTGCAGTTCTGGCAGCAGCTTCTACACCTGAATCTGAAGACATTTTCCTGATAAAACCTTCAGAATCTTCACCCAGAAAAAGTCTTATCCCCCTGGAGCGGCAGTACTTCTCTGCAATCTCAATTTCACCGGCAATTTCAGTTTCTTCACGCAGGCGGTGGTTATAGTAGGCAGCTGCAATTTTTATACTGTATTTTTCTTTAAGCCGGAACAGAACATCGAGCAGCACTGTAGAGTCCGGCCCTGCAGAAAAAGCAGTAAGAATATTGCCTGGTCTACCTGCTGAAATATAACTGGAGAGTATATTATCTACTTTATTGATTATCTGATTTGTTTTTGATTCTGTTGACTTCATTCATAACCTGTTCGGGGGATGAACTTGCGGTTTTCAGGATAAAATCCGCAGCCAGATTAATCCCTTTCATAAATTCAGGATATTGATTTTCATCAGGAATCCCGAGGACATAATCCTTTACTTCTTCCTGATCAACAGGTCTGCCAATTCCGATATAAAACCTTTTGAATTCCCCTGTCCCTGTATAACTCATAATAGACTTAAGCCCGTTATGTCCTGCATCTCCTCCCCCTTTTTTCAACCTTGCTACTCCCGGAAGAAGATCCATGTTGTCACACACAACCAATATTTCAGACAGATCAATCTTTTTTTTTACTGTTATTGTTC
>JAVEZE010000081.1:0-12987 GCA_034003145.1 Spirochaetia bacterium
AAAAATTGTCAAAAACCTTGATGTAATACCAGTAATTAACGGATTCCCGGCAGAAAACCATGAACTTGTAAGCTATACAGTAACTCCGGATAATATATCAGCGGAAGGGCCTGCAAGCCTGATGGAGAAGCTGACTGTGCTTAAAACAGAAAGCATAAACCTTGATGGAAGAAAAGAAAGCTTTACTCTGCCAGTCATGATTGATTTGAAAGATGATCTGATAAAATTTATTGGAGGAAATGGAGTCCAGTTCAGAGGGAAAATAGAAAAAGCGCTTATGGTTAAAAATATCGCGCCGGTTGAGATTGTAACTGTAAATAATGACATGGGAATGGTATATGAACTTGAATTTCACAGCGGAAGTATTAAGATAGAAGCAGAAAGGGGAATAGTGGATTCTCTTGACAGGGAAAACTGTACACTTACCATAGATATGAAAAATGTAACAATTCCAGGAGTATACAATCTGCCTGTAACTGCTTTGATCGGTGAAGTTGATGGCGAGGTTAATGTGCTCAGCCTGGCCCCGGAGACAATGAGGGTATATGTTACAAGAAACAGGAGATATCAATGATCAGAGGTATTGGAATAGATATAGTAAGAATTGACAGAATGAAAAGATGGATTGTACGGCCTCTGCTGATGAAAAGATATTTTCATGAAAAAGAAATTGAGGCTGCAAAATCAAGGGGAGCTGCCTTTGCCATGGCGCTTGCTGCAAGATTCGCGGCAAAAGAGGCATTCGGCAAAGCTCTTGGTACCGGTTTGATGGGAATTTCACTCAAAGAAATTCAGGTTGAAAACAATATAAACGGCAAGCCCGGGATTATTTTATACGGTAAGGCAAAAGCTGCCTATGAAAAAACAGGAGGGAAAATAATTCATCTCTCGCTTACCCATGAAACAGACAACGCAGTAGCTGTTGTTGTTATTGAGAGCTGATTATGAGCGACAGCAGGCAGACTGTAACCTTTTACGCCAAAACTGAGACTATCTGTCCGGTTTGCGGCGAAAAATTCAATAAAGAAGAGATGATGACAGGAAGCGGCCGGCTTAACGCTGGAGAGCTTACAGAAGAGCTCAGGCGTCTTTACATCCCTTCCAAGAAGTACGGAGAGGTTAATCCTCTCATTTATTATATTGTTGTATGCCCTGCCTGTTACTTTGCAGCATCACAGTTTGATTTTTCTGAAATCAAGGAACAGCACGCAAAACTTCTTAAGCCGAAAGCAGAAGAAAGAATGATATCACTTGGAGAAATATTCCCCCAGGTGGATTTTAAATCTCCGAGGACCCTGATTGAAGGGGTCTGCTCCTATTATCTTGCCCTTATCGCTCTTGAGGTTTTTCCCAAAGAGATGAGCCCTTCCATTAAAGGAGGGATCTACAGCCTTAGAGCCGCGTGGATATGCAATGATCTTCATGCCAAATATCCTGATGAAAACTATGATTATCTTGCAAATGTCTTTTACAGAAAAGCCAGGTTTTTTTATATCAAAGCCATACAGGGGGAGCAGGACGGGACTGAAGGGATAGGGGGGGCAAAAAACCTGGGCCCTGACCTTGACAAGAATAACGGATATGACGGAGTGCTTTATATGGGAGCCTATCTGCAGCATAAATATGCACCAAAAGATGATGAGAAAAAACGCAATACATCACTTGCTGACGCAAAAAGGATAGTCGCGAGGATTTTCGGAATGGGCAGAGCATCCAGAAACAAGCCTGCCGCCATACTTGATAACGCGAAAGCGCTTTTTGAAAAAATAAAGATTGAGCTAAAAGAATCTGATGGGTGATAATTTCCGGAATATTAAACTCACTATAGCTTATTGCGGCAAAAATTTTGCCGGATGGCAGGTACAGGAAAACGATAAAACAGTACAGGGAGAGATTGAAAAGGCGCTTTCCATTATCCACAAGAGCGATATAAAGATAACAGGGGCAGGAAGGACAGATTCAGGTGTTCACGCAAGAGCACAGACTGCCAATTTTAAAACAACACTTGATTCCCTCCCATCTGAAAATTTTTCACTTGCGCTTAACCGTCTTCTGCCTGATGATATCCGCATACTTGAAAGCAGGGAAGTGGCGCTTTCATTTAACTCCAGATATGACGCTGTTAAAAGGGTGTATAAATACTATCTTATTGATAAAAGAAATCTTGCACCCTGGGAAAGGAACATGGCAATGTATATAAATAAGCCGCTTGATATAAATATGCTTAACAGCTTTGCCTCAATAATTGAGGGGAGTCATGATTTTTCATCATTCTCATCTCCAATGGGGCAGGGCGTATCTATGATAAGGGAGATCTTCAGCTCTGTATTTTATCCTGAATATCCGTTTATTGTTTATAAAATAGCAGGCAGCGGATTTTTAAGAAAAATGGTTAGATCGATTACAGGAACAATTATATCTCTTTATACCAGCGGCGGCAGCCCTGAGGATTTTAAGGAAATACTTCAGTCGCGCGACAGGACAAAAGCAGGAACGACAGCGCCTGCGCATGGGCTTTTTCTCGACTCAGTACATTATACCAGGGATACATGCCTGTGAAAAAAATTATAGCTGATTTGTGGAATACGTTAAGCGATTTTGAAGATCTATATAAATACGGCTTCAGGAGATCAGGCAGAAAGGAGTATGTCCCTTTCGTGCCAGCTGCGGGATCCGGGGCAGAAAAAGGTTTTGACAGAGACAGGGGAGATGATACTCTTGAAAAAATCGCATCCGAAGCCGCGGCCTGCAGAAACTGTGATCTTTGCCTGAAGAGGAAAAAAACTGTTCCGGGAGCCGGATCTTATAATCCTGATGTAATGATTATCGGGGAAGGGCCGGGCGCTGAAGAGGATGAGTCAGGAATCCCTTTTGTGGGTGCTGCGGGAAAGTATCTTGACAAGTGGCTTGAAGCAATAGCTCTTGACAGAAAAACCAACTGTTTTATAGGCAATGTTGTCAAATGCAGGCCCCCGGGCAACAGGGATCCTCTTCCTGATGAGATAAATGCGTGCAGAGGATATCTTGAAAGACAGATTAAAATACTAAGACCCAGGGCTATACTTACTCTGGGCCGTATCGCAGGCAGCTCAATTACAGGGGAGAATGAAGGGATAGGAAGGCTCCGCGGCAAAGTTTACAGCTTTAAAGGTATACCTGTAATAGTAACATATCATCCCAGCGCAGTTCTGCGCGACAAGGGAAAATACCGAAAACCTGTGTGGGACGACTTAAGGCTTCTTAGGGGAATTCTTGACAGGAATCCTGATTCATCCTCAGGATGAAATGATGTACATAGAAGCAGTTTTTAATTTACCGATTAATTCCTCGTTTTATTACTCAGTGCCGGAAAGTGTTGATCCTGCTAATGTAAAAACCGGTTTAAGAATTTCTGCTGAATTTGGAAGGCGCAAACTTACCGGCTTTATTGTCAATGTACTTGAGGAAAAACCTGAAGCTGATTTTGAGATCAAGGAAATTGAGAGAATTATCGATGACGAGCCTCTTTTTGATGAGCAGTTTTATAAACTTTCAAAATGGATAAGCGGTATGTATCTTTGCTCACCTGGCGAGGCCCTGTTTTCAATGATTCCATCAGGAAGGAGAGAAAAGGCTTTTGAGATAATTGAAGGGAAGGATGATGAGTTCACCAGGGTGCTGCTCAACGCGGGGCAGAAAAACGCAGTTGATAAAATTCTTTCCAGCAGTGATAAGTATTTTTATCTTTACGGAATTACAGGATCGGGAAAAACAGAGGTTTATCTGCAGATTGCTGAAAAAGCGGTAAAAGAAAACAAAAGCGTAATCTATCTTGTCCCTGAAATAGCGCTTACCCATCAGCTTACAGAGTTTGCAGCGCAGCGGTTCGGAGGCGCTATCGCGATACTACATTCAGGCCTGACCCCTTCCCAGAAACTCTCCCAATGGCGAAGAATACAAAGCGGCGAGGCAAAGGTTGTCCTTGGCGCAAGAAGCGCAGTTTTCGCTCCGGTTAAAAATCTTGCTCTTATAATCCTGGATGAAGAGCATGAAGGAACCTACAAGGCAGGCTCAAATCCCCGCTATCATGCCCGCCAGGTGGCAATGCACAGGATATCGCTGTCAGGCGGAAAACTGATTATGGGAAGCGCGACTCCCTCTGTTGAAGCATGGCATCTTATGATGAGGGGGAAACTTGAAAAGCTCCAGCTTACCGAAGCGGCAGCAGGCGGCAGTTTTGCACCGGTACAGATTATCGACATGAACCGCGAAAAAAGTTCGATATCGTATCAGCTTGCTCAAGGTATAAGGGAGACAACCGCAAAAAAGGGACAGGTCATTCTTTTTCTTAACAGAAGGGGTTTTTTTTATTATTACCACTGCCTGAATTGCGGGCATGAACTTAAGTGCAGGCACTGTTCTGTCTCGCTGACCTATCATAAAGAGCAGGAGAGGCTGATCTGCCATTACTGCGGTTATTCAGAAAAACCGTCCAAAACCTGTCCCTCATGCGGCTCTCTTGAGGTCGGCTATTCAGGCTTTGGGACTGAAAAGATAGAATCTGATATCAATACAATGTTTCCCTACCTTGCTGTGGAAAGGCTTGACCGCGACAGCATAAAAAAAAGCAGCGATTTGAAAGAGATTTTCACCAGATTCAAAGAGGGTAATATTGATATACTTCTTGGAACCCAGATTATAGCAAAAGGGCTTAATTTCCCCGGAGTAAAACTAATCGGTATTATTATGGCAGATACATCACTTCAGCTGCCTGATTTCAGGTCTGCGGAAAGAACATTTGCCCTTATTACCCAGGTAGCAGGAAGGACAGGCCGTTTTTCATCAGACGGTAAAGTGATGATCCAGACATACAGGCCGTCAAACTACGCGATAAAATTTGCTGCTGAAAGAAAAGCCGGGGAGTTTTATAAAGCTGAGATTGAAAACAGGAGAATGATGGGCTTTCCCCCGTTTACAAGGGTAATCAGGGTTGTTTTCAGGGCAAAGGAGAGGAAAAAAGTCTCTGATGCCGCAGATGATTTTTCAAAGCTTATTCATTTTTATCTTGAATCCTTAAAAGATAGATCAGGCAATGACACAAATTACAATCAGCATGATGTCAGGGTTTTAGGCCCTGCCGAGTGTCCTGTTTCACTTATTGCCGGCAATTACAGATATCATATACTTGTTTTGTCTCCCGGCTTTCTTGCTGCCAGAAGCAGTGTTCTTTTTTCTTCAGAAAGGATAAAGCTCCAGGGCGGAGTTTACATGGAAATAGATGTGGATCCTGTTTCACTCATGTAGCAAGCAGAACAGGATATCAGATTTTTTGTTGACAAGGAGAGTCAGTTTTATTAATCTTACTGTATGAATACTGTTTTTTTAAAAGCAAATCAGCGGCAGGTTCAAAAAAGGTTATACCAATGCTTGATATAATAACAATCGGAAATGAGATATTGACAGAAAAAGCTGCGCTTATCGCAGATATAAATGATGATATAAAATCACTTGTAGATGAAATGATAGAAACACTTGAAAAAAACAGCGGAATAGGCCTTGCCGCACCCCAGGTAGCAGTGAAAAAACGACTTTTTATAACAAAAGCTCCTGGAGAGAATGTCAGGGTTTTTATAAATCCCGATATTATCCAGACATCACAGGAGATGGAATTGTATGAAGAAGGGTGCCTCAGCATCCCGGGAGTTTGGGCAAATGTCTCCCGTCCATCCGCAGTTACTATCCAGGCCTGGGGCCTTGACGGAAAAGTGTTCCGACTTGAAGCTGATGATATCCTTGCCAGGGTTGTACAGCATGAGCTTGATCATTTAAACGGTATTCTGTTCCCGGAAAGGCTTAATGAAAAACAGCGCGAGAGGCTGCTCACCCTTTATGAGAAAAAAACAAGGAAATAATGAAAATATTCTTTGCAGGCACTCCTGAAATTGCGGTCAGGTCTCTAAAAGCTATTGCCGCCGGATTCGAAGTGTGCGGAGTTCTTACAAATCCGGACCGGCCGGCAGGGAGAAAAGGGATAGTAAAACCCTCACCTGTAAAAACAGCTGCCCTTGAGCTGGGCCTTGAAGTTTTTCAGCCGGAAAAACTTGACAGCGTTTTTCTTGCAGCGGTAAAATATCTCTCCCCTGATGTTCTTGTAACCTTTGCATACGGCAAAATATTTAAAAAGGATTTTCTTGATCTTTTCGTGAAAGAAACCCTTAATATTCATCCCTCTCTTCTTCCCATGCACAGGGGGCCGTCTCCGCTGAATGCGGCAATTTTATCAGGGATGAGTGAAACAGGCATAACTATACAGAGAATGGCACTTAAGATGGACAGCGGAGATATACTGGCTCAGGTCAGCTTTCCCTTAAATGGAGATGAAACTCTTGAGTCGCTTTCAGATGCTGTCTCTGCTAAAAGCGCCAAAATGATTACAGCTCTGCTTGGTGATATTGAATCAGGCAATTACACCTCAACACCCCAAAATGAAAGCGCCGCGACATACTGCAGACTTGTTGAAAAGAATGACGGGCTTATCAACTGGAGTGAAAGCGCTGTAATGATAGAGAGAAAATCAAGAGCCTATCATCCCTGGCCCGGAATTTTCACATACTGGAAGGGGAAACAACTCGCAATAACAGTATGCCGCGTATCAGATTCACCGGAGTTAAATCCTTCTGAGTTTTCCCCGGGTGAAGTCGCAGGTATAGACAGGAAAGAGGGAATTCTGATAAAAACAGGAGACAGGTTTCTTGCTGTAACTGAATTAAAACCCCAGTCTAAAAACAATATGGATTTTAAATCATTTATAAACGGGGCAAGGCATTTTGCAGGATCAAGGCTCACCGGGCCGCAATAATGATAAAACCGGTAATTGAATATACTGGAGATAAATATGCTCAAATGGCTTGAAAAATTTAAAAAAATACTGCCTGACAGGAGTGACGATCAGAACACAAGATTTTTCAAGATAATGATATATGCTATAACCGGAATTCTATTATTCATGATAATTTCATCATCTCTTGCTTTTATGATTGTTCTTAAAGGAGCAGAAGAGGTAATGGTTCCTGATGTTTCAGGAATGAAGCTTGAGGAAGCGTTAATTGCGCTGCAGGACAGGGGTCTTAACAGCCGGATTCAGCTTAAATACTCTTCAGACCCTGCTGATAAAGGCAATGTAATAGAACAGGAGCCAAATCCCGGAACAATAAGAAAAGCCGGCAGCCAGATAGTAATGCGGGTAAGCAAGGGATCCATAATCGAAAAAGTTGAAAACTATACAGGATGGCATATAAATGATCTCGACACCCATCTTAAGACACTTTTCAATACCTACGGCCCGCTTTTGAAGATAAAAGAGCCTGTGATGAGGATTAATGACAGCAAACCTGAAGGGACAATACTTGAGCAGCAGCCGCTTCCCGGTACAGAACTATCAGGCCTTACTGAACTGAGTCTTGTTGTAAGCCGCGGCCCTGAAGGGCAGACTTATGAGGTCCCAACTTTTACTACGCTTGATTTTAAGAGCGCCATGATAAAAGCTGCAGGTTTTAACATACCGTTTCTTTTCACCCAGAGGGATTCCAGTAAAAATGAAGAAAAAGGGACAGTTATCCTGCAGAAACCCCAGAGCGGCGAACAGGTTCCTCTTGGTACAATCATGCAGTTTGTAATAGTTCCTCCTGCTAAATCAGAAGGGAAAATATTCGGCATACTTGAAAAAACACTGCCTGAATATCCGGTCTCGGTAGTTTTGAAGCTTGAAAAAATTACACCGCAAGGGGAGAGAAGTCAGATATTCAGCATGAAACACAAGGGGGGAGTAATCGCTATTCCCTATTTTGAGGAAGAAGGGACTGCCCTTGTTGTATCTGCGGTAGATAAGGAATTAATCTATTTTACAATAAAAAAGTAATGTGATAGTATAGCCCAGTTTCCGATATTATGATTAAATCTGTAGCAAAGGATTTGCTTTTTTTACATTTCTATCTGCGAGCGTCGTATAATGGTAATACCCAAGCTTCCCAAGCTTGTGCCGGGGGTTCGATTCCCCTCGCTCGCTAAATATATTATTTAATTATGTGTTTTTTCCCGATCAGCGTAAAGTCGTTTGAAAGATAATCTTTGATTAACGTCACCTTTCTACCGATAGATTCCATCTTCTCTTTTGCCTCATCAGGATTAAAATAAAAGTAATTATCATCCCGGTCAGGGCTCCCCTCATCAAGGAGGTTTATGACAAGCGCATCCTCTGCAAGGCGGTCAAGCACAGGAAGGGCCGTATCAAAGAATGAGGCGTTATTCCCGAGATTGAGGTTGAATATCCCTGATGTAAAGACCACATCAAATTTATTTGTGCATACCGGCTCTTCTCCAAACAGGTCGCCGCATATAAACTGCCCCCCGCCGTGAAGCGACTGCGCTTTTTCTATCATTGCCGGGAGAATATCAACACCGGTGTAAGTTACATTAATCCCTTTTTCCTTAAGCATGGTAAAAAGATCGCCGCAGCCGCAGCCGGCATCAAGTATTGATTTCCCGTCAAGATTGATATGCCGGATAAGTACTTCAAAGCGGGCATTTTGCGCAGCAGCGCTTTCCCAGTCAAGTATTTCATAAGTATTACTGTATTTTTCGAGGCGCGGATAATAGTGGCTTTTAATTTTTTCTTCATTTCGCATATGCATTAAAATAATGATGTAATATTTAATTGTCAATCTGCTGTTGATTTTTATCTATTTACATTGCCGCATTATCCCTGCTTTAGTATCTTTTCATAGAAACCATAAACTTGCAGAAGGTGTAACTTGTTAAAACTAAGAAATACAATGGGCGGGCAGATTGAAATATTCAAACCGCGTGAATCGGGAAAGGTAAAGGTTTTCACATGCGGGCCATCGATATACAGAAGACCTCACATAGGCAATTACAGGACATTTCTTTATGAAGATATTCTGGTCCGTTATCTTGAATATCTTGGATATGATGTAAAGAGGATAATCAACTTTACAGATCTTGAGGACAAGACTATAGAAGAATCACTTACACAGGAAAAAAACATTGATGAGATAACTGCAGCTGCGGCAGACCATTTTTACGGGGAGACACGGGACTTGAAAATTAAACTTCCCGATGTAATACCTTCTTCCTCAGGAAGTGTTGCTCAAGCGGTAGAGATTATAAAAACACTTGTTAAAAAAGGGCATGCCTATTTTTACGGTAAAGATGTTTTTTTTGATCCGCTTACCTTTCCAGGGTTTGGAAAACTTTTCGGCCTTGATATGAGCACCTGGCCTGAAAAAAAGATACGCTTCCACAGAGACACCTATAACGGCAACAGATGGAACAAAGGGGATTTTATCCTCTGGCACTCCGACAAAGGTGAGCATGTCCATTTCTGGGATACTTCTATAGGAAGGGGAAGGCCTTCCTGGAATGTTCAGGACCCTGCCATGATTGTAAAACATCTGGGAGAGCAGGTTGATATCAACTGCGGCGGCATTGACAATATTTACCGGCACCACGATTACAATATTGCAGTGATGGAATCTTTTACAGGAAAGGAGTATGCTAAATATTACCTGCATGGCGAGCATCTTCTTATTGACGGCAGGACTATGTCAAAAAGCAGGGGCAATATCCTTTATCCAGAAGATGTTTATAAATCAGGTTATTCGCCGCTTGAGCTTAGATTTTTTCTTACAGCAACAAAGCATTACAGAAAAAAACTTGATTTCAGCCTTGAGAAAATGGATAACGCGGCCAGAGATCTTAAAAGCCTTAAAAAGAAAATTGCAGATCTCCTTGCTGTGCCTGATAACGGAGAAAAGCACCTGCTGGAAAATAAAAAAACAGCTGCCTTTATTGCAGATATTGAGCCGGAATTCAAAAACGGCATGGATGATGATCTTTTTTTAAAAAAAGCTGTTGATAATGTAGAAAAACTTATCGACCGGATAAAAGCCTCTTCCCCGCATGGTTTAAGTGAAATTGAAAGAAAGGATTTAAAGGATCATATACAGCAGATAGACAGGGTAATCTACTCTCTTCTTGACTAAAAAAGAATTTTACTGCCTTATGGAAATATAAGGCAATGAAGTATATAATATTGATATAAAAAATTATTAAGGAGTTAAACAGATGAAGATAAAATCAGCTAATACGGGAAAGATATTGATTATCGGAATTTTAGCAGTTTTACTGCTTGCATCATGCGCATCAGTTAAGGTTGAGAGAACTGAATCTGATGAAGTTATTGATTTAAGCGGAAGATGGAATGATACAGATTCAAGGCTTGTAGCGGAAGAAATGGTGAAAGATTCTCTTTCCCGCCCCTGGATAATGAATTTCCTGAGCAGGAATGGTCAGAATCCGGTTGTAATAGTCGGGACTGTTCGCAATAAAAGTTCCGAGCACATCGCTACAGAGGTTTTTACCAAAGATATCGAGCGTGAGCTTATCAACAGCGGAAGGGTAAGGTTTGTTGCGGCAAAAGGGGAACGGGCAGATGTCAGGGAAGAAAAAAAGGAACAGCAGATTTTCGCGACTCCTGAAACAGCAAAAGCACTTGCCGCTGAAACAGGGGCTGATTTCATGATGCAGGGACAGATTAATTCCATAACTGATGCGATTGAAGGGAAAAAAGTCGTTCTTTATCAGGTAGACCTGGAACTTGTAAATCTTGAAAGCACGGAAAAAGTCTGGATTGGCTCCAAAGAAGTTAAAAAGTTTATCAAGAAATCAAAAGCCGGCTGGTAATCAAACTGAAATAAAATGGAGATGCAGGTGCAGAGAAAATATTTGACAATATTTATGTTTATCTCTTTTTTCTCTGTATCCTGTGCCAGCACAAGAACAAGCCAGAGCCAGTATCAGGAAGCTGCCGAATTATTCAAGCAAAGGGATTTCGCATCTGCCGGCAAGGTAATAGAATCACACAAAGATAAAAGCTATAAAGAAAAAGACCGTGTGCTCTTTTTTCTTGATATCGGGATGCTTTACCATTTCAGCGGTGATTATGAAAAAAGCAATGAGGCATTATCCGCCGCTGAGCAGGGGATAGATGAGCTTTATACTAAAAGCGTCTCGAAAGCACTTGTCTCAGGTGTATTAAATGATAACGCGCTTGACTACCGCGGGGAAGATTATGAAGATATTTATCTGAACATTTTCAAGGCTTTAAATTATATTGCGCTTGATAAAATGGAAAGCGCGCTTGTAGAAATAAGAAGAGTACATATCAAGCTTAATATTCTTGAGGACAAGTATCAGGAATTAATTGAAATCCACAATTCTTCAGATAATCCTGAAGGTGAAATTGTTCCGCGTAAAAACAGATTCCATAATGACGCACTTGCCCGGTATCTTGGACTTCTCCTGTTCCGGATGGAAGGGAAATTTGACAGCGCAAGGATTGAGCGGGATGAGATTGTAAAAGCTTTTCAGCTCCAGAAGCAGCTTTATGATTTTGAAAAACCTGATCTTCCTGAATTGAGTCTTGATAAAGAAAACGCCCATCTTTCTGTTATTGCTTTCACAGGCAACTCGCCGAGAAAACTTGCTGAGACTTTTTATCTTCAGACAACACCTGATATTGTCTGGATAGTTGCTACAAGTCAGGATGAGGAATATGTTAAAAATGTAGTAGGTTTCAACAATATCTTTATGCCTGGAATCAAAGGCGGTTTCCATTTCAAGTTTCAATACCCTAAAATGAAAATGATGGGAAGCGAAGTAGACAGGGTCGAAATAGTCATAGATGGTGAAACAAAACAGAGCCTTGATCTGATTGAAAATATGGAGAGAATTTCGCGGGAAATATTTCTTGTCAAGCAGCCTCTTGTCGTGGGCAAAACCGTTATACGAACTGTAACAAAAAATATACTGAAAGAGTCGGGTAAAAAGCAGGCAAGTGAGTCACTTACCGGCGGAAACCCTTTTCTTGATATCCTCCTGGGTGTTACAGCAGATATCGCGGTTGATGCCACAGAAAATGCTGATCTCCGTATTTCCCCCTACTTTCCCGCCTTTGCAAGAGTTGCTGATATTGTTCTTCCCCCCGGTATCCATTCCCTGAGTATTGATTACTACAGCAGCGGTCAGCTTATATTCAGGGATTTCCGAGGCAATATAGATTTAAAAGAGGGAGAGCTAAATCTGGTTGAATCCTTTTTACTTAAATAATCCATTTGTTATTCCGCGGCAGCCGCGATTGCCCGAATGAAAAAATTTTCCTGGCCGAAGTTCCCTGATTTGTAAACAACTCTCATATCATCCCTTTCTACCGGTATAAGCACAGGAACCCCTGGCGCCACGCTTCCTGCTATTAAATATGTATCAAAACCAAGTTTCCCGGCAACTGCGCCTGAAGTCTCTCCCCCCGCGACAATAATTTTTTTTATCCCGTCCTTAACCGCGTTATATGCTATTTCTGCCAGCGTATTCTCGAGGATTGAGGAAAAATCATGTGTTCCGTTATTCAGGATTTTTGATGGCGTATGGATGAGAACATCAGCTCCTGTGTTTTTTATTATAAAGTCAGAATAATAACTGCTGTCTGTTTTGCTTTCAAGGATTCCGGCAGGATCTATCTCAACAGAAATACCGCCGTCTTTTTTGTAGCGCTCAATCTGGGCTCTTGTCGCCATTGAGCAGCTTCCGGCAAGAATCAGGGTTCGTCCCTTAGCCCCCGGGTTCTTCTCTTTTTTTATTGATGTCTCATGTTGTGACGAATGCTGGCGTGCAAGATGATAAGGGAGTCCAGACCCTCCTGTAAGAAACGGCAGATCCCTGAAAAGGTCTGCGATAATTTCTCCGTGTTTATCCTTAAAATAATCTGTAATGATATAAAAAGGATTGTTTCCTATGGATGATTTGTAATTGAATATCTTTTCATAATTCTCAACCCGGTTTTTTTCAAGCAGACTGTAGTCAAGATTAAAGGACCTGTATTTCCCCTGGGCCGCGATAAGGTTGTTCAGGTCGGAATCCCACATCGGGGTAAGG
>JAVEZE010000082.1:0-12931 GCA_034003145.1 Spirochaetia bacterium
ATGTCAGGCTGATGAAAATAATTATAAATAAATATAGCTGCCTAAAATGATATCATATAACAAACTGATTATCAACGAAAATGAAAAAACCCTGATACTTATTCCCAAAAAAATATTAAATCAATACAATAGGCATATGGAATATCTTTATATTGCTATCGGAAGCGGGACAGGCGGGCTGCTCAGGTATCTGCTGTCAAAATGGGCACACAGCCTTTCCGGAACATCCTTTCCGGTAGGAACCCTTGCTGTCAATCTTACAGGCTGTCTCTTGATCGGTTTTTTTTCAGGGGTTTTTGAAAAATGGATAATATCGCCTAATATCAGGCTTTTTATTTTTGTCGGTCTCGCTGGTGGCTTTACTACATTTTCCGCGTACGGACTTGAGACATTCAATCTGTTCGCAAAAGCCGAGATACAGGCTGCTGTTTTGAATATTCTGATTAATACAATAATTGGAATAAGCCTGATTTTTCTCGGGTTTGCCCTGTCGCAGCTGGTACTTAAAACAGGCAGGGGTGTTTAAGAGCGGGGAACTGCAAAATACAGTTGCTTAGATAACTTCAACATCAAGATCCGGGAAATATTTGTCAAATTCATTTTTGAGATCTCTCATAATCGACTGTCTTAGTGTTTCGTTTACAATACTGCAAACCATACAGGTTGAACGGGGTTCTCCTATATCTGTCTGCACAAGAAGTTTTTTCTGGCTTTCACTGTAAGTAACTTTTTTTACAAGGTTAAGTTCCGATACCGTGCGGAAGGTTTCAGGTTCCTTAACATTATCCAGTACCGAATCAATCTTTTTTTTCATATCCTCAGTTATCATTCTTTTTCCCTTTTATATAAAAAATATCAAGAGCTGCCGCTGCTGATTTCAGGAATTTAAAAAGCTCTCCCTTGACCGGTTTGATGAAAATAAAAAAATTTTTGTTATCCGGAAAACAGCAGAAATGACGGAGGTGCTTAATGGATTCTGTTTTTTCAATAAAATTTACCAGCAGTTTTTCAACACTCTGTGTTCTTGAAAGGAGATAAAAGGTTATTCCTTCTGATGAATATTCAGTTTGTTTAAAACTTTCGTAACCGGAAATAAGGCTTCTGGCGGATTTTATGTATTTCTCTGAAACAATGTGCCCTTCTCCTGCCAGTTTGCCGTCAGCCTTGAGATTGAGGTAGTATCTGTCATATTTTGTAGTAAGCAGCGAAACAGGAAAATAAAGGACAGACTGCCGCGGGAGCATTGTAATTGTACCGTTTGCCTCCCTGAACATACCTTTCATTTTATATTTAAAATTATATCCTATTGTTCCCCCAATATTCACATATTCAGTATCTAAAGGCTTAAATGCCTCTTCAGCTTCCCTGCTGATCCAGCCTGACATCCATGCGTTTTTTTTCTTTCCCCTGAAATATCCGAGAGTTGCAACAAGCGCCAGCGCCAGCAGCGGAACAATATAAATATTCATTTATTACCTCTGGTTGTTTCTATAATATTATCTACAAGATCGGCAATCTGAATTCTTCCAAGATCTTCCCTTCTTATCAACCCTTCAGGCAGCAGAAATGCAGGAAAAAGAGGGAAATTCTCAAGTTTATTCTTGATATTATCGTTTATTTTGATATCAGGATTAGCCTTGTTTAAGCATATGCTGTTGATAGTTACATCAAGTTTTGCAAGTTCCTTCAGGATTCTTGAAGATTCCGAAAGAGAAAGCTCATCGTGGTTCATTACAATTGTCATATAACTCTCGCGGGAAAAAATAAGATGGAGTTTTTTCAGCCTCTCTCTAATTGATCCCAGTTTTCCAAAGACTGCGTCATCTTTTTTATCTGATGCTCCCTTTATTACAGCTGCATCCGGGTTGAGTTTTAAAACTGTACCCCTTTTTTCAAGAATCCTTTCCCTCATGTTTTTCAGCTCATTTATCCACATCATTGATATTGAGGGCATTGCAAGAAACCGCAGAGTAAGGGCAGTAGGCGGTGTGTCAAAGATTATATAATCATACTTGCTGTGCCAGGTTTCATAGATGTGTTCTATGGCCCAAAGGACTGCGTATTCCTCAGTGCCGGGTGAATATTTAAGAATGCTCATATAGGAATCAATATTAATTCCTATATTGTATCTATAGGTATCGCGTATTTCATTTTTGCTGTCATGCAGATATTTTTTAACCCATTTGCCAAGATCAATTTCTATTCCGTCAAGATCAGGTGCAAGGCTGCTTTTTTCATTTTCAAGGTGGCAGTAAAAAACATCTCCAAGATTGTGAGCAGGGTCAAGAGATACAATAAGAACCTTATAGCCTTTGCGGCTAAGCTGAAAAGCTACTGATGAAGAGATGGTTGTCTTTCCGACTCCTCCCTTTCCCATAAAAAAAAGAACTTTTTTCATTCAGCATTCCTCCGGGTAACACAGCATGAAGAATTATAGGGTTTAATCAACATCAAGAATACCTGTAAGGCCGGCAAGCGCGTCTTGGGCAAAATCCGCTCTTACAGTCATAAGCCTTATTTCGTCTTCAAGATAAGGGATAAGCTCCATTGCCATCGCGGCAGGAGGAGAGGGGAGCCCTACAAAACTGCCCATAAGGAGAATGACGAAAATATTTTCCATCTCCTTGAGTTCAAATTCCACCATTTCAGTAGCTTTGTCGCGTTGAACCTGAAATGCTGTTTCCCAGAAAATGTCCCATACTCTGCGGATATTTTTGAAAGTGATCATTATTCTGCCTTGATTTTTCTTTATAATCAGGAAAGCCTGTCATTATAAATGAATCAGGCTTTCCTTTTAAAAATAATATTTGAAAAAATGTATTAAACTACTTTTTCAGATTTGAAATTTTTTGAAAACTGCATAATCATAACTACATTCATTACAAGCATGATAAGAGTTATCACTCCGACTACAACACCGGTGGTGACATTTTTCACGTTAGCCATATCCTTGAAATGAAGAGGAATAATTACTAATTCATACCAGATAAGACCTGCAGTTACTGTAATCCACAGTAGTATAGCTGGATAAAGAACAAGGTTTGTGTATTTTTCGTTCAGTTTTTTCTTGACCCAGAGGGCTGCTGTAAGCATTACAATTGAGGCAATAAGCTGGTTTGCGCCTGAGAACGCAGGCCAAAGTACTGTATAGTTACCTGTCCATGCAAGACCGATACCTGCAACAGCGATAACTGCTGATGCTACCCATTTGTTCGCTAAAAATTCATAAGCGCCAGGTGATTTTTCCTTGAGAGGAAGCGCCAGTTCGCCAACTATATAGCGGCCAAGCCTGTTTGTTGTGTCAAGCGTGGTAAGTGCAAATGATGATACCCAGATAGCTGCAAACAGTGCCATAAACTGCTGTGTCATGAACGGGAAAGCTGCATTAACCATGGCACCGTATGACTGTGTAAACCTTGGAAGCGCACCTGTTGACATTACCTTGTCGCCAAGAGCAAGTATTCCGAACCCTGAGATTGAAACCACTACTATTGTTGAAAGGAACCCTTCTGTAAGCATAGCCCCGTATCCGACAAACAGTGAGTCTTTTTCATCCCGCAGCTGTTTGGAGCTTGTACCGGACGCAACAAGTGAGTGGAATCCTGATAAAGCACCGCATGCGATTACAAGGGGAACTGTAGGCCAGAAAGGAGAAGGCTGCCCGCCAATAACCTTTGCGCTGAAGCTTGTAAAAACAGGAACTGAATCAAAACCCTTGAATGCGATAAGCGCTGCAAGGCCGCCTGCCAGCAGTCCGAAATAAAGAAGGAATGAGTTAAGATAATCCCTGGGCTGAAGCAGTATGCTTACAGGAAGGGATGATGCTATAACTACATAAAAGAACAGAACAACATACCATACATTTGAGGATGCTTTGATGCCTGCTTTTGATCCGATCCAGAAAGCTGCAACAAGAAGAACAAGGCCGATAACAGTACTCACGCCGATACCGAGTTTTGTCTTGTACATCAGGTACCCCAGAATTATTGCCGCTGCGCAGAAAAGGAAGAATGTAGATGCTACTTCTCCATTTCCGGATGCAAACTGTCCAGCTACAATAGCTCCGAATGCTGCTACAACAAGTATGCACAGGAACAGTATAAACCATCCAAATGATTTTCCCGCTTTTTTCCCGATAAGGTCCTGTGCTACAAACTGTACAGATCTTCCGTCATATCTTACTGATGCTGTCAGCGACAGATAATCATGGATAGCTCCGATAAAGATGTTTCCGAACCATATCCAAAGCAGTCCGGGAAGCCATCCCCATGCCACAGCCATCGCAGGGCCTACTATCGGGCCTGCTCCCGCGATTGATGCAAAGTGATGCCCGAAAAGGACAAACTTGCTGGTTGGAACATAGTCAACACCATCGCTCAGCCGTTTTGACGGAGCTTCTGGTGCATCCTGAGATTTAAGTAAATTTGTCTGGAGTTTTTTACCAAATGTAAAATAAAAACCCAGATAAATCACCAGCGCCGCAAGAGTAATAATGGTACTCATTAATACCTCCCTAAATAATTTTTTATAGCTAAATCGTAATCCTGCACTGGATGGTTGTCAATTGATTTATGTTTTAAACAATGCAATATTGCGTTTTCCACTGGATAATTTCTCCGATTGGAGGAAATATAAAATTTATAAAGGGGAAAAATGATTTTATCCCGGACTTCATAATATTCATCAACTTCATCCAAAAAACATATTTTAACTACATAAAAATCAATTTGATATTATAATAATCATATAAATATCAAAAATATCCAGATAAGGATTGAAAAAAAATGGCAAAAAAATTAAAAACTGAACAGAAAAAAGCTCGCATAATCCGTTATGCCATACTTGGGTTTGTTTTGCTGGTCTCAACTGCAGGAGGGCTTCTGCACCAGTACGGCGGCGCATACAAGGTTGTGACATTTGACGCTCTCTGCCCTTTCGGCGGCCTTGAGGCATTGTACAGCCTGATATTTACTGGAACATTTCTCAAAAGAACTGCTGCAAGCAATATAATTCTTTTGGCAGCTGTTATACTTCTTGCGTTTGTTTTCAGAAGAACATTCTGCGGCAATATATGTCCTCTTGGAACACTTCAGGAGCTTTTTCAGAAACTACGCGGAAAATTCCTTAAAAAAAGGTTTGTAATTCCGGAAAAAGCTGACAAATATCTCCGTTATCTTAAATATCTTGTTATGGTGTTTTTTCTGGCAGCAACTTTCAGGCTTGGATATCTGGTAATAAGACCATATGACCCCTGGGGAGCTTATCACCATCTTACTTCCAAAGATCTTTTTATTGAATTCCCGATAGGTTTTGCTGTTCTTGTGGCAGCTCTTATTGGATCATTTCTTTATGACAGATTTTTCTGCAAATATTTGTGTCCCATGGGAGCATTTCTGGGGATTGCCGGTAAAGCAGGGTTTTTCAGGATTAAAAGGG
Organism: Spirochaetia bacterium; assembly: GCA_034003145.1. Taxonomy (GTDB): domain Bacteria; phylum Spirochaetota; class Spirochaetia; order CADAEX01; family CADAEX01; genus JACKPD01. Next base: position 5,437 of record JAVEZE010000082.1, read on the forward strand.
TAGACGCAACCTGTATCCATTGCAACCTTTGCACAAAGGCGTGTCCGGTAAACATCAAAGTTCATGAACTCACAGAAGTTCTTGATGCAGAATGTATAAGCTGTAATGAATGTGTCAACAAATGCCCTGTGGAAAACACGCTTGTTATAACCTCTGTGTCAGGTAAAAAGACAATAAAACCTCTTACACTTACAATAATTACTTTTGCCGTGTTTTTCAGCATAATTGCGATTGGAAACATTACAGGAAATTTCAAATATTTTGATACTCTTGGAAAAGCTGAAAGTATTGAAAAGTTTAATCCTGATAATATTAAAGGTTCATCAACTTTCAGGTCTGTAATTAACGCGACAGGCATTCCTGAAAGTGACTTTATTTCTGAATTCGGGATAACACCTCAAATGCTTGACACAGGAATCAAGGAAAGCGGAGTAGAGCCCTCCCGGGTAAGGGATTATATAAGGGAACTTCAGGCAAAAGCAGCGCAGTAAATGTAAAATATTTGTAAAAGTTTTTAATCCTGATTAATAATTTCTTGCAGTATTACATATATGATCGTACTATCTATCTATTGATTTAAATTGAAGCCGGAATTAGCTAACCGGCTTTTTTTACATAAAAAGCTGAAAGAAGGAACATTATGGCTAAAAAAGTACAGATAATGAAACTTGAAAAAATGACACTTGAAGCTATGCTTAGAAACTCAGCGGAAAAATACGGAGACCAGCCTGCTCTTGCGTTAATTGACTCAGAGCCCCTGACCTACAGTGAGTTGGAAAGATTGGCTGAAAAAACAGCAGAACACCTTCTTGCATCTGGTATGGGAAAAGGGAGCAATGTTGCGATTCTTGGTGAAAATATGCCTAACTGGGTAGTTTCCTATTTTGCAATAGCCTTGTCAGGAGCTTCTGCTGTCCCAATCCTTCCTGATTTTAAAGATACAGAAATTGAGACTATTGTAAAACATGCCGGGTGCAAGCTTATCTTTGTCTCTGAAAAGCTTTATCCCAAAGTTTCAAAACTATGCAGTGAAGGGCTTATCGCTGTTAAAATGGAAACACTTGAGTTTCCAAAGCCTGTGAAATCAGGCCAGGCGGTAAATCTTAAGGATATTGAACATAATGAGGATGATGTCGCATCCATTATCTATACATCAGGTACTACCGGAAGCTCCAAAGGGGTAATGCTTACAAACAGGAATATTGTATCAAATGCGATAACTTCAAGCGTTATACCTGAAATGGTTGAAAGGGAAAGATTTGTTTCAATACTACCCCTTTCCCATTCTTATGAGTGCACAATAGGGATGCTTGTTCCTATTTCAGCCGGTGCTGCTATTTATTATCTTGGAAAACCTCCTGTACCCAATGTTCTCCTTCCAGCGCTTGAAAAGATAAAACCAGGTGTTATGCTTTCTGTTCCTCTTTTGATTGAAAAAATATACAGACAGAAGATATATAAAACATTTACTGAAAAGAAAATTACAAGAAAACTCTATGCTGTTCCTGTTTTCAGAAGGATTCTTAACCGGATTGCAGGAATAAAGCTTAAAAAACTGTTCGGCGGAAGGATCTATTTTTTTGGCGTGGGAGGAGCACCCCTTGCACCTGATGTTGAAAAATTCCTCCGTGAAGCGAAATTCCCCTACGCGATAGGATACGGACTTACAGAAACTTCTCCCCTTATCGCGGGTGACAACGCCACCTTCACAAAGTACAGATCGACAGGCAGAATACTTGCCGGTGTTGAGGTGAAACTTGACAAATCTGTGGGTGAAGGGGAAAACGGTGAGATTCTTGTAAAAGGGCCAAATGTAATGAAAGGTTATTACAGGGATGAAAAACTTACCAGTGAAGTTTTTACAGAGGACGGATGGTTCAGGACTGGTGATCTTGGGTCTTTCGGGAAAAACGGCTATCTTTATATAAAGGGAAGAATCAAAAATATGATTCTGGGGCCAAGCGGGGAAAACATCTATCCTGAATCCATAGAGAGCGTGATCAACAGCTGTGCCTTTGTAGAAGATTCTGTAGTAGTTGAGGATAAGGGAATACTTGTTGCGCTTGTGCAGCTAAACTATGAAGATCTTAAAAATAAATTCGAAGAAATCAAGGAAGATGCGGCAGAAAGCGGAAGGCAGATTCAGGATTATTTTTCAAATCATCTGGCTGAAATTAAAAAAAATGTTAACGCCCAGCTTAACAATTTTTCAAAAATTGGTTTAATGCTTGAACAGAAAAACCCGTTTGAAAAAACTCCGACCAAGAAAATAAAAAGATATCTCTATCAGAATCTTAAAATGTTTGAAAAGAAAGAGGACCCGCAAACAGGCGGAGAGGTTTAAAAGGAGCTTGATCCAGGCAAACGATGCGCATGCGGCTGCTTTTGGTATATAAGGAGACTTTTTAAAAAAGAGATGACGCAACCCTGACAGCTTCTACCCCGTCTTTTGAATAATGTGCTCCAATAGAGTCTGCCCATTGGCGTGTTACAACTGCGCCTCCTGCCATAAACGGCACATTTATGTTTTCAGCCTCTGCCATGGCAATAATTTCCGGCATTTTAACCATTGTAGTTGTCATCAGGGCAGAAAGCGCGATAATATCAGGCTTAAACTCTTTGGCAGCTTTTATTATTTTATCAGCCGGCACATCCTTGCCGAGATCCATAACTTCAAAACCGTAATTGCGCATCATCAGCACTACTATGTTTTTGCCGATGTCGTGAATATCTCCCTCAACAGTGGCAAACAGGACTTTTCCGCATGATTTTCTCCCCCCTTCCCCAAGCAGCGGCTCAAGCAGCTCAAAGCCTTTTTTCATTGTTTCAGCGCTTGCGATAAGCTGGGGAAGAAAATATTTTTTACTGTCGTAAAGCTCTCCTACATGGAGTATGGCCGGAATCATCCTTTTTTCAAGAATTTCAGAAGGTGCAATCCCCTCATCAAGCCCTTTTTTTATATGAGCTGCGATATCTTCCCTTATTCCGGCAACAATGCCATTTCGTATCGCATCTGATGATGCGTCAGAATCTGTTCCGGAAGATGATCTATTGGAACCGGTATTTGAGGCTGAACTGCTGCTTGATATTTTCCTTTCCGCTCCTGCAGTGCTTGCCGGATTTCTGCTGTGGGATGACGCAAAATTAAGAAAAGAAGCCGCATCCCTGTCCTTTCCTGTTAACAGGTCAGAGGCATGTTTTGCCCACATAATAGCATTTTCTTCAGGATTTGCGATTACATGGGTAAGGCCGGATGAGACTGCCATTGAAAGAAAAGATGAATTGACTTTTATCCTCTCAGGAAGCCCGAATGATACATTGGATAGCCCTATTACAGAAGAAAAGCTGTTTTCAGATGCCCATTTAATGGTTTTCAGCGTCTGGACAGCAGCATCAGGGTTTGATGATACTGTCATTACAAGGCTGTCAACAATTATATCGTTTTTTGTAAATCCCAGTTTTTTTGCCTTATTGTAAACAGATTCAGCAATTTCTCCCCGTCTTTCGAATGAGGATGGCAGTTCGTTGTCTGCGATCGGCAGAAGAATAAACATTGCCCCGTATTTCGCTGCAACAGGAAGGAGTCTCTCCATTTTTGTTTTTTCAGCAGATATAGAGTTGATCAGGGCCCGTCCCGGATAAATCCGCAGTGCAGCTTCAATTACTTCAGGTGAAGATGAATCAATTACAAGCGGCAGGCGGCACACAGGTGAGAGCATGTTTATTATCTTAATTACAGTCTCTTTTTCATCAATGCCAGGCATTCCAGCGTTTATGTCAAGAAGCTCTGCCCCGCTTTCCTGCTGGCTTGCGGCCATATCCCTTATAATTGACAGTTTCCCCTCCAGAAGCTCTCCCTGAAGCTTCTTCTTTCCTGTGGGATTTATCCTCTCTCCAATAACATGGAGAGCTCTTCCTCTGCCTGAAACAAGAGCTTCTGACGCGCTTGAAAGCATAACAAGATTATTCTCTTTTGCCGGCTTCGGTTTGTATTTTGCAATTTTATCTGCAAGCAGTTTTATGTGAAGAGGTGTTGTTCCGCAGCATCCCCCCATCATATTGACTCCAGCTTCCGCAAAAGAGGATGCGAAAGAGGCAAATGCCGCAGATCCCATGGGAAACACGGTTTTACCGTTTTCAATGCGCGGCATTCCTGCGTTTGGTTTTGCGACTATCGGTACCCTTGTAATCTCTTTTAACCGCTTTACAAGGCTTAACATCTCCTGCGGCCCACTCGAGCAGTTGCAGCCGGCAGCATCAGCCCCGAGGCTCTGAAGTGTTACAAGGGCTGCTTCAGGCGATGTGCCGTTAAGCGTTCTCCCGTCCGGCTCATATGTCATACTGACAATGGTAAAGGCATCTGTAAGCTCTTTTACCGCAATCAGGGCAGCGCGCGCCTCCTGAATATCCATCTGCGTCTCAATAACAAAAAGGTCAGCTCCACCGTCAAGAAGCCCGCGCACCTGCCTTTTAAACATTTTAACTGCATCTTCAAAATCAATATCGCCGAACGGGCTTATAAAATGGCCGCATGGGCCTATGTCGCCTGCGACAAGCGTATTACTTCCTGCCGCCTCTTTTGCCATTTGAGCAAGCATCTGGTTTATCTTTTCAACATCATCCCTTCCATACTGCTGGAGCTTGAGCTGGTTCGCGCCGAATGTGCAGGTGTATATAATATCAGATCCCGCATCAGCGTAGCTTGTATATATGGATTTTTGTATTTCACGGTTTTCGATAGCCCAAATTTCAGGACAGACCCCCGCCGGCATCCCTTTTTTTTGAAGTTCTGTTCCTGTCGCGCCGTCAAGCACCATAATTTTATCAGAAAGTATCTCGGAAATATGTTTTTTGTTTGTCATTTTTAATCCCTGGAAGTTGATATTAATAAACAATCCCTGTTATTGCAATCACTGATTTCTGGGGCAGGAGCATAAAGCTCTCTGTCAGTTTTACCCCAAGCCTTTCCATCTCAAGCAGGGTGAAAAATTTACCCTGGGATTCAAGTGCCAGATCGCCATAACCGGGTGAAAATCTTTTTGACAGGAGTTTTCCCGATTCCCTTACAAGCTCCCTGTTTAAAAGCGAAATAATATAATCAAGCCCATTATCGACAATTTCACCGGCTGCGGCATCAAGGACTACTGCTTTTGTCATGTTTTCCCTCTGGCAATTGTCTATCAGCTCAGTAATAACGCTGCCTGCTGTTATCCCCATGACCTGCGCTTTTGATGAACCTGAAAGGAACTTGTGCAGCGAGGCACTTTCCAGCCGGAAAGTTTTAGCCGGGTTATCTTCCGGGAATAACTCTACTGAGCCTTTTTCAGGAAGTGAGATTCCGCACCTGATTGTAACCGCATCAAGCTTTATTGCCTCTGCTGCATCATTTATCCAGCCTGTAATCTCTTTTTTGAATGAATCTGAAAGTTCTGTTGATTTTCTTTTATAGCCAAGAGCTGAAAAAATTGTGCTATAATTTGTCCGTATGGTTATATTATTAATGTATCGCAGCATAGGGGATTATATCAGAAACCTTAATATGTTACACCATGCCGATTACAGGAAATAATAACGGGAAGTAGTATATGACTGAAAATTCAATTATCGTAATCTTCGGCGCGACAGGGGATCTTGCCAAAAGGAAACTTTATCCCGCTCTTGAAGAGCTTTCAGAAAAAAATCTTGTATCTCCTGAAACGATTTTTCTGGGAGTTGGCAGGAGGCAATACTCTGACGCGGAATTCAGAATGAGAATTCCAGCTTTACTTAAAGAGAGATTTTTCTACCAGCAGCTTGATACTGCTGATCCGGATGACTATGTAAAGCTTAAAAACAGGCTGGATAAACTTGACAATGATTATTCAGCGGGAGGGAAGTTTGTTTTCTATCTTGCTGTTCCCCCGTCAATGTACAAAAGCATAATTGAGGGGATAGGAGAGACAGGGCTTAACCTTGAGGCAGAGAGAAAGCCTGAGGCAAAGAGCAGGCTTGACGCATTGGGCACCCCTGTGGAAGAGAGCACCCCTGAAGCAGAGGGCGCACCTGAGGCAGAGAGAAATCTTGAGGCAGAAGGTTATACTGCCGCGGGCAGTGCTGCTTCCCCGGCAGGCTCTGATACAAAAGGACGGGGCTGGAAAAGAATTGTTGTTGAAAAACCGTTCGGACATTCCTGGGAATCTGCCCTTGAATTGAATAAATTTATCCATACCTGGTTTACTGAAAAACAGATATACAGGATTGACCATTATCTTGGAAAAGAAACGGTACAGAATATTATGGCTTTCCGTTTCGCAAATGGGATATTTGAACCTCTATGGAACAGAAATTACATAAGCCATATAGAGATTACTGCTTCTGAAAATATCGGGATTGAAAAACGGGGAAGTTACTATGATTCTGCAGGAGCAATGCGCGATATGGTACAGAACCACCTGCTTCAGCTTACAGCAATTGCCGCAATGGAGCCTCCCCCTTTTTTTACTCCTGATGCTGTCCGGACAGAAACATTAAAAGTTTTTCAGTCACTCCGCAGATACACCCCTGATGAAATAATCAGCAACATGATTCTGGGGCAGTATGTTGATTCCACGATCAGGGGAGAGAAGGTAGCTGCCTACAGGGATGAGGAAGATGTAAGTGCTGATTCAAGAACAGAAACCTATGCTGCGCTGCGGATTTTTGTTGATAACTGGAGGTGGGGCGGTGTACCGTTTTATTTAAGGACAGGAAAAAGGCTTCCGACACGTGTTACAGAGATTGTTGTCCATTTCAGGGAAACGCCCCATAAACTGTTTAAGGTAAATAGTGGCAACTGCTGTCAGAACAAACTGATTTTACGGATTCAGCCTGATGAAGGTGTGCTTTTGACCTTTGGACTGAAACAGCCTGGAAGCGGATTTGAGATAACAAGCCGTGATATGGATTTTAAATACTCTGAAATAGGGGAATTCAAGATCCCTGATGCATATGAAAGACTTTTATATGATGTAATGACAGGAGATTCAACACTGTTTACACGGGGAGACAGTGTTGAAGAATGCTGGAAATTTATTGATCCTTTTATTTCCTGTAAAGATAATGACAGCCGTGTTATAATACATGGATATCCGGCCGGAACATGGGGGCCGGTTGAAGCAGATACTTTTATCAGTGAATCAGGAAAGGGGTGGCGAAGCCCCTGTAAAAATCTTACCGAGGCAGGTAATTACTGTGAACTGTAGTTTTTCCTTAAAAGTTTTTCAAAGCAGGCGTGATATTGCTGACAAACTCTCTGAAAATTTTTTTAAAATGAAGGAACAGAAAGAATCCTCAGGAGAAATGCTTAATGCTGCTTTTTCAGGCGGGTCAACCCCTTCCTTTTTCTTCAAGGCACTTGCAAACGAAGCTATAAAACGGGGAGATAATCTCTCTGGAGTGAGGTTTTTCTGGGTTGATGAAAGGTGTGTACCGTCTGATTCAGAAGACAGCACTTATAATCAGCTTAACACTATCCTTC
>JAVEZE010000083.1:0-12894 GCA_034003145.1 Spirochaetia bacterium
CTATGTGGCAATAACAGGTGATATTATAAAACTTGACGATGCCTATTCCATTCCTGACTCAGAAGAATACAGCTTTAACAAGAGCTATGATGAGAACACAGGATACCGGACAAAGAGTATGCTCACCGTCCCAATGAAAAATCACAAAGATAAAATAATCGGTGTAATCCAGCTTATAAATAAAAAAAAGGATAAAAGCATAGTTTTATCAGGCCATGATATTGTAGAAGATTCAGTCATCCCTTTTGACCATACAGACGAGGAAATAGTTCTTTCTCTTTCATCCCTTGCTGCGGTATCACTTGACAACAATCAGCTTTACCATGAGATTGAGGATCTTTTTGAATGCCTTGTAATGGCTTCGGCAAAAGCAATTGAGCAAAGGGATCCTGCCACAAGCGGCCATTCTTCGAGAGTCGCTAAATATACTGTCATGCTTGCCGAGGCTGTTTCAGCTGATAAAGGCTTTTTTAAAGATATTACATTTACAGCTGACCATCTTAAGGGGCTGCGGTATGCCTGCCTTCTTCACGATTTCGGGAAAGTAGGGGTGCGCGAAAATGTTCTTGTAAAAGCAAAAAAACTTTATCCCGGGATGCTTGAACAGATTCTTCTGAGATTTGACAATATCAGGAATAATATAAAAATCAAGTATCTTGAGGCAAAACTTGCCCTTGATACTTCTGATCCTGGATATAATGCAAAACTTGAAGAGCTTATTCTCAATGAGAATATTGAGACTGTGAAAATAGAAAAGTACCGTGATACAGTAATTGCGGCAAATGAGCCGGCTGTGCTTGATTCTGATCCTGGAAAAATTTTATCTGAGATTAAAAAAGAAAAAAACAATGCTTTTCTCTCAAAAACAGAATATGAGTATTTAAGCGTTAAAAGAGGTTCACTTACACAGAAAGAGCGTGAAGAGATCATGTCACACGCAAAACATACCTATGACTTTCTTAAAAACATCCCCTGGCCGGAAAATATGGCGTGGATCCCTGAAATAGCGAAAGGACACCATGAGTCACTTGACGGCAGCGGATATCCTGACGGTATAAAAGGTGATTCAATTCCTTTCGAATCGCGTCTCATGGCAGTTTCTGATGTTTTTGACGCGCTTACCGCAAGCGACAGGCCATACAAAAGATCTGTCCCTGTTGAAAAAGCAGTTGCCATTATCCGGGACGAGGCTGCATCAGGAAAGCTTGACCGCGAAGTTGTAAAGCTTTTTATAGAAAGCGGTATATACAAGGCTGCAAGCAGTTTCCTGGGCAGTGATTCCCTGTCCTGAGTTGAAAAATTACCACTTTATGTAATTTCCGCCGTATGTAAGGCCGCCTCCGAACCCGACAGTGATAATGTTGTCTCCCCTGTGTAAAAGATTGTTTTCATCCGCTTCCCCGATTGCGATAGGAATGCTTGCCGCGGAAGTATTGGCAAATTTCTCAATATTCAGATAAAATTTTTCAATAGGTATCGCAGATCTTTTCGCGACCCCTTCGATAATTCTGATATTTGCCTGATGGGGAAAAATATACTTGATATCATCAATTTTCAGGTTGTTGTTTTCCATAAGCGCGAGCACTGTATCGGTTACCGCCCTTATCGCGAAATTATATACCTGCCTTCCATTCATATAAAGGAATAGTTCCTGGGGGCTGCTTTTTCCAGGGATAAATGGATATTTTGTACCGCCTGCGTGCCTTTTCAGGTATTCAGCCCCGCTTCCTTCAGACCTTAAATGGGATGAAATAATCGCGCTCCCTGCTTTGTTATCTTCGCACGGAGAAATTACAACTGCTCCGGCGCCGTCTCCGAAAAGGACTGCAGTATTTCTGTCAGACATGTCAATGATTCTGCTAAGTATTTCGCAGCCTATTACTATAATATTTTTATATGCGCCTGATTTAATATATGTGGATGCAGTCTCAACTCCGTAAATAAAGCCGGAACAGGCTGCGCTTAAGTCAAATGCGCCGGCAGTTTTTGCGCCCAGATTCTCCTGTACAATGCAGGCGGTTGCCGGGAAGCTCAGATAATCCGGGGTTGTAGTACATGTAAAAATCATGTCTACATCATCCGCAGTTATACCTGCTTTTTTCATCGCTATCTCGGCAGCTTTTGTTGCCAAATCAGAATTATTTTCATTTTCTGCTGCAAAATGTCTATTTTTAATCCCTGTGTGGGAAAAAATCCATTCATCAGATGTATCTATTACCTTTGCAAGATCATCATTCGAGACAGTTTTTTCAGGAACATAATAACCTATTGATTTAATATAGGGTGTTATCATTTATTAACCTCCGCAATAGTCTATTTGAAACTATAATTTATAAGCTCTCTTACCGATAGTTTAATATATATAGAAAAATATAAGTCAAGGAATTTATATACTTTGGCCAGTATGGTCAATAGCCGCTGTTTTAAAAAATGTAGATTTATTGGAGCATTTATGAGTTATATCGGGGTAATTAATTCGGAAGAGAGGATAAATAAAGAAATAAAAGGGCTATTCGCACAGGAAAGTATAAGAAACTACAAAATACTTGGCTGTGAGGATGATATTCTTGATTTTATCAATTTTGAACTTCCTGAATTATTAATAATAAATTATTCAGATTCCGGAATTGAAGTTGATTCCATCATGGAAAAGATAAAAAAAGACAGCTGGATAAACAATTTCGGAATAATCGGTATTTTTGACCAGGACAGGAGCAATGAAGAAGATCTCATGAAAAAATATCCTGAATTCAATATTCTGTCGCTCCTTGATACAATACGATTCAGGACATCCATAACCAGATGTGTAAAGATTATACTTGAAAACAAGCAGATAGTTTTTAACAGGGATCTTTCTGAAAAACTTTTTGACAAGGATGTAGGCTCATTTGAAATCGGCAATGATCCTTTTGCCATATCAATCTATGCCGGTCTTGCCTCTTCAATCCTTCTCCAGCGGGGACTTGTAAAACCTGAATCCAGGATGCATCTGCAGCTTATCCTTTCTGAACTTATTATAAACGGGATAGAACATGGAAATTGCGGAATAACCTATGATGAAAAAACAGAATTTCTTGATTCCGGCGGCAATATAGTGGACCTGATAGCAAAAAAATGCAGCAATCCTGAAATTGATAAAAAGAGGGTCAGGGTTGAATGGGATATTACAAGGACGAGGAGCAGGTTTATTATAAGGGATGAAGGGTCCGGGTTTGATATCTATAAATTAAAGGCAAAGATAGAAAAAGAAGGGGCATATGCGCTTCACGGCAGAGGGATAAGAATGGCGAGCGTTTTTGCCGAAAGGGTTGCCTATAATATGAAAGGGAATGCGGTGCTTGTTCAGATAAAGCATGAAAAGGATGCTTCCCGTGAAGCACCAGAAGGTTTTTCCGGAGAAGAGATGCTTTACATGAAAAAAGGGAATATAGTCTGTAAAGAGGGTGAAATTGGGGATTCACTTTATTATATTTCCTCAGGCAGATACAGCGTCTGGCACAGGGATAAAATAGTCGGGACACTTGATCCTTCTGATATTTTCATGGGCGAGATGTCTTTTTTTCTCAATAATGAAAGAAGCGCGACTGTTATTGCTGAAACAGATGGTATAATGATAAAAGTGCCGCGGAAGAATTTTATCGATATAATAAAAAAATATCCCCAGTACGGCCTTTTCCTCTCCAAACTTTTATCCAGGAAACTTGCAAGGGCAAACATAGCAAGCGCGGAGCTTCAAAGCGGGCTTGCCTCTGCGAAAACATCAGTATAAAGCATCAGAATTATCCATTTGGTTGAATTTTGTTTTTTTCCTGCTTATATTTTAATAATGTTATCAGGCAGTATCTGCACCTTCAGCAATTAAAGAGGGCTTTAAATGACCAAAAAAAATAATACTGTGATATTTTTATACATTTTTTTATCATTTCTCATTATATTTCAGATAAGTTCATGCAGAAAAAAAACTGAAATACCGGTTCAGGAAGAAGAACTTGAATCTGTTATTACATTTATTTCAGGAGACGCTGAAATTTTGTCGGATGGCTCATCTGTACCAGCTGTTATTGGAGACCGTCCGAAACAGGGGAATGTTTTAAAGACTTCAGCTGATTCATATCTTGAGCTTTTGATTGACAATAAAAGTATTATCAGGATGGAAGGTGATACCGAGCTTGCGATAAGCAGGCTGTCGTCTCTGGAAAACAACGCAGATATCGGGTTATCACTTATCACAGGTACAGTACTAAGCAAGGTTGAAAAACTTGTTACTGATGAGAATTTTTCTGTTAAAACCGCATCTGCGGCTTTCGGCGTTCGGGGTACTGAATTTATGGTCTCAGCCGGCGCAGACGGGAAGGGGAGCGCTTTGGTGGCGGTAAGATCCGGGACAATCCAGCTTCTCCCTTATCCTGACGAAGTTGAGCGGCTCAAAGAAAGGCCAGATTCTAAAAGCGAAGATCTTGCCGGGGTTATCAGCGCGGTTGAGGAAAAATTCCCTCTCATAACTGAAGGAATGGAAATAACACTTGACCAGGAATCTTTTGACAAAGTGAGGCTTACCCTTTCTGAAGCAGAAAAAACAGCTGATAATCTTAAAGAAGAAAAAATTTCCGCAGAAGATGCGGCATCTTTTTTTCTTCAGGCTGAATCACTCATATCTGCAGAAGCGGAAAATGCAGCCCTTGCTGTAAAAAAATTAAGCGATGAAAACGCTGAAAAACTCAGAACAACAGATACCATGATTATAAAAGGGACGGGAGAAGAGTTTGCCGAGATTATAATAAAGGCTGAACCGGCAGGCTCAAAAATCTATCTTGATAACAATTTCGCCGGCTTTACATCATTAAGCGCGCTTTACTCCAGGGAGAAAGTGGTTAAAGTTACTGCGGAAATGGAAGGGTTTGTTCCGTTTGAAAAAGAAATAGCAGTTTCTGAAATTGAAGGGGAACCTTACATAATAAAACTGCTGCCGGCAGAACCGGAAAAAGGATATGCTGAAATTTCTGTTACACCTTCAGATGCTGAAATATATATCGGGGATAAAGGGCCGTTTAAGAGCACATACAGGGGCAGCTTTGATCCGGGTGAAAAACTTAAGATAAGCATAAGGAAAAAAGAATATAGAGAGGAAAATTTCGAACTTGATATCAAAAAAGGGATAACAGAGAAAAAGAGAATCAATCTCCAGCTTCTTCTTGTTCCTTACTCTTTTGAAACAGGATTCCAGAGGGTTGAGTCAATCGCTCCCGCGGATAACGGCTATTATGCTCTTACCGGCAGCAGCGGCCTTTTTTCTGTAATTTCTTCAGAAGGGAAAACAGTTTATACCGCTTCTGAGGCAATAAGGGGAAACCCTGTTTTTTCAGGCGGAAAACTTGCTTTTGTTTCCGGCACAAACCTGAAAGCGCTTGATTTATCAAGCTGGCAGGAGGCAGGCACCCTTGTACTTGAGAATTCCAGATACCAGAAACTGGTAGCGGACGGAGACTACCTTTTTATAAACAGCGGTGATTCTGTTCTTAAAATTGAGGGGAGCGGATTAACTCTTTCAAGAAAAGTCAAAGTGCCGGATACTATAGTCTCAAATCCTCTTCCATCAGGAGAGAGGCTTTTGACAGTTACAGACAAGGGGGTGCTTCAGATTTTCGGCGCAGATGATACCCCTCTTTCATCAATCCCTGTAGCAATGGGCAATCCTTTGGGAATGAGCGGCGCAGTAGAAAGAGATACAGTTTATTTTGCAGGTTCACTTGGGACAATATCTGCTGTTGATATAAAAACAGGAAAATTCCTCTGGAGCGGCAGTTTTCCATCAGGCGAGGAGGGAGTTCTGCCAGGTATTATCGCTTCTGCAGAGGGAGTTGCTCTCTTTTCAGGCAGTATCCTTAAATTTTTCAAGACAGATGGAACAGTTTCCGGCGAGGCAGGTGGTGTAATCGCATTCTGCAAGGGAGATGGGGGAACTGTTTATGCCGCAATGCCGGGCGGAGTAATAACAGTTTATGATATCGCTACCGGTAATATGGTGAAAAAAGGGGAAACAGGGATTCCTGTCACATCGCTTATCTACAGTGATGGAAAGATACATGTATCAGGGGCAGACGGAAAATACTCTGTAATTAATCCTGAAGCATTTATCAGGTAATCTTCTATATAGTGGACATTGAGCCTTTAACTAAATATAGTATTTATTACTATGGAAAAATATAACACTAAAGAAGAATACATCAGTGAACTTGAAAAAAGGGGAAAACTGCCGGAGGGATTTAGAACCGCTGTCCTTCCCCTTTCTTTTTTCCCTGCAGAAAGGCCGGTTGAAAAACCGCTGCCGATGAAAATGTCCCTCCTCATGCTTGATAAACCTACTTCGGTTTTCGGCGCGGTTTTTACGCGGAATAAATGCCCCGGCGCCCCTGTAATACTGGGGAAGGAGAGACTTTCTTCCGGCATGATACGCGGCGTCCTTGTAAACAATAAAATAGCAAATGTCTGTATTGAATCAGGCCTCAGAGATTCGCTTGCCCTGCTTGAAAAACTGGCTTCCGAGACAGGAACATCTCCTGATGAATATTTTCCATCCTCAACCGGGATTATCGGATGGAGACTTCCGGTCAAGGAAATGGAGGAAAACATTCCTGCGCTTATTGAATCACTTGAGGGGGGGAGCGCGTTAAACCTTGCCAAAGGGATAATGACAACAGACTCATTCCCCAAGCTCCGTTCCGCCGAAGTCGGCGAAGGTCGTATTGTCGCTGTTGCCAAAGGGGCAGGGATGATAGAGCCCAATATGGCGACTATGCTTTCATATATCATGACAGATGTTGAAATTGAGCGGGATACTTTGAGGCAGATATTAAAAAGAGTTGTTGAGAAAACCTATAACTGCATTTCTGTTGACAGCGACCAGAGCACAAGCGATACCGCGGTAATCTTGAGTTCCTGCATAAAACCGGCAGTCTCTCCCGAAGTGTTTGAAGCTGCCCTGCTTAAAGTCTGCTCTGATATTGCTCAGGATATAGTAAGAAATGCTGAAGGGACCGGCCATGTGATAAAGGTAAATGTTGAGGGAGCTTCCGACTTTGAAACTGCCCGCAGCATCGGCAAGGCAGTTGTAAACTCGCCTCTTGTCACAACAGCAATTTTTGGAAATGACCCAAATGTCGGCCGGATTCTTTCTTCTTTGGGCGATTACGCCGGAAACAACAGTCTCGAGCTTGATACTGCCTCAGATGCAGAAAGCCTTTCCATTTCGCTCGGCGGAGAAGTTGTTTTTGAAAAAGGCTCTTTCCGGCTTGACCAGGAAAAAGAGGTGAGGCTTTCTGAATATCTGAAATCAAGAATGCTTGATTCAGAGAAAAAGGAATTCCCCGCTCATGACCTGACAGTAGATATTAATATCAGATTGGGGAACAGCGGCGGCAGCGGATCTGCTTTGGTGTATGGTTCAGATCTCTCATACAGTTATGTGAGGGAGAACGCTGATTACAGGTCATGATTGAAAATAACAGGGGTTGTCTGCCATGAAAAATATAGAGGAAGGTAAAATTAAAAGTGTTCCTGAAATACTTGAAAAGCTTGAAAAAGCACGCAGCTGCTTTGTCAGAACTATTGTTGACGGAGATTATCTTTTCAACCGCCTAATGACAGCCTATATCGCAGGGGGGCATATCCTTCTTGAGGGTGTTCCCGGCCTTGCGAAAACCCGCGCCGTAAAAGCGCTGGCAGAAATAGCAGGAAGTGATTTTTCAAGGATACAGTTTACACCTGATCTTCTCCCTTCAGATATAACAGGCAGCATGGTTTTTATTCCTGCGACCGGGGAATTCAAAGTGAGGAAAGGGCCGGTTTTCGCCGGTATGGTGCTTGCTGATGAGATAAACAGATCCCCGGCAAAGGTCCAGTCTGCATTGCTTGAAGCAATGGAAGAGCATCAGGTAACTATCGGTGATTCAACCCTGAAACTCCCGGATAATTTTTTCGTTATCGCTACCCAGAACCCCATAGAGCAGGACGGCACATACCGCCTTCCCGAGGCGCAGACAGACCGTTTTCTCATGAGGCTTGATCTTGATTATCCTTCGGCCAGGGGAGAAATGGAAATACTTGATCTCCATGAAAAAGGGGAGAAAACATCCCCTGCATTGTTTGAGAGATTAAATCCTGAAGATATTGCCTCCCTTGCAGCTGCTGCCGGATCAGTCGCAGTTAATGAGGAGATCAAAAAATACATAATTGATATTGTAAGAGAAACAAGAAAAAAGAACAAATATATTGAATACGGCGCATCGCCGCGGGCATCTATAGGTCTTATGAAATGCGCGAGAATCAAGGCAATGCTTGAAAACAGAAACTGGGTACTTCCAGAGGATGTAAAAGAGCTTGCCAGGGATATTCTAAGGCACAGGATAATCAAAAGCTTTGAGGCAGAAGCGGACGGGATAAATTCAGATGCCATAATAGCTGCAATACTGGGCGCAGTTAAAACCCCCTGAAGATGAAAAGGGAAGAGATTCTTTCTGAAATAAAAAAAATAGAACTTGTTACCCGTAAAAGCAGAAGCAAGGGAATTTCCGGCCTTTACAGATCGCTTTACAGGGGGAGAGGGATTGAGCTTGCAGGCTTGCGCGAATATACGGATGATGATGATTTCAGGATGATAGACTGGAATGCTTTTGCGAAAACAGGAAAACCATTTACCAGGGTAACGCAGGAGGAGCGGGATCTTGAGCTTTATCTTCTGGTCGATATTTCCTCTTCCATGGCAGCCGGCGGCAGTATCAAGTATAAAAGAAAGACAAAGCTTGAGACAGCAGCTGTGATATCAGCATTGCTCGGATTTTCCGCTACCATTAACCGGGATAAAACCGGCGCTGTTCTTTTCTCGGGAAAAACAGAAGAGCTTATTTTACCTGCTTCAGGAAGAAATCATGTGTTTGCAATCGCGGAAAAAATACTTGATTTTGTCCCTTTATCTGCAGGTACAAATCTTGACGCAGCATGCTCGGCCCTGCCTGATAGTTTCAGGAAAAACGGTATCTGTGTTATAATATCTGATATGCAGTGTGATGTGCCGTGGAAAAAAATCCTTAAAATATCATCCCGGACAGATTGTGTTATTTTCAGAATTACTGATCCTTTTGAGCACAATCCGTTAACCAGCTTTTCTTTCAACGGATGGAATAAGGATTTACTCTCGACTGCAAGCAGAGAGCATTTTTTAAAACCTGCTTCCCGAGGGAAAAAACTGTTATTGGAACCGGACACTGCCGCAAGCCAGGCATCGAAACTGGGGATTCTTATGTTTGATATATCTACCAGCGATATTTTATTTGAGAAAATAAATGTTTTTTTTAAAATGCGGAAATGATGAGAAAGATTTTAACACTATTTATCTTTTTTACTGCAATATCAGCCTCTGCCTCTGAACCTGGAAAATTTTCAAGCGCAATTTTCAGTCCATCTCTCATTAAGACCGGAATGAAATGTTTTGTCAGAATTTCAGTTTCTGATAATCTTGATCAATCTGATTCCGGTGAAATAACAATTGCAAGCAGCAAGTGGTTCCATCTTATTGATATCAAGGTAAATTATGATGAAAATGAGATCCTTCTGTGGTTTATTCCGCTTGATCCCTCAATTACCTGGCTGCCTGAAATAAGGGCAGGGAAATTTGTTTATTCCGGGATTCCGGTTTCGATAGAATCTGTTTTGACAGAAGAAAGCACAATTAATCCTTCCGGCGGGATGGTGCTGCTGCCAGGGACAAGAATGCTTTTTGCATTTATAGCTGCTGTTTTTATTTTAACAGTTTTTCTTCTTTATCTGCTCTTTTCAAAACTGCCGGGAAGGATAATCAAAATTATAAATTCAAAAAAGAAAGAGCGCCGCAGAAAAGAACTCCTTTTTATCCTTAAAAGTATTGCGGAAAATCTTTCAAAGGGGCCAGGCAGCGGCGGAAAAAAAGCAGATATCGATATCGCGGGAAAAATTGTTAAATCCCTGAGAGAATTTCTTGAGCTTGCAACTGAAAAAAAGATTACATGTTTTACAACAGCAGAGATTGTAGATGCTGCCGCAAACCCTCCCGCGCCTGCTGATGAGCTTTTTTTTCTTGATTACCTGAGATTCTCCCCTCTCTCATCTGTCTCTTCAGGCATTCAAGTAGTCCCGGATGAGGCAAAATTGGCAGAAGCAGCTGAAAAAATATACAGTTTCGCGGTTTTGATTGATAATGCAGCTGATAAGGCAGATGGAATTCCCAAAAGAATAAAAGGAGAATCAGGTGACATTTGAAAATCCTTTTTTTCTGATCCTTCTTCCATTGTCCCTTTTTGTTTTCTGGTTTTCGGGAAAAAGAAAGAAAAGAGGCGGAGTTCTTCACTCTGCGTTATATGGCAGTCTGCCTGCATTTTCCGGCAGGTTATTTCATGGAACTGCTGCCCTTGTCTTTATGGCATCGATAATGGCAATTGCTTTTTCACTATCAGGGCCGCAGGTTCTAAAAAAAAGCGATAAATATCTGGCAAAGGGAGATGATTATTTTATACTGCTTGATGTTTCTCCAAGCATGGCAGTAACTGAAAAAGGAAGAACAAGGCTTGAAGCAGCGAAAGAAGCAGCACTCGGCATTGCAGAGGCATCGGGAAACGATTATCCAGGTCTTGTTCTTTTCGGAAGCGAGGCAGCCGTAGTTCTGCTGCCAACACCTGATATGGCCGCATTCAGGGAACGGATTGAATCGGCAAGTGTAATGGATCTTGGAGAAGCAACAGCTATGGGTAAAGCCCTGGGTACTGCGCTTTATTACCTTAAAGACTCTGAGTCAGAAGGGAAAAGGGTAATAATTATATCTGACGGAGGTAGCAATCATGGAGAGCTTCCTCCTCTTGATGCCGCCTTGATGGCTGCTGAACTTGATATTCCGGTAAGCTGTATCGCTACAGGGAGCAGCTCCGGCAGCAGGGATGTTGTAGTGGCTCCCGGTTTTCCTGCAGACAAAGAACCGGTAAGGGTAAGGGGGAGAATTTCAGAAAGCTATAATCCTTTGATACTTAAACAGATATCTGAATATACAGGGGGGTATTTTATTGAAAATCCCGGGCAGCTTGATCTTGGGATACTTGTAACCGGTTTGAAAAAGGCTGAGGCAAAGAAAGAGACATTTATGCAAAAAAAAGATTTTTCAAGGGTTTTTTTCATCTCAGGCGCGATTATGCTGTTCATTTCCATGCTGTTCAAAATATACTTTCTCAGAGAGCTGATCCCTTGAAAAATCCTGAGGCGCTTCTCTTTTTTATTGTTCCTCTTGCATTTCTTTATACAATTTTGAAAAGCGGGAAAAAAAGAGGTGATTTTTTCTATACTTTTTCAGTTTACCGCAGAAAGAATGAGGCAGCCGCTGTTTTTAGGATCAAACTTTTCTATCTTGCAGTTCTTTACTGTACAGGGCTTTGTCTGATTATTATTTCGCTTTCATCCCCTTTTATTACTGTGAAAAAGATCAGGCAGGAAGGTGTCTCTTCTTCTGCCTTTACCAGGGATATAATCTTTATCCTTGATATTTCAAGAAGCATGCTCTCTGATGACGGAGATGGAATGAGCCGTCTAGAGAAAAGTAAAAAAGCTGCTGAAGGAGTTATTACAGACAGAAACGGGAGATTCGGGGTTGTCGTATTCAAGGGAGATGCGTATACCCTTCTTCCTCTTACTGAAAATAGACATAACACAGTTGCTGATATTATTCATAAACTTGAGCCTGATATTTATTCCTCTGCTGGAACAGATATCGGCAAAGGTCTTTTGAAATCGCTGGCCTCATTTCCACTGCATGAAAACACAGAAAAAATAATCTATCTCTTTACAGATGGGGAAGAACCGGAAAAAGGGTTATTCAGCTCCCTGAAAAAGAGTATCAGCGATAGGCTGAAAGATAATAATATTTTACTGTTCATAATCCCTCCAGACAACAAAGCTGCCGCTTTTGTCCCAGGTACTGAAATATTCTCAACTCCTGATTTTAAAATGATTGAAGAGCTGGGCACTCTTCCAGGCGCGAAAATTCTTTCGTATAACGAGATAAACCGTTCAAGGCATCTTTCTATGGAATCTTCGAAAGAAACCGATCTTTCCGGGTATTTTGCTGCTTCGGGATTGCTTATTTTCCTTGCAGCTCTTTTTCTAAAAGGGATTAAATGGCGGGGTATAATATGAGGCGGGATAATGGCTTAAAAATATTTAAAACACTATCTGCTGTTTTGCCCCTGTTTCTGTTTTTTTCATGCTCATACTCAAAAGCCTGCTATGACAATCTATCTGGAATTTATTCGGCTCAAAAAGGCAAATATGGAAAAGCTCTTGCAGATTTCGGCCGGGCATCTGTATCAGAAGAAGATGGGGGAAAAAACAGTATCAGCCGGTATGTTGATTATAATACAGCCCTGGTTTACAGGGATATTGGTGAAACTGTGAGCGCTGAAAACAAACTTGCCTCTATTTCCTCCGGCGATGACAGCGCGCTTGAAATCAGGATAAACCACGAATTAGGCCTTATTTCATATGCCAGGGGTGATTATGAAGATGCGGCAGGTTTTTTCAAAAATGCTGTTCTAATTGATAATAGTGATGTAAAATTAGTCCAGAATCTCGAACTTTCCCTTATAATGCTGAAAGATGAGGGGGCGAGGAAAGATCGCAGTTTATCAGAGAAATCAGATGGGGATGCATATCCTGGTGAAGATAGTAAAGAGCTCAGTATAAAAAAAAGTACAGATAAATTGCTGAATTTCATGTTTTCGGAGGAGGTTCCATTTTGGCAGGAGTCTGCGGGAGAAGAGAGAGCAACAGAAAAAGACTGGTAGCTGCCCTATTTTTACATCTTGTTTTAAGTTATTTTATCTC
>JAVEZE010000084.1:0-5475 GCA_034003145.1 Spirochaetia bacterium
AGATGCTATCCGCAAGGTTCCCTTTGTCCCGATAATCTCTGTCTCTACATTGTAGCCGTGAGGGGCAGTCCTTCCCGCGAAAAGGAATGCCATTGAGTCATTTTTGAATTTCATCAGGCATGAAACATTATCGCCGTCATTTGATTTCGCGAACTCAGGATAGGCATAGCATCCTCCGATAGCGTATACAGTTTCAGGTTCTTCCCCGATAAACCATCTTGCAAGATCAATATCGTGCACTGCCATGTCGAGGAACTGCCCCCCGCTGTGGGGTGCGAACGCGATAGCCCCGTTTATGAATTTCTCAGGGTCCTGGCTGTAGGAGCGGAAAAGTACTACCTTTCCGATTTCACCTGCCTCTACTTTCTTTTTCGCGTACATATATGATTCATCAAACCTTCTCATAAATCCAAGCATAAAAACCTTGTCCTGGTGTTTTTCAACAGCCTTTTCAGCTGTTTTGCATTCGTCTACTGTAACGCCGAGGGGTTTTTCTGAAAATACGTGAAGCCCCGCGTCAAGTGCGGATGCTATCTGCCCTGTATGAAGCGCTGAAGGAGATACAATGACAACCGCATCAAGCTCTTTGAGTTTTATCATCTCGCTGAAGTCTGTAAATCTGTGTTTAACATTAAGGCGGTCTGCTGTTTTTGTCAGCATTTCCCTGTTAAGGTCGCAAATGGCAGTCAATTCAGCATATCCAATTTTACCTGCAATATTTTCCGCATGGCGCAGGCCAAGCCGCCCAAGCCCTACTGAGCCGATTTTAACTTTTTTCAAGTAATTCTCCTATTTCTTCAAAGCGTTTTTCCGCATATCAATAATTACTGCTACAACAATGATTACACCTTCGGTTACCTGCTGCCAGTAAGCGTCTACTCCCATCAGAGTAAGCCCGTTGCGTAAAACTGCCAGAACAAGAGCCCCGACAAAAGCTCCCCATATCGTTCCGATACCGCCTGAATGGCTGGTTCCACCGATTGTTGTGGCCGCGATAGCTGTCAGCTCATATCCTGCCGCGGCTCCCGGGTGTACACTTCCAACTCTTCCGGCAAATACAACCGCGGCAATTCCGGCAAGCAGTCCGCTGTAGGCATAAATCATAATAAGATTTTTATTTACATTTACCCCTGATATTTCAGCCGCGTTTATGTTTCCCCCGATCGCGTATACATTTTTGCCAAATCGTGTATTGTTTAAAAGTATCCAGCTTACCGCGATTACAAGAAAATAAATTATGACAGGAATAGGGATAACGCCGAATATTTTACCGCCAAGCATTGTGAGTGAAGGGATCAGTGTGCTTACAGGTTTGCCGTCTGTATAGATAAGGGCTGCGCCTCTTGCGATTGTCATCATGCCGAGGGTTGAGATAAAAGCGGGAATTTTTGTTTTTGCGATTAAAAAACCGCTTGCCCCACCGCAGAGCGCTCCGATTGCAAGAGCCGCAAATATTGGGACAATAACAGGCATCTCTCCGAGATTTGGATAAAACTTTGATGTAGCGCTGGCCATCTGCCCGACACTTGCAGCTACAACCCCTGCAAAAGCAAGAACAGAACCGACAGAAAGGTCAATCCCTTTTGATATGATTACAAAGGTAAGGCCCAGCGCCATGATGCCGAAGATCGCAGCCTGTGTAAGCACATTGAATATGTTTACCTGTGAAAGAAAAGCAGGTTCCATAATACTTATGCCGATTATCATAATAATAAGTACAAATACAATTCCATATTTTTTAATAATTTCCATGAAATTGCTGTTTTCCTTTTTTGCTATTACTGCTTTTAACATTATACTTTTCCTCCTGTCAGGTTCTCTGCAGTATCTGCCGTTACAGAGCCGGCTGTTTTTGTTGCGGATGCGCCTGTCCCGGCAGTCCCTGTTGCGTAAGCCATCAGTTTTTCCTGTGTCAGTTCTTTGGAATTATCCAGAATACCGGTTACACAGCCTTCATGCATTACAACAATCCTGTCGCTCATTCCCATTATTTCCGGAAGTTCAGATGAAATCATTACAATTGATTTCCCTTCTCCCGCGAGTTTTGTGATAATTTTATGGATTTCCGCTTTTGCCCCTACATCGATTCCCCTGGTTGGTTCATCAAGGAAAAGTATCTCAGGCTTGGTTAAAAGCCATCTTGCAACAAGTACTTTCTGCTGATTTCCCCCGCTCAGGTTACCTACCTGCTGCATAAGGCTTGGCGTTTTTATCTGAATTCTCTTTACATAATCATCACAGTCTGTCTTGATTTCCCCATATTTTATAAGGCCAAATTTATTTATATATTTCTGTAAATTG
Source organism: Spirochaetia bacterium (assembly GCA_034003145.1). GTDB lineage: Bacteria > Spirochaetota > Spirochaetia > CADAEX01 > CADAEX01 > JACKPD01. The sequence continues at coordinate 2,302 of JAVEZE010000084.1, forward strand.
GATATAACAATATTGAGCCTTACAGTCAGCATCGGGAAAATACCTGTAGACCTTCTATCTTCTGTAAGAAATGCCATTCCTTTGCTTATCGCGTCCCGTGTATGATTTATTTTAACCTCTTTACCGTCTATGTAGATAGTTCCGCCTGCGTTTTTACGTGTTCCGAAAATAGTTTCAATAACTTCTGTTCTTCCTGAGCCTACAAGACCTGAAAAACCCAGGATCTCCCCTTTTCTTACTGTAAAAGAGACATTTTTAAAATATCTGATATGGGAAAGATTCTTTACTTCAAGTTTTATCTCCCCGATGGGACATTTAATCTTCGGAAACATTTCATCAACATTTCTGCCTACCATCATGTTTATCATCTTTTCGGTAGAGAGTTTATTTGTATCCTCGCTTCCCACATACTCGCCATCCCTGTAGACAGTAACACGGTCTGTAATCTTGAAAACCTCTTCAAGTTTATGGGAAATATAAATTATGCTTTTTCCGCTTTCTTTAAGTTTTTTCATGATCTTGAACAGCTGGTTAACCTCCCTGTCTGTAAGGGCGGAGGTCGGCTCATCCATAATTATAAGTTTAGCGTCATATGATATAGCTTTTGCAATTTCGATCATCTGCATTTTTGCGACAGTCAGAGCTGTCATCTCTGTTCTTGGGTCTTCGTTTAATTCAATTTCCTTGAGTACCCCGATACTGAGTTCATACATTTTTTTATGGTCGACAAGGCCTATTCTGTTAAGAGGTTCCCTTCCAAGCCAGATGTTTTCCATAATTGAGCGGTGAATTACAGGACTTAACTCCTGATGGATCATGGAGATTCCCATTTTAAGGGCCTGGGCAGTATTGTAATTACCCCTTATCTTGCCATCATAAAAAATTTCCCCGGATGTCTGATTCTGGATCCCGGCAAGGCATTTGACAAGGGTTGATTTGCCTGCGCCGTTTTCCCCCATCAGGGCGTGAATCTCTCCGGTTTTGACATCAAGGTTTACCCCTTTAAGCGCTTTTACCCCGGGAAATGTTTTTACAATGTTTTTCATCTGCAAAATATAATTTTCTTCTGCCATATGTAATAACTCCAAAGTCTTTTTATAAAGACAGAAAATAAAGGGGAAAAAGTTCCCTTTCTCCCCTCTGATTGGTTTTGTTAATTATTCAAAATCCTTGATGTTTTCCGGCGTGATAAGAACAAACGGTACCCATTTAAGCTGTTCAGGAGTAGCTCCCTTAAGTACAGAGTGGATAAGTTCTAGTCCGCCTTTTCCCTGTCCTACAGCATCCTGAAGAACTGTCGCGTCAAGTGAGCCGTTTTTAACCGCAGTTTTTGCGTCTGGAATTGCGTCAACTCCGACAACCGGAATTTTTTTACCTGCTGCCTTTAACGCTTCAACTGCGCCTAACGCCATTTCATCATTGTTTGCGAGAATTGCGCTGAGTTTGTCGCCGTAAGCTGTAAGCCAGTTTTCTGTAATCGACATACCCTGGTCTCTCTGCCAGTTTCCTGTTTCTTTTGCGAGAACCTTAATATCAGGATACTTTTTTGCAATTACATCTTCGTTTCCTTCTGTTCTTTTTATGGCACCTTCGTTGTCAAGTTTTCCCATAAGGATTGCGACATTGCCTTTTCCGCCTATTTTCTCTCCGATAAAATCCATCTGCAGCTGTCCTGCCACAATTTCCTGTGAACCTACATAATAAACACCTTCAGGCATTGATGTAGCAGCATAGGGGTTTCTGTTTATATAGCAGATAGGAATTTTAGCTTCCTGGGCCGCCTTGGTTATCGGGGCCATGGCGCTTGTGTCAACCGGTACTACAACAAGAGCGTCAACGCCCTGCGCGATAAATGTGTTGATAAGGTCCTGCTGCTTGATTACATCTTCCTGGGCATCAACCTGTGTCATTGAAAGGTCTGGGTTTGCCGCAACATAATCTGATGCTGCCTTGTTGATGTAAGTCTGAAAAGTGTCGTTAAAATTGTTGCTGCAGTAACCGATTTTTTTAACACCGGAATCTTTTTCCTCTTTTTTGGAACATCCTGTAAACACGACTGCTGTTATAAGCAAAAGTGTCAGGAGCACAAGAATACTCTTTTTCATTAAAATCCTCCATATAAAAAACTTTTATATAATCCCTGATATAGACCAGGGAATGTTAACTAGATTATTTATCAAGTATAAACCTGATTGACTCAGAAATTGCTGTTTTGAGTCTTTTATTATCAATTTTTTGTATCATGTCTGAGAAAGGTTCAAATGAGATAATGCCCTTATATCCCTGGTTGTCCATCTCCCTGATCTGTTTTTTATTGCCGATCCTGTCTTTTTCAGTAACAAGAACACGGTGGCAGTCCCTCATTTCATTGTCTGGAATATTATTATCAACGCCTGAAATGTGGATTAGGCCTGTTTCATGCGGGAAATATTCCTCATCACCCCCAAGATAGTGATGGAAAGAATCGTGAACAACCTTGTAGCAGCACTCATTGCTTCCAGGGTCGGTGCAGCCTGTGCTTCCTGAGAGGGCTATAGCCTTGATCGCCTCTTTTTTCCCCCTGATGGAACACTCGCTAAAGCCGAGAGGTTCGATAAGACCGGTAATTTTTAATGATTTAAAAACAGGCGCGTAGAGGGAGAGTGCTTCGGCTGTATCTGCCATAAACTGTTCCCTTGTCCTTTTGTCGCTTGTGTCGTTGCTGGGGCATAGAATTATTGCTTTGCAGCTAATTTCCGCGCACAATTCCGCTGTTCTTTTAATTTCCTCTTCCGCTTTCCTGAAATTGGAAGGAAGATTGAATTTTTGTATCGCGTTTACTGCTGCAATGGAAATATCCTTATCGCCGCACATTTTTTTTACTTCACCCGGTTTAAGGTGATCAATTATATTTCCATCACCCAGATCATTGCGCAGCTCAATATATTTTAAGCCGCAATCTGCTGTTAATTCTATAAAATCTTTTATTGATAATGCGGGAGATATTATCCTGTTCAGGGAAAAAAAGTTTTTTGAGAGCATTATTTATTGACTCCGCAAATTATGAGTTTTTAATATTTTAGCACAGCTTTCCAGTAAGTCAAGTCCTATTTGTAACAATGTTGCGAAACATAGTTTGATAACAATGCTTGCGAAATGAAATATACCGTGATATTATTAAAGTGTTATTATTAA
>JAVEZE010000084.1:5575-12457 GCA_034003145.1 Spirochaetia bacterium
TATTATTAAAGTGTTATTATTAAGAACGGCGGTTAAAAAAATGATCAGAAAGAGCGGCAACAAGCCCAGAACGATAAGAAACAATAACCTCAAGCTGATGCTTAATCTTTATGGTCTCCATAACGCACTTTCTGTATCTGAAATTTCAGCAAAAATAAATTTAAGCAGAACTACTGTCTCAAAGATAAATGAAAAACTTCTTGCCCTTAATCTTGTGACTGCCTGCGGAAAAGGAGATTCGACCGGTGAAGGGGGAAAAAAGCCTGAACTTTATTGTTTGAACATGAGGTTTGGCCATATAATCTGTTTTCACATTATCGAAGGTTACATAAATGTGAAAATATTTGATCTTTCTCTTACTGTGATCTTTAAAGAAAAGATCCTGACCAGCGAAGATGAACCGCTTGAAAATATAATTTCCATAATCGGAAACAGGGTAAAAAAATATTTATCTGCAGATCAGCAGAGTGGATATGCCAAGCTTCTCGGCATATCGGTAGCTGTTCATGGAATAGTTGATTCAGAAAAAGGGATCTGCTATATTGCTCCCCATTTTCCTTCCTGGGGCAGCAACAGAAATATTAAGGAAATGATTATTGAAAAAATCGGGCCTGCAATTAGCGTTCATGTAGAGAGCTGGATCCGGTTCAAGGCATACAGCGCAAAAATCGAGGGGGATGATCCTGTATATAAAAACTATATCCTTCTTGATGCCGGGCAGCATGGAATTGTTTCAGGAGTAGTAATAAACGGGGAGCTTTTTTCAGGGCATCACTACCTTTCAGGCGAAATAGGACATACAATCGTTTCTGCTTTTGACACACAGCAATGTTACTGCGGAGGGCATGGCTGCCTTGAAACTTTTATTGATTGTAAACGTCTTGTACAAAAAGCTGTTTCCCTTAAAAATAAATATCCAGTTTCGCTGATTTTCAAAAATACCCAGAATAACCAGAATAACCAGAATAACCAGAATAACCAGAATAACCAGAATAACCAGAATAACCAGAATAACCAGAATAACCAGAATAACCAGAATAACCAGAAACCGGATATATTTGATATATTCAAGGCTTCCAACAAAAATGATGAACTGGCCTGTCTTCTGATGGATGAGATTGCAGGGTGGTTTGCCATCGGGCTTTCCAATGTTTTTCTCATGTTTGATCCTGAAGTTATATATTTTGAAGGCGACTATTCAAATGCAGGTGAATATTTTGTTCAGAAACTTAATGAGAAAATAAATGATGTCTCTTTGAACCGTCTTGAAAAAAACTTCAGGATTGTTTTTCAGGATTCAAGGCATAGCATGACTATGCTGGGCGCTGCAGCATTTGCGCGGGATTACTATCTTTTCAATAAAATTGAAGCCTGATGCGGAATTAGCAAAAAAACGGTTTCCAAAATAGCGCATTTTGTATCATAATATATATATGGGTACTTCTGTAAAACTGACTATTGATGATGTCGCAAAATACTGCGGCTGTTCACGCGCAACTGTATCAAGGGTGATGAATCACGATAAACGGGTAAGGGCTGAGACTGCAGAAGCGGTAGAGGCAGCCATGGAGAAACTCGGCTACCATCCTAACTCAATGGCACGGGCTCTTTCTGCCGGAAAAACAAAGACAGTTGCTGTTGTAGTCCCTGAAAAATGGCAGGAACAGCCGTATTACATAAAACTGATTGACGCGGTTGAAGATGTTGCAGATTCCCGCGGATATAATATAATTTTAAAGAGACGAAAATATATCGACTCAGTTTCAGAGCTTGTCAGCCGTAAACAGGTTGACGGGGTTATTTTCAGAAATATGGAAGAAACTGAGAGGGAACTTGCCCTATACGGGAAAATGGAAAGGATGGGGCTCCCTTTTATCCTTATTGGTAAACCTGTAGCTGCCTATCCTTTTATAAAAGTAGATAATGTTGGAGGGGCAAGGGCGGTTGCCTCCTTCCTTGTTGAACAGGAATATAAAAAAATACTGTTTATAAAAGGCCCTGAACTGCATATAGATTCCATTGACCGCCTTGCGGGGCTTAAAATTGGTCTTTCAGAGAAAGGTTTTAATCCTGGGAATCTTTTTCTTGCTAGCGGGGATTATTCAACCGAGAGCGGCTACCACGCAGCTAAGGAATATTTCGCCGATAACAGCGCTGATGCTGTTTTTGCGGCAAATGACAGAATGGCTCTCGGTGTTCTGCTTTACTGCAGGGAAAAAGGGATACAGGTCCCAGAAGATCTTGGTATAGTCGGGTTTGATGACAACTTCTTTGCTGAATATTTATCCCCCCCGCTTACAACTGTTAAACCGCCTATGTATGAAATCGGGATTATCGCGATGGAATCCCTGATCCGAATGATTGAAAACAGCGAAAGGCCTAATATCAGGGTAATACTGCCGGCGGAGCTTATCGTAAGGAAGTCGTGCCGGACAAGTATGCGGTGATGGAGAAATTTCGATGAGGGAATTCAGTAATGAAATTAAGTGATGAAAAAACTTGACATCCGGTAATGGTGGGTTATAATGGAGTTGTTACTAAAATGTAATCGCTTCCATAAATATAACATAAAAAGAGAGGAGGAATTATGAGAAAAAGTCTTATTATTCTGCTTGTTCTGCTGCTATCAGCAGGACTTGTATTCGCGGGCGGAAAAAAAGAGGCCGGTAAAATTGTGCTGATGACAGCTGGAGACACAAACATGCTTGCTATCCAGCAGAATGTTTTAGGTCCACAGTTCGCGGCAAAGAACCCGGGCACAGGTTTGATCTCTGTTCATACCGGGCCGGGAAACGCTGGTTCCCAGAGAATCTATGAAAAACTTCTTGCTGAGAGCGAGTCAAATAAAGAAGTCTGGGATATTGATGTGGCAATTGTTCATGAAATTTTCATGAAATGGGCAATGGACAAAGACCTTCTTCTCCCTTTCGCAAAAGAGAATGATTCCTGGAAATATGTAACATCTCCTTTTGCTAAAACTACACTTGGAGTTAATATTGAAGGATACGGAATCCCGATGTTTCACAGCCAGACTGCTATTGCCTACAATCCTCAGTTTGTGAAGAACCCGCCGAAAACCTATGCCGAACTTGAGAAATGGGTTAAGGATAACCCTGGAAAATTCGGTTACAACGGAGTCAAGGGCGGCGCGTCAGGCGTTTCATTTGTAGTTGGATGGGTTTACTGGAAAACAGGAAGATATGAAAAACTTGCTGTAACCGGCCCGGTTGAGCAGTCAGAAATCGCATCCTGGGAAGGGGCATACAAAGCTCTTGAGGATTTCAACCAGAACGTTACCTATACTGCCGGAAATGTAGGAACACTTGACGCCCTGAACAGGGGCGAGATATGGATGGGGCCGGTCTGGGTTGACATGTTTTTTACTTTCATGAAAGAAGGAAAACTCAATCCGGAGACAAGAATGATACTTCCTGATCCTGGTATGCCTGGACAGCCGATGTATTATGTAATACCAAAAAAGGCTGCCAATCCGGAACTTGCGAAAAAATACATAGCTTATGCTACATCACCTGAAGTTCAGGGAAAGGAAATAGTTGAGAAATTCAACTGGTATCCAGGAATTGACGGATCTTTCCTTGAGGGAAAAGTACCGCCTGAAGTCTATAAAAAGATTTACAGCGATGTAACTCCAGCAGACTTACAGAAAAAAGGGCTTTCATTCCCTCTTGCTGACTATCACACAGCAATGCTTGAATCATACGAGAAATGGGTCAGGAAGTAATGAGTGATTCCGTAATCGGAAGGAAGGGAGCGTTTCGTCTCCCTTCCTATGTTTTTCTGCTGTTTCCGGCAGTAGCGTTTATCCTAATAATGTACGCTTACCCCTTTATCCTTTCCTTTGTAAAAAGTTTTGAGCTTGACGGGGCTTTTTCGACAGCAAACTACAAAAAAGCGGTTGAACTTTATTATATGGATATTACTTTTACATTTCTTGTTACCCTTTTTAACAGTACCCTTGCGACATTGCTTGGTGTTCTTCTTTCAGTTTATTTCCGTCTGAACGATTCTTTCATTTCACGGACACTTATCAAGCTTTACCGGATACCGATTTTTATTCCTTTTGTTGTAGTAGCCCAGATGATGAACAGTTTTCTTGCTCCCCACGGGATCCTTAATCTGTTTCTGGGGAAAATCGGGCTGATAGACCTTGATAATCCATTGCAGCTGTTTAACTTCGCAGGCCTTTCCTTCGGATTTGCATGGAAACTGATTCCATTTACCGTGATGATCATCTTCGGCGGATTTCAGATGATAGACAACAGCTATATAGAGGCGGCAAGAAGCGCGGGCGCTAAACTGCATCAGATAATCATCAAGATACTTATCCCGATGAACGGATCAAGCATCCTTGTCGCGATGGTTCTTGTCTATTCACAGATTGTCGGCACCTTTACCCTTCCTTATATGCTGATCGGGGGGAAAATACCTACAACAATTACTGTTGATATAGCCCACAGGGTAAACTATTACAGGGATTTCGGGGTCGCTAACGCACTCGGGGTCTTTTCCTATATTATGGTTATTGTCACCGCGGTTTACTATCTTAGGATGAATATGAAAGATGCAAAAATCGCGCATCCTATAGGCTGAAAGGAAAAAAATGAAGAGTAAAAAATATTATTTCAGATTTTCACTGGACGTGCTTCTTTTTATCCTGTCTCTCCTGATACTTTTCGGGCCTATGATAAGCCTGGCTCTGTGGTCGGTGGCAGAACAGTGGTACTGGCCCCATCTGCTTCCGCAGAAGGTGGGTTTCTCATACTGGGCGCAGGCGCTTGGCCTCAAGGTAAGTTATGCGATAGGAGCGGTAAGCATTGTCCCCGCGTTTTTAAGGAGTATCGCAATCGCGGTTGTCACAGTTGTCATTTCAATGTCGATAGCTATCCCCGCGGGATACGCGCTTGCTAAATTTAAAGTTCCATTTGCAAGCCTGCTTCTTCTGCTGTTTCTTATGCCTAACGCGTTTCCTCAGCAGCCTATCTTTGTAAACCTTTTAAGTATTTTTACAAAATGGGGGCTTGCCGGAACTGTTACCGGCGTAATACTAGTTCATGTTCTTGTCGGGCTTGTTTACGGGATCTGGATAACAAGCTCAACTTTCAAGGCAATACCGAACCATCTTATCGAGGCAGCCCGCAGTGTCGGGGCAGACAGCAGAACAGCATTTCTTAAAATTACACTGCCGCTTGCCGCGCCGGGACTGCTTGCCAGTTCTGTATTTGTATTCATCACATCGCTTGATGAATTTACCGGAACATTTTTTATAGGTCTTCCTTTTGTGAATACACTGCCGCTTACCCTTTATTCAGCAAGCGGAACCAATATGCAGTTTGCATCGGTAATAGGTGTACTGCTCCTTATACCAAGTATTGTTTTTATGTCATTGGTCCAGAAACTTCTTAAGGCAGAATATGTCGGAGGAATGGGCTGATGCAATCCGGAGAAAAAAATGTCTGAACTCAGATTAAAAAATATATATAAAAGTTACGGAAAAACAGCTGTAATCAACGGGCTGAGTCTAGATGTAAAAGACGGCGAGCTTGTTACGCTGCTTGGTCCTTCAGGCTGCGGAAAGACAACAACACTAAGGTGTGTTACAGGATTTTTAAACCCTGAAAAAGGGGATATTTTTATCGGTGAAAAAAACATCACCGAGATTCCTCCGGAGAAAAGAGGGATAGGCCTTGTTTTCCAGAATTATGCGCTCTGGCCCCATATGACAATATTTGAAAACCTTGCATTCGGCCTGAGACTGAGAAAAATGAAAGATAAAGTCATACAAAAAAAAGTTATGGAAGGGCTATCTATTGTAAAACTTGAGGCATTCGGGGACAGATACCCCCGGCAGCTTTCGGGCGGCCAGCAGCAGCGGGTAGCGCTCGCGAGAGCCATAGTGCTTGAACCTGATATCCTTCTTCTTGATGAGCCGCTTTCAAATCTTGATGCACTGCTGCGGGAACAGATGAGGTTTGAGATTGGACAGATTCACAGGAATTTCAAGATAACAACAATCTATGTTACACATGATCAGACAGAGGCGATGGTTATTTCCGACAGAATCGTTATTTTAAATAAAGGAATAATCATGCAGCAGGGAACTCCGACTGAAGTCTATTCAAGGCCGGAAAATAAATTTGTCGCAGGTTTTATGGGAACAACAAATTTTATCCCGGGTGAAATTGCCGGGCAGGCAGGAAAATATCTGGTGATGACAACGGCAGGAGGGAGGAAGCTTCTGTGTACAGGCAGGAATGAGGAAAAAGGGGAAAAATGTGAAGCAGCTGTCAGGCCGGAGAACATTGCTTTTTGTCCTTCAGGAGAAAACGGTGACAATGTGTTCCCGGCGCTGGTTACAAGGGCATCCTACACCGGCGACATGATTGATTATGAGATTGAATTTGACGACATCAAACTCAGGGCAAGGGGAAGCGTAAAAGAGAGAGCTGAAGCAGGCGATAAAATTAATATTAAAATTGACCCTGACCATACACCTGTGTTGTTTGAATAATACTTATGCAGAAAATAAATCCAGCTGTTAAAAGTCTCGACGACATAATTGAAACTGCCCAGAATGGAGATATAGAAAAAATCTCCCCGGAACTGGCTTCTCTGATAAGTATCAGGGAAAATGACGGATTTCATGATAATGATCCGGTACTTCTGCATGTAAAACGTGTTGTGAAAAAGCTTATTCTTCTTCTTGAAAGTCAGGAAAAATCGGGTGATTATTTTAATTCACTTATAGGCAGCTGCACCAGAGGTGATCTCATGTTAGTATCTGCTGTTTTTCACGATATCTCAAAAGGGCAGGTTTTCAATTAAAAATAAGTCATTACATCCTGCACCGGACATGAAAAAGCT
>JAVEZE010000085.1:0-12107 GCA_034003145.1 Spirochaetia bacterium
ATTTTATGAATAAAGTGATCCGTAAAAAATTGAAAAACTGGAAATAATCAAAACATCAGGTGAATAGCTTGGCGTTCTTTTAAATGATATACTTGATTTTTCCAGGATCGAAGCTGGTAAGGTTGAAATTGAAAAAAGCAGTTTCGACCTGAAAAAAACCCTGAATTATATTTATTCCATTTATAAGAAAAAAGCGGAAGAAAAAAAGCTTGATTTTCTGATAAATATTGACAGCCAGGTTCCTGATATGGTTTTGGGAGATAAACACGGAATCAGCCAGATTCTTAAAAATATTATAGACAATGCAATTAAATATACAAATGCATATCAGTGGTAAAGAAAGGATCAAATACTTGTTGAATGTTTTCTGATGATATCCCTTTTCCGCAATCTTTGATCGATATTCTTACATAATCACCACAAGAGAGCAGTTCCTCTTCCTTTTCTTCAACTGTCACATTGAATATTTATATTTTAATTTTACCAGCTCTATCCATTGCTTGTTTTGAATTTTTGATAATATGCCCAATTCCTCTTTTTATCTGGATTTGAACGATCCTACAGCTCCATAGATTATCACTTTTTTCAAATTGACAGGAAATATCAGATCCTTTTAGTGAAGTTTCGGCAAACTCATTTATCAGCGGAAAAATCTGGATAATTTTAAGGTCAGGGGCTGATTCCTTTGCAAATGTCAATAGCTTTCCTGTTAATTCTTTTGTTCTCTCCATGCCGCCCATTGCTTTTGAAAGATAATTTATAATACCAGGATCTTTACATGTCTCAATTGCAAGATCTATATATCCGTAAATCCCTGACATCAGATTGTTGAACTCATGTGTTATTCCGCCGGCAAGCAGATCTACTGCTTCTCAAGGGACGCCAAACCCAGCAATTATGGGGCAGCCAGATACATCAAAAAAGTCCCGTATGACCGGGAGACTTGAGAATGTGACTTTGATAGCGAGTACATGGTATTTCTTGATGAGAATCGTATTGCAGAAGGACAACAGCGGGAAGGTTACTATGTCTTCTTCACCAATGTTATCGGTCTTAACCCACTGCAAAAGCCCTTCAAGGGCCGTTGCCGCTACACCTATGACAGGTTCTTTCAGTTAAACAGACAGGTCACTGATGATAACATTATTGGTATGTATAAGGGCTTGTGGCGTATTGAAGAAACATTCAAGGTACCCAGGAGCAAGCTGAAGGCCCGTCCGGTGTTTCTGTCCACGGAAATCCACATAAGATCTCATTTTCTCATCTGCTTTGTAACACTGCTGCTTATCAGGCTTCTTGAGTTTCGATTGGACTGGCGCCACTCGGCCTCGGCAATCCAGTAAGCCTTGAGGGACCGATTAGAAGATAATCTTATCTCTTTGACTCTTAAGATGAAGTACTGGGAGATGCGGGGAAGAATCTTGACTTTGATTTTTCCAAAAAATACATGTCGTCCCAACAGATCTGGTCTTTCATGGGTGCAACAAAAAAACCTGACCACGGACTTACGCACTACAGAAATATGATATTTAAGAGTGGGTATAACTCGTTACTTGGTAATGAATTATACCCGTTTTTATGATTTTTAACTGCAAAAGTCAGAATAGCATAATAAAATAAAAAGTGCTTTTATTTTATAAATGGATTTTATTTATTCAATAAGGGAAGGGGGGGATGTTTGAGAAGGCAGGTTGTTATTTACAATTACGGTCTGTAAACATAAAGAAGATTGGTGCGTAATGTATCTATATCGCTTTTCTTCAGGCTTTCCCTGAAAACAGGATTTTCAAGTATTGAAAATGTTATTTCAGAAAGCATTTTTCTTATCCCTTCAGGACACGGATCAGGGGCAGCCAGAAAAACTACCTCCTGTTCTGATTCAGCCGGTTGTTTATATCTGATTATTCCGCCGAATGGTTTTTTTACAGATGAAGATTTACAGTGAATCATTCTGATTCCGTATTCTTCAAAATAAAGCGGCCCCAGTTTTTCCCTGTCAAGAAAATCCCTTTCCAGCGCTTTTTCTGATTTAATATTATTGCTGAAATATTGCGATATTATTTTTACTGTTTTTTCTGGCGGTTCTGGTTTTTCAGATTCCAGAATAGCGAACTCCTGGATAAAAGAAAGAAAATTATTGACAGAAAATGATGCTGAAGCCTCCTCTTGAGTTTTCTCTTCAAAAACCGGCAGACGCGCTCTTGTTTTGATATTGCTTATTGCGTCATTTATGTTTTTATCAAGTATTTTGATATCGATCGGGAGAGAGACAAGTACTAACGGTGTTTGGATGTTTTCCACCGGAAAGGTTGAAATTACAAGATCAATCTGATGCAGATCAAGATATTCCTGATCTAATTTATAAACAGCAGTTGCCTCTACAACATCAATCCCTGATATTTCGCGTTTTATTACAGAAAAAAGATATGAGGCAAGTCCTATCCCCTCAAAGCAGAAAATTATGCACCTGACTTTTCTTTTGGGATATACCTGGTTCTTTATCGCGGCTGCATTGAAATGGAGCAGCAGATTCTGGATATCAGAGGCGGCAGCATCAAGAGCGAATTCGTTTTTTATAAGTTCTTTAATTGCTGTGATAACGGTTTTGTCGTTTTCGTTGTCCAAAACATTCTCATTCCAGTCATCTTTCCAGTGCGGAATATGGTTCTTTAATCTTAAGATAAGCGATGCTGCCGAGATGCGGATCACCTTTGCCAGTTCATTGTCAAGATAATAAAAAACATTGTCTGATTTCTCAAGAGCAGCCATAAGTTTTTGTGCAAAAATATCAATCTCTTCAGGAATATCCTCCCCAGTATCATCCAGTTTACCATGTGAAAAATCCCCTGCTTCAAGCACCTGAAGTATTATACCCAGCACATCAACTTCCTGTTCCGGAATAATGCCGCTCATTATTCTTTTCCCAAGCTTATCCAGAAGCTCAGATGCAGCCTCCCTGTACTTTGGGCTGCATACAGACCCGGCGGGAGGAGAGGCGGTTATAAGCGCGCCTGAGTGTATTCTGTGCCCGGTCTGAAACAGGTAGAAATAAAGAAATGCTTCGCCTGATATTGTGAATTTGTAACCCAGAATATTCTCTGCATGAGTGACAAGGGAAAAAAGCCTTTTTGTATCTTCAGGCAATTTAAAGTATTTCATCAGGAGAGAAATCCTGTATTTTCCCGCTGACTCGCTTTTCCTGTGATTCTCCGAATAAAGATAATTTATTATGGTTTTATGGGAAAATATTTCTGCGAAAATATCAAGGAAGGTAAAGCGTATATTGCTTTCCTCTCCAGAGATACTTATTCCAACACCTTTATGCCTTACCAGATAGATATCCCGTTTTTGCGCCGCAGCTTCAATGCTGTTGAGATCATTCCAGATGCATGTATCGCTGACAAAAAAAACATTGGCAATTTCCGAGATCTTGATTTCCCTGTTATTGTAAAGCAGATAAAGAAAAATAAATTTCTGTCTTTCGGCGGGATCAAGTTCGCTTAAGGTCGCATCTGAGGAGTTCAGGGTTTCAATAATATGATCAATATTGGTTCCGTAATTAATTATCCTGATACCCTGATTTGTTTTTCTTTCCATATAGACCCCCCTGGTGGAGAGCCATCTTTCAAGGTAATCAAGATCTCTTGATACTGTCCTGCTGCCGGCTGACAGGGATGAGGCTATATCATCAATTCTGACAATATTATTATTTGCGAGTAAAAGCCTCAGTACCTGTTTCTGCCTCTCTTTCATTTTATAAGGTCCCGCTCTGTAAGAAACTGTGAAAGCCGCGACTTGATTCCTTCCGAGGTTGGAATCCGCAGTATTTCATTTACCAGATTTTCCGCATCTCTTGAATCAATCTGCCGTATCATGTTTTTTATCACAGGGACTGATGAGGGTGTCATACTTAATTCTCCTACTTTTAAACCGATAAAAAAAGGCAAGGCAAGCTTGTTTCCCGCGAATTCTCCGCATATCCCGTTCAGTTTCTCTTTTTTTCTTGCTTTTTTAATTATGTGGGCAATTGAGCGGATAACTGCCGGATGGAATTCATCATAGTAGCTGCCCATTTGGGGATTTCCCCTGTCTGCAGCCAATAAATACTGGGTTAGATCATTTGTCCCTATGCTTATAAAATCAACAATATCAAGCATTTCCTCTATCAGCTGGACAGCTGCAGGTGTTTCAACCATTATTCCAAGTTTGAGATCAAGCCTTTTATCCCACAGCACTGCTTTTTTTTCTTCTTCAATTATTGCCCTTACACGTTCAATTGGGCTTAAGGAATTTACCATGGGGATCATTATCCCTACAGGTCCTGATGCTGATGCCTGGAGAAGGGCCTGTATCTGGGTTCTGAGTATTTCTTCTTTCTGGAGCAAAAGGCGGATTCCTCTTACTCCAAGGAATGGATTTTCCTCAACCGGCAGTTTCCAGTAGGGCAGGGGTTTATCAGCTCCTGTGTCAAGCAGCCTTATAATTACATCTTTGCCCGGCATAGATTCAATTGCTTTTCTGTAAACAGATGCCTGCCTGGCCGCGGTTGGAAGGCCTGCGGATTCCATAAAAAGAAATTCAGACCTGAAAAGGCCGATTCCGTCAACATTATAGCGGGCAGCGCTTTCTATATCAAAACTTCCCCCTACATTGGCAAACATCCCGATCCTGATACCGTCAGTTGTGACAGCGGGAAGATCGATCAGTTTTTCAAGCTCTGTCTTTTCTTTTAGTTTTTTTTCAATAGACTTTTCAAGACTCCTGATTTTCGCGTGAGAAGGGTTTATTTCAAGTTCACCGTTATCGCCGTTAATGCTTACAGTATCGCCATCCTTGATTATTTTGAATGGATCAGGTTCCTTTATTATTATTGCCGGAACTTCAAGCGACCTTGCGATTATCGCGGCATGAGAGTTTTTACCCCCTTTTTGAAGTATAAATCCTGCAACCTTTTTAATATCAAGCCTCGCAGTCTGGGAGGGGGTGAGTTCATAAGCCACTATTATTACTTCTCTTTCAAGCAGGCTGTAATTTGCAGATGTCCCCCTGATCGTATTAATTACCTGCTGCCCTATATCCTGGAAGTCCTGTCCCCGTTCCTTGAAGTAATCATCATCAAGCTCCTCCATTTCTGCGGCGTTCTGATCTGAATATAGTTTAACAGCTTCTTCAGCGCATACGTTTTTTTCATTTATTATTTCAGCTATTTCTGTCTCAAAATCCTCTGATGTGAGAATCTCAAGATGTCCTTCAAATATCTCAGCCTTATCCTCACCCATCTCTTCCCTTACCTTTTCGATGAGTTTTTCAAGTTCTGCCGCAGCTGCCGCAATACCTTTGCTGAGGCGTATTAATTCTTTTGGTTTATCGCTTTGTGAAATTGATGAATAAACAACATCTTCTTCTTTCCTGATTATCAGCGCCTGGGCGATTGCTATGCCGCCGGATAAAGGTTCTCCACGCATTTTATTCCTCCAGGGAAAGTATGTATTTTTTCATGTGATCAAGCGCTGCTTCTTCATCAGCTCCGTCGCAGATAAGCTCTACAACATGGTTCTGTGAAATGCCGAGTTTCAATAATTTGATAAGGCTTTTAACATTTGCCTCTTTTTCTCCAAAAACAAGTTTTATATCACACTCAAACTGCTTTGCTTCAGATACTACCCGTTTGCCCGGTCTGGTATGCAGTCCTGTTTTATTCAGTATTGTTATCTGTTCTTTTACCATTTATATACTCTCCTTGATATTGATCCAGCCCGGATGCAGGCTTAATGCGTTTCTTGCCGCATAGTCTCTTCCCTTTTCCACAGCTTCTGCCAGTGACATTTTTTTGATTACACCTTCGGCAAGCCCTGCCGTAAACGCGTCTCCGCACCCTATCGGATTTACCGCTTTCAGTTTTTTGCTTGGAAGTGAACCTGCTTTACCTGATGATGCGAAGGAAATTGATTTTTCCCCGCTTGTAATTACAAAAGTATTGCTGTATTTTTCAGAAAGGGTGCTAATATCAGCTTCCTCTCTGCCGAATGTCTCAATCAGTTCTTCCTCATTTATCTTTATGTAATCAGGCCTTATCTCTTTATTTATAAAGGAATTCTTAAGATCTTCTCCCTTATAGTCTGCGATAAAAAGAATACCTCTTTTTTTTGTCTCCTCAAGCATGAATGGGATAACAGCGCTTGAGAAGCCAGAAAGCCTGCTTCCTGATACAATAACACACCTGATATCCTCTTTTATTTTTTTTATAAATAGATCTTTGTAGCTTTCTTCTTCCTGCCTGGTTATATTTTCAGGTTCATTTACAACAATCTCTGTGCTGCTGCCCTCTTCTGTGTCAATAAGGGTATAGCAGTACCTTATCCTTCCTGATGTTTCACAGGGGGTGCAGAAAATATTGTCTTTTTTGCATAGTTTTTCAAAAACCCCCAGGCTTTCCCTTCCGGCTGGAATTACAGCCTCTGCTTCCATCCCTGCCTGAACAAGTACCCTGCAGACATTTATGCTCTTGCCTGCTGCATCAATTAAATATTCACTTGCCCTGTTTACTTTCCCTTTTGAGAGGGCGG
This sequence comes from Spirochaetia bacterium, assembly GCA_034003145.1. Lineage (GTDB taxonomy): Bacteria > Spirochaetota > Spirochaetia > CADAEX01 > CADAEX01 > JACKPD01. Next base: position 6,567 of record JAVEZE010000085.1, read on the forward strand.
GAAGCAAAATAATTTTCTGTATTGCGGGACTTAATCCTGCCGTAAGTATTTTATCCATGGTTCACCTGTTATATTTTTACACCGTTTTTAAGAAGATATTCTTCTGCCTTGACGCTCCACATTCCGTTGTTTCTTGATACTATTTTCGCAAGTGATGAATACAGTTTTGATTCAGATGATAACTCTTCCAGTTTATCAAGCGGAGTAAGGGGCAGTGAAATAGCGGTATAGATCAGTTTTTTACCGCCCGGCAAATCAGGAAGACGGAGTGTCGCGTCAGCTGCCGCGTCAAGTCCTCCTATATGGGATATTAAAACCTCGGGAAGAATCAAATTCTTTTCCATCAGATCAAGCGCCTCTTTCATGTCATCCACAGTCCCGCCTGTTGTTCCTATAATATGCTTTTCCATATAATGGACATCATAGTAATTAATCTTTGCAGAGAAAGCTGTATCAGTCGGGCCTGCAAAAAAATTCAGGCACCCGTTGAATGAAAGCAGTTTTTCCGCAAACTCAAGCGCGGACGCAAAAGGGACCATAACCAGTATATCATCAAAACCTTTTCCCCCTGTAATATTTTTAAGCGCTGAATATGGATCATCTATTTCGCCTGTATTGATAAACATCAGTGAAATATCGCGCTCCTGGGCTCTCTTTCTGAAAATTGCTTCCGCTTTTTTAAGCCTGTCATTATCAAGGTCAGTTACGACAAGCAGTTTCGGCCGGTATTCGCCTGCCATTGCATAATCAATCGCAGCCATACCCATCGGGCCGCAGCCGCCGATAATAGCCATTTTGCCGTTTTCCTTAATTCCCATATAATGATTGTGGCTTTGCTTGTCTGTTCTGTATAATGAGCGGCAGGCCCCTATAACGCATGAATATGGTTCTGAGAGGGCAGCGTTGAAAAACCCCTCGCCGCTGTAGATAAGGAGGCAGTCCATAATCATCACTTCAGGCGGCAATATCATATATGTGGCATTGCCTCCGCAGTATGGGTATGAATAGCCGGGGGAATCCATGGACCCCTTGTAATTAAGCGCCGGCTGAAGGGAAAACTTCATCCCTGGTTTATACTTTTCCGCCCAGGTTTTTCCAACTTCAACAATCTCACCCCCTGTTTCATGGCCGATTATTATGGGGTTTTGAGCGACATTGTCAGGCACTCTTTTATGCTCCGCCCCAAGGTGCGCTGCCTTCCACGTGCTCATGCAGAGGCTGTCTGCCGTTACTTTAACAAGAATTTCATCATCCCTGATCGGCGGAAGTTCAAACTCTTCAAGCCGCAGATCCATTTTACCGTAGAGCCGGACAGCTTTTGTTTTCATATTTTCACCCCTTTAAGAATAGAAACAATTTCTTCTTTTGTTTGCGCATTGATGATTTTCTCTATCGTCTCTTCATCGTCACACAAATCCGCTATCTGGCAGACAGCTTCCTCGTTATGCGCTTTGACATTCGGGGCGGCGATGTAAATCATCAGCCTCACCGGGTCGTTATCCTCATCTCCAAACTCAATCCCGTTTTTCAGCGTGACAAGTGCATATCCCAGTCCCAGCGCCCCTTCTTCAGGCCTCGCGTGGGGCATGGCAATACCGGGGGCTATTACAATATAGGGCCCGTTTTCTCTGCATTTATTTACTATGGTCTGAAGATACCCGGGAGTTGCTATTTTTTTTTCAACCAGAAAACAGCCCCCTTTTATGATCGCATCTTCCCAGTCCTTAGCCTCCAGATTACATTCTATTGAATTATTATCCAGTAAATAATCTATAAATCCCAATTAATCTGCTCCTTTAAATATCGCGGACAGCGGATACTGTTACTTTTTTACATACAGGCATAACACAGTTTTAAATTGTTTGCCGGTTTAAAATCAATATTGATTCTAAATCCGCCTCTCAAGCGATCCGCCTGTCCGCATTTTGATTTCTATTTATGGCTTGATACAACTTTCGCAACAATATCTGCGTACTCCGGCGCGTTTACAAGATTGCTTACACCGAAACAAAGTGCCTTTGTGCCGCTCTGTTTTACCCTTTCCATCAGATCCTTATGGCAGATAATTATCTGCGCTCCTGTTGGTATATCATCAACAGAGCAATGTTCAACCTTGATCTCTATAGACTCGCTTTTCAGCATTTTTGATATTTTATTGGCTCCCATCGCGCTTGAGCCCATACCTGCGTCGCATGCAAAAACTATCTGGGTTATTTTTCCTGTTGTTTTGAGTGCGCTCAATGAGGATTTTGCATCATCAAGTTTATCGTTTTTTTCATCCTGCACTGCGAATTTTTTTACAAACGGCATCGCAACTACAAATGATACTGCGGCAGCTACCGTAATACCGGCCAGAACAGGAAAAAGTCCCCCTTTTGGGGCAACAGCGATAAGAGCGAAAATACTTCCCGGCGACGGGGTAGCGACTTCTCCTGCCCCGAGCAGAAGAAATGTAAAGATGCCGGAAGCTCCCCCTGCCATTGCCGCAAGGATAAGGATCGGCCGCATAAGAATATATGGAAAATAAATTTCATGAATCCCGCCGAAGAAATGAATGATGATCGCACCCGGCGCTGATGCCTTGATATTACCTTTTGAAAACAGCCAGTACGCGAGAAGGATTCCAAGGCCCGGGCCGGGATTGGTTTCAAGGAGAAACAGTATTGATTTACCTGTTTCCTGTACCTGCTGGATCCCAAGCGGCGAAAGGATCCCGTGGTTTATCGCGTTGTTAAGAAAAAGAACTTTTCCCGGTTCAATAAAAATTGAGGCAAGCGGAAGCATTTTCGCGTTTACAATTATGTTTACCCCTGCCTGGAGAAAAACCATAATCGAGCTTACTACCGGCTGGATAACCCAGAACCCCAATAACGCAACAAGCATTCCAAGAATACCGGCTGAAAAATTATCAACCAGCATCTCAAAACCTACAGGTACTTTTTTCTGAATCAGATTATCAGATTTCTTGATAACCCATCCGCCGAATGGCCCCATTACCATGGCGCCTATAAACATTGGAATACCGGAACCTACTATTACACCCATGGTAGCTATTGCACCTACAACTCCGCCTCTGATACCCCATACCATGCGGCCGCCTGTAAAACCGATAAGCAGCGGCAGAAGATAGGTAATCATCGGCCCTACAAGAGATGACATCTTCTCATTAGGAAGCCATCCTGTCGGAATAAAAAGAGCTGTTATAAGCCCCCACGCGATAAAGGCTCCGATATTAGGCATAACCATTCCGCTTAGAAAACGGCCGAAGCGCTGAATACCTGCCCTGCTGAATTTTGATTTAACACTTAAATCAGTCATAAAATCCTCCTGAATCTTTTTATAAAGTATGAGGCAGCCCTGAAATACCAGCAAGTTAAAGTAATTTTTAGTTGGCAGGAATAAAATCAGCTTTATTTGGCAATAACTGTTGGCAGAATATAGCAATATTTCGCAATATTTTTCGGAAAAAAGATGATTGAGTGTATAATCAGCAGATTATGCAGGCATTATTGAGAAAATGGAAAAAAATCTTTTTCCGGCTCTGTTTTTTTGGTGGTTTATCTAGAACTGTAAGGCAGGAGCAGATCGGCAGCACAAATCTTTACATAGGTGGACAGGGCAAGTCAGGTTAAAGCTATTGTCGGCCGCAGCTCTTAATTTCTTTGCATATTTTTATTAATTTATTATCATTGGTTAATAAAATTCCATCATTTCTATTTGCCTATACAGCGCAATACAGCGCAATACAGCGCAATACAGCGCAATACAGCGCAATACAGCGCAATACAGCGCAATACAGCGCAATACAGCGCAATACAGCGCAAAAAATCATATGCTGAGTCAAGTTTTTCGCGCCTGTTGCGCCGATCACGCCTGTTGCGCCTATCACGCCGATCACGCCGATCACGCCGATCACGCCGATCACGCCGATCACGCCGATCACGCCGATCACGCCTGTTGCGCCTGTTGCGCCTATCACGCCTGTTGCGCGTAATGCTAACTGAAATGTAATTTCCTCTTGAAAAAGCACATTGATCTGCGATATCCTCAATTATTCTCTTTTCATAACCCTGATCATAGAAAAATTAATTAAATATTATGTTTAGTTTATAATCAGCAAAAGGAGACAGGATTTTCAGTTATTTTAAAATCTTGAGTAAATAACCATGCAAAATGATATAAAACCCGTATGCATCAGAAAATGAGCAGTAATATTTCATCAGAATCTCCCGGGAGCCGGGAACTTTTATATATTTGCCTTTGTTCAGGTTTTGCCTCTGCTGTTTTTTCAATGGTAAGCCCGCTTGTTCCTCTTCATTTGGTTCATCTTAAAATATCGCCGGGGCTTATCGGGATAATTATAAGCTTCAGCACAGCCGGGTCTCTTTTTGTTGCAGTCCCCGGAGGCTTTCTTATAAATTCCTGGGGCTCAAGGCTGATGATACAGCGGGCCGGCATACTTTTTACTGCTTCCTGTGTTTTTATCACAATTTTCCCTGATGTTAAGGGGCTTGTTATTGGCCTTTTTTTTCTTGAGATTGGAAAGCTTCTCTTTTTTCTCGGCGCCCAGTCTCATATTGGAAGTCTGGGAGAAGGGCGGGATCTTAATTCTGATTTCGGCTGGTACGGAACAGCCGCAGCTTTAGGGCAGATGGCCGGCCCTGCGTTTGCCGGATTTTTTATTGATACTGCCGGCCACCGTTTTACCTGGGCAGTTATCTCACTCTCAATAGCTTTGATAATCCTTGTTTTTCCAGCAAAACTTTATTCAGGTAAAGTGAATTCTGCAAAAACCAGGTCTGCAGGCAGCAGCAATAAAAAACGGGGACTCAGGGAATTCCTCTCTGTTTACGCGTTTATAGCTATTCTGTCAAGTTTCGCAGTACTGTTTGCTGACGGAGCCAGATTGACTTTTTATCCTGTTCTTCTGAAACAATTCGGCTATTCAGCTTCAGCTATCGGGATCTATATGTCTTTGCGGGCACTGACATCAGTCTCAGTCAGGTTTTACATGGCAGGGATTGTAAAATCGGCGGGCGGCAGATTTCCTGCGCTTATTATCAGCCTTTTTATCCTTGCTGCCGGAATCGGAAGCACTCCATTCTGCACAAATAATTTTCTTCTTGTCATAAATTCACTTTTTGTAGGGATAGGGCTTGGTCTTGCCCTGCCTCTTTCAATGGCTACAGTTTCAGAAGGGGTGAAGGCGGAAGACAGGGGCGTTGCAATGGGGATAAGGCTTACCGGGAACCGTCTTGCCCAGCTTATTAACCCCCTCTTTTTCGGAGTTATTGCGCAGGCTGTCAATCTGGGAGCGGCGTTTATCTCAGGCGGTTTTTTGCTGTTAGCAGCTGTCATTCCGATTCTTATGTGGTGGAAGAAGGATAAAGACAGCAGGGGTTTCACCGCCCGGTAATCAAAAAATATTAAATTTTATGACATTTACCAGAAATTGGCATATGCTTTACAATAGGCACCTTTGAAAACCCTCTTGAAGAATAGAGGTATCCTTTTAAAAAGAGGCTTCCAATTGTCTATTAA
>JAVEZE010000086.1:0-11882 GCA_034003145.1 Spirochaetia bacterium
ATTTTTTAAAAAACAAAAGCGTATTATAGAAAAAAATAATTAAAAATCCGGTTTTCAGCCCCGCAATTATAAGATCTATTCTGGTTTCTGTTTTTTTAACGCAAAAAACACCGCTTATCCCATTAAGAAGAGCAAAAAATATTGCATAGGGTGAAAAATTGCCTGCAACCAGTACAATAAAACTCATTACAACCGCGAAATTTATCGCTGCTGCCTGTGAGATAACAAGTGACAGTACCATGGTAAAAAGCGGCATTGGAATTAAAAGAGCAATATTAAACCAGTCAGGAAGAATAAAAAATTTAAGGACAACAAGGGTATAAACAAAAAACAGCTCCGCGAGAACCAAAAGAAGCATTACATCTCCAGGCTCATTTTTCCGTATAACCCCTTTTTGGGTAAAAAGGATTAGAGAGAGAAAATATATAGAAATCATATATAAAAGTATTGCTGTAATCTTTCTGTAGTTTGTATTTGTAACAGTGCTGCCCATGGTTTTGATTATTTCCATATCACTGTCTGTTATGATAAAGCCCTTTTCTACAATAACATCCCCTTTTTTGATACTGCTTAAAACCGGAGTTGTGTTTAAAAGCACTCTTTCCCTTTTTCTCTGTGTTTCCTCAAAATCATAGAAACAGTTTTCACTTGAAAAGGCAAATACAATATCTTTTATAAGTCTTTCTTCTTTATCAGAGGAACTGTTTAGAATTGACGATGTCAATTCTTTTATTTTACCCCTGGTAAGCGCATCTGAAAACCTGATATCCTCTTTTTCTCTTTGTCCTTCTGTCCATCTCCAAATTTCAAAAAATTCATCTTTCTGATAAGCGCCGCCGTCTCCGTTATCAGAAACAATAATGCCCCTGTTCATGACTGTATTCAAAGTTGAGCGGGCTATCTCAAGAATTGATATGGCTGAAGGTTTTTCATAAAGGTGAAGTAAAATAGTTTTATTAAAATCAGGAAGACGCGATATATAATCAGAAAAAGTTTTCTCAAGATCCTGCGGATCTTTTTTTGCGTCAAGAAAATCTTTGAATCTTGAAGAAAAAGCATCAAAACTGGCCAATGTTTCATCTGTAATTTCTTTGTACACCTTAAAAACCGGTGTTATTTTTCTTTCAAGCTCATAATCGCGTTTTGATGTGCTCTTTTTATCAACATATTCGAAATCATATTCTGCCGTGATAGTTCTTTCAGCGACTTTGCCAGCCTCATAATCCTTTATCTCTCTCTGATAAAAGTAGGTATCAACCTTTAGAAAAAGGAAAAGGAGTATGGAATTTATAAGTAAAGTTGAAATCAGAAGAATGATGTTAAGATCAATCTTTTTGTAAAGCCTTAGCATCTGAATCTTTAATTTTTTATTATTTGTCTTATTTTTCTTTTTCATATGCATCGATAATTTTTTTGATTAGAGGATTCCTCATTACATCTTCTGATGAAAAAAAAGAAAAACCAATTTCATCTATATGCCCAAGCATATTGACAGCATGAATAAGGCCTGACTGTTTTTTGTTAGGAAGATCAATCTGTGTGATATCTCCTGTTATAATTGCTCTTGAATCATCAGCAATCCTGGTAAGAAACATTTTCATCTGCTCTTTTGTCGTATTCTGTGCCTCATCAAGTATGATAAACGAGTCTGAAAGGCTCCGCCCCCTCATATATGCAAGAGGTGCAATTTCTATCGTCCTTGTTTCCTCAAGCCTTGCAATCATTTCAAACGGGATAAGGGATTCCATCGCGTCATACAAAGGCCTTAAATAAGGATTGATTTTCTGCGCAAGGTCTCCTGGCAGAAAGCCGAGACTTTCACCTGCTTCAACTACAGGGCGGGTAAGGATAAGTTTTCTCTTTTTTTTCTGTAATATTTCACTTAAGGCTCTTGCCACTGCAAGATATGTTTTGCCTGTTCCCGCAGGCCCGACAGCAAAAACAATATCATTTTGTCTTATTTTTTTTAAAAGAGATATCTGATTGTAACTTCTTGGATAAACCCTTTTACTGCTTCCCGGTATTATAAGCTCAAGATCTTCAATTTCATTTTTTAGATTTTCCCTGAATCCGTTTATCTGCTGGTAACAGATGCTTGAATAAACACCTTTAATAAGATCCGGGCCTGGAATGCATCCTCTTTCTGTGTATTCCTGCAGTTTTTCAATTATTTTATTAAACTGCTGCTGTTTTTCATTATTTTCAGAGGAAAAATATATTTCATTGCCTATTGTATATACATGGGAGCCAAGCAAGTCTTCAATAAGCCGGAGATTGGAATCGTTTGATCCGCAAAGGTCCGAAAGGTTTTTTTGGTTATCAAGTACAACAGAATATTTATCTTTCAAATTTATCCCTTAAAATTGATTCTATAAAGCATTTTCTCATAAAGTCAAGCATCATTCCACATTATATATTATAATGACAACTCATTGTTGTTAATTTTAATTTCTGTTTTTATTTCTTTTATCGGGTTCCACTGCATCATTATAGTCATTTTTGAATCCCATCTCCATTCCGGCACACCGCTTGAAGGCTGATAAAGATTAGGCGCGCCGCTGTACTGGAGAGTCAGATCCCAGTCTCCAAGATGATGAACCGCCTTAACATCAACCTCTTTAAGCTTGAAAAAAGACTCATAGCGCTGCTCCCCTCCGTCAAAAAAATTAAATGATTTTACAAGATCAGAAAATGGATTGACTGTCTCTTCACCAAGCTGCTTTGCATAGGAAGGGATATATCGGTATGTGCTGTTGTTTTCAGACTTAGAATTAAAACTGAGATCCAGGAATTCATGAACTTTCATGTCAAAACCGAAGTTGAAAACCAGTGAATTTTCTGTAAATTCCTGCAGATCCATTACCCAGCTTGTCAATATTTTTGTTTTATACCTGACCCTGTTTTTCCAGACCGGCATAAAATATCTGGTAAAATCAATTGTGGCGGAAAATTCCGAAGGGACAAATTCCTGGTTCTCACCTTCAATCCAGCCGAATCCCTGCTGATACTCCATGGGGTATTTTCTTTCTGCCTTGTATTTTGTCTCAAAAAACCACAGATTAAGCTGCGAAGATAATTCAAGAGGGGAGCTTTCAGGATATCCATACTTATAACTCTGTCTGAAAAAAACTTCATCATAAAAAAAACTTATTCTGCCTATAGATTCCCAGCTGTCCCATTCATCGTTCTCACCGTCATAAATTGTTATCTGTTCAATATAAGTATTGTTGTCATAAGATAATTTCTCTTTCCAGGTGAAATCGCCGTATTCCCAGTTATCCTCGGATTTCTCATATGCCTTAAAATTCAATGTAGATGTAAGGGGGCCGGTTCTTATTAAATCTTCATTCTCAATTTCCTGCAGAAGCGGAGGAAGTACTGTTATAATTCTAAAATGCTGAATCTGGTTCCAGTTAGCAAGGTATTTAAGGTTAAAATCTGCCTTATGTTCTGTAAAATATTCCTTGTCAAACTGAAAAAACGAATCCTTATAAACAGGGTTATCTGAATTATCAAGATAATCAAATTCCTTTTTTGCGATAATGGTATTAATCCTGTATGAAGCAAATGACTGGTTATACATGTCGTATTTCAATAAGGGATAAACTGTAAATAACGATTTATTCTCAATTTTAAGATATGATGCTTTATAATCCTGCAGCAGATAGCTGTCCCACACAGCATCTTCAATACTGCCGGATCTGTTGTAGTGTATTCTGTAATCCTCAGTTAAAACTATGTTGTTGGTAAAACTGCTGAAATCCTCATATAAATCAGCGTCATATGTGACATTTGCGTTGCCGTATAACCTCATTGCTGTATATGCCTGCTCGAAAGTCACCTCTTTTGGAGTTTCCCATTCAGAATAATCCATTGTTTCTGTTACAGATATACTTGGAGAAATTGAGTATGACATTCCATGCTGGAAAAACTTTCTCTTTTTGTAAAGCTTGACTGCCTCATCTTTCATTTTCTCATATTCAAGTATTCTTGGCATCGCATCATAATTATATTCCACTGCAACAGCAGCAGGTGAATCTGACACATTTTCCAGCCATGGTTTAAGAAGTTCTGCCCCGCCTGGATCATCCGGTTTTTCAAAATCTTTATTTTTATAAAATGAATCATAGCTTGCGGAAAAAATATCTCCCTTGATTGTAAATGAAATATCGGGGAATTTGTAATATTCAGGATAATAGAAATACTGCTCCGGGAAAAAATAATCTGTCCTGGCAAAAAAAGGGATATATCCATCAAGTCCTGGATCAATACCGGAAAAACCGGTATCAGGCTGTTTTTTGTTTTTCCAGTTGAGTGAAAAATCAATTTTGGAAAAATTAATATCAGTTATAAGTCCGCCAAAGTAATCATCTGAAATATTCCAGGATCCGTGAAAATACCACCACAGCCGGTCAAGAATGCCTGTATCAATATCAGTATCAGGTTCTTCATCCTCTTCAAGCCCCAGAACTTTGCTCCAGTCTGTTTTTTCTGCCCTTTCGTTAAAATCACGGAGGAAATAGGGATCAGAGTATAGATCAAGATAAAGTGAATACTGAAAATCCCTGTACTTGTTCTTCATGTCAAGCTTTGCCCCGAAACGGAATGGAATATCATATTTGAGGAAATTTGCATCATTCCATGAGCTTTTAAACTCGCCATCTTCATTTTCGTAATATGGGGAATATTTATTTCCAGGACTGATATATATATTTCTGCTCCGCCCAAGACCTGCGTAAAAATCGGAAATATCGGTTTTGCCTTCAATTCCGGCGAAAAAGCCAAGCCTTGAATATGCGTCAAACATCAATTTTACATAATTTTCATCTTCAGACACCACTTCTTTTTTCTCTGTTTTCTTAAGAAAAATACCGTTAAGCTCTGTTTCATATTTTGCGTCTTCTTCTGTAAGAGCAAGAAAAGAAAGGTTTTGATTTGTATCAGGCTCTCCAAGCAGATAGGTTGTTGTCTGAAGAAAAAAACCATGTGGAATTTTCATCCCGAAAGCAGGATTAAAAACAAGTTTGTCTCCGGGATGGAAAAAAAACGGAAAATAAAAAACCGGCACATGGCCTACATATAAAACTGCGTTCTTGACTCCCCACTCTCCGGGAGCGAGAACCCAAATCCGCTTTGCTTTTATATTATAATACGGATCATCAGGTTTACTTGATGTTATTTCTGCCTTATCAAGTATTATAAGATCATTTTCCGATCTGTAAATCCTTTTGCCTGAATATCGAAATGTAAGATCCTTGCCGTCCTGCTCTTTCTTTTTTTCGGAAGTACCTTCAATAAAAATACCTTCCCAGTTTGTAATATTGAATGAGAGTTTTTCTCCGCGGAAAATTTCGCTCCCTTCTTTACCGCTTCTGGTATAATTAACATTGCCGAATGCTGTAATTAGATTGTTTTCCTGATTAAGGATAATCCTGTCAGTTTTAATTACATGGGTTGTCTCCTTTTTTTTATCCTCCATCGTCACAACTACATTACCGCTGATTTTTATATAATTTTCATCTATTTTTTCAATATTGAAATATTCTGTCCTTTCCGCTGATTCAATCATCAGTGTATTTTTCTCTTCCTGCCCTTCCTCAAGCGCTTTCTCTTCCTGCTCATAATAACTATAAAGCCTCTTCTGAAGATCTTTTTTCCCCCCTTTTTCGTCTAGGCCAAGATATCTGCACCAGGCGGCAAGTTCATAAAAATCAGCAGTAGATATGTCTGTACTCAGTGTTTTCTGAAAAAGTGTTTTTTCTGTATCAGGATCAGACACCTGATCGGCAGTGAGTGTCTCATTCAGGATTAACTCGTTATCAGTCTGAGTATCATTCTGGGAATAGGCAGGAAAAACTGTAAATATAAAAAGGAGGAAAAAAAGGTTTGTGGAAATACTTTTTTTACATATTTCCATCAAAGTCATAAATAATCCTTCAGATATTTTCCTGTGTATGATTTTTTATTCTTTATAATTTCTTCAGGGCTTCCGGAGAACAGAACCTCACCTCCACGGCTGCCCCCTTCAGGACCGAGATCTATTATGTAATCGGCAGTCTTTATTATATCCATGTTGTGCTCAATAATAATAACAGTATTACCCTTATCACATATCGCATCAAGAACATTTATTAGCTGCCTTACATCTCTGAAATGGAGTCCTGTTGTCGGCTCATCAAGAATGTAGAGCGTATTTCCTGTATTTGTCTTTGAGAGTTCACTTGAAAGCTTTACCCGCTGAGCCTCACCGCCAGAGAGGGTTAACGCAGATTGTCCAAGTTTTATATATCCAAGGCCTACTTCATTCAGCGCTAAAAGTTTCCTTTTTATTGAGGGTATAGGGTTGAAAAAATCAAGCGCATCCTCAACTGTCATATCAAGGATGTCGTGGATATTTTTTCCCTTATATCTGATTTCGAGGGTATCCCGGTTAAATCTTTTCCCTTTGCATACATCGCATGTTATATAGACATCAGGGAGAAAGTGCATTTCAATCTTTATTGTTCCGGCACCTTCACAGTTTTCGCACCTGCCTCCCTTTACATTGAATGAAAACCTTCCAGGCTTGTAGCCTCTTGCCCTTGATTCAGGAATATTTGAAAAAAGATCCCTGACAGGCGTAAAAACTCCCACATAGGTGGCTGGATTTGATCTTGGAGTGCGCCCTATGGGACTCTGGTCAATACTGATAATCTTGTCGATATGTTCAGTACCGCTCAGCATCCTGAAAACACCTGTTTCCCGTGAAGTCCTGTTTATGATATTTGCAACAGCAGGGTAAAGTATATCATTGACAAGGGTTGATTTGCCTGAACCTGATACCCCAGTTACAGCAATCATTTTGCCGAGAGGGAATTCAACATCTATATTCTTAAGGTTGTGCTGAGAAGCTCCTTCGAGTTTCAATATTTTACCATTACCGGGACGGCGCTGATCCCTTATTTCAATTTTATCGATACCGGAGAGAAACCTTCCTGTAAGACTGCTGCTGTCTTTCAGTATTTTATCAGGGCTTCCCTCTGCGATAAGGCGGCCTCCATGAACCCCTGCAGCCGGCCCCAGTTCAATAATATGATCAGCCGATCTTATTGTCTGCTCATCGTGTTCAACTACAATAAGGGTATTTCCAAGGTCTCTCAGATGCTTCAATGTGCTTATAAGACGATGATTATCCCGTTGATGAAGCCCGATCGTGGGCTCATCAAGGATGTAAAGAACACCGACAAGGGATGAGCCTATCTGTGTCGCAAGCCGTATCCTCTGTGCTTCGCCGCCGGACAATGTCGCAGCTTTTCTCTCAAGAGTAAGATAATCAAGACCCACACTTATCAAAAAATCAAGCCTTGCCCTGATCTCTTTAAGGATCTGCCGGGAAATCTTTTTTTCTGTTTCAGTAATATCAATAACATTAAAAAGATCAAAAAGCGCACCCACAGATGTCGCTGTCATCTCAAAAATATTTTTCTCAAAAACAGTTACAGCAAGACTTTCGCTTCTAAGTCTCCTTCCTTTGCATGTTTCACATTCTTTCTGTCTCATGAAACTTTCTAGCCACTCTTTGATTCCATGTGACATTGATTCCCTGTGCCTCCGTTTAAGGTCGGCAATTAACCCTTTGAATTCCGCATTATATTCATAAAAACGGTTTTTTCCGGTATTTGTATATTTGACATCAATCTTTTCATCTGAACCGTGGAAAAGAACCTCAAGAATTTTTTTATCAAGTTTATCAACAGGGGTATCAAGTGAAAAATGGAATTTCTCCGCTATTGCGTCAAACCAGCTTCTGTGCCAGTTTGACCCTGGTTTATAGGGAAGGAATGCCCCTTCATTGAAAGAAAGGCTTCTGTCAGGCACTATAAGATCCGGATCGAATTCCATGGTAATGCCAAGCCCTGAACAGGCAGGGCATGCCCCGTTCGGGTTGTTGAACGAAAACATGGAAGGCTGGAGCTCCGGAATGCTGATGCTGCAGTCAGGACAGGAGTTTTTCATGGAAAAAAAATGTTCACTATCATCTGCCATGTCAAGGACAAGCACCATCCCGTCCCCTATTTCAATTGCAGTTTCAAGCGATTCACTTATCCTTTTCCTTGATTCAACTGTAATAATTATCCTGTCAATTACGATTTCTATAGTATGTTTTTTGTTTTTTTCCAGTTTTTTGACTTCATCTAAATTTATTATCTCACCGTCAATTCTGGCGCGGGCAAAACCTGATTTGACCGCATCTGCAATAATTTTTTCATGCTCACCTTTTTTATTTTTGATCAGAGGCGCCATTATAATTATTCTTGAATTTTCAGGAAGGCTCATAACTGCGTCAAATATCTGATCTTTTGACTGTTCCTGAATTTCCCTGCCGCACGAAGGGCAATGGGGCTTTCCTATCCTCGCGTAAAGAAGACGGAGATAATCATAGATTTCTGTCACTGTACCGACTGTTGATCTGGGGTTTCTGTGGGTGGTTTTCTGTTCAATTGAAATTGCTGGTGACAGCCCTTCTATATAGTCGACATCAGGTTTATCCATTCTCCCCAGGAACTGCCTTGCATAGGAAGAAAGAGATTCCACATATCGTCGCTGTCCTTCCGCATAAATGGTATCAAATGCAAGGGACGACTTCCCTGAACCGCTCAAGCCTGATATTACAACCAGCTTGTCTCTTGGTATCTCAATGTCCAGATTTTTCAGATTGTGCTCGCGTGCGCCTTTAATTATTATTTTATCCATTATTGTTTTTTCCGATTTTTTTGTTTTATAATCTGTTAATCTTTCAATCAATCAGATGTGAGTGAATGAGCTTCTGCTACTTTCCTGATATAAACTGGCGAATAATTGTTGTTCTTAATCCTTGCAGACATATCCCGGAAATTGCTTTTAACCCTGCTCTGGGCAAGTATGCTGAAAATATATTCAGACTGATCCCGGATTCCCATATTTTCAAGTGTAAGTGCCAGATAGAATAAATATTTATAAAAATTTGTCTCAATCATGTAAAAAATCTTTTTTTCATCATTTTCCGAATCAGTAAAAAGTTGTTTGTAATCAGTATATGTGTACTGCGGATCATATTCCCTGTGCATTGCTATAAGCTCAGATGTGATAATTGTTATTGCTGATGCAAAATATCTTAAAGCAATACTTTCCCTTGAATGTGAAAAATAAAATATCCCTAAATCACCATAAGGTTTTATCAGGGAATCTCCTTCGTGGCGGAAATAATATATCATCTTGTCAAGGCCGTTATCCTTGAGTCTTTCTGAGAGTATCAGTTCATAATCATCAGCTACAGTTGATTTCTTTTTAATCTCATTTATCAGTTTTTCAAGAACATCGTGATAAAGATTATATTTTTTCTGTTTTTCGTAGACATTTGCCATTCCGGTAAGAACTGAAACGTAAAATTCCTCTGATTCAGCCTTCCATGAATACTCAAGTGCTCTTTCATACTGTTTTAATGCGAGATTTTGTTCACCTTCGTTTTCAAATATTCTTCCGATCCAGTATTCAGCTTCAGGATATTCCCTTTTTTCCGATGCTTTTCTGAAATATTTAAAAGCCCCGCTGAAGTCCTTATTCCTGTATTGATACATCCCTTTCTGAAACAATACCCAATCAGGCTCACTTTCATCCTGTGATGAAGCAAAAGAAACTGGATATAAAAATAACAGAAGTATTACGGCTGCCGCAGATAATATTTTTTTCAAAGGCTTTCAATCTCCCTGAGAAATTCTTCCTCAGCGCAATTTGAGGTTGTTTTTTTTATTATCTCACCTTTTTTGAAAATTACAACTGAATTTCCCGAACCAGTTATGCCAATATCTGCCTCTTTGGCCTCCTGCGGCCCGTTTACAGCACATCCCATTATGGCAATTGTTACAGGTTTTTTGATCTGGTTTAATTTACCGTTAACTTTTGAAAGAAAATTATGGACATCAAATTCCGCTCTTCCGCATTTTGGGCATGAAACTATATTGATAAAATCGTTTCTAAGCCCTGCCTGAAACAGGATTGCCTTACCAGCTATAATTTCATCTTCAGGGCTTGAAGAAAGTGAAATCCTTATTGTAGCGCCTATATTTTTGCCAAGCAGCGGAAGAAGGCCTGCAGTATTCTTTACAACTCCGTTTATCAGGGGGCCGGCTTCTGTTACTCCAAGATGGAGAGGGAACCTGTATTTTTCAGCAAATAACTCATTGGCAATTATTGTGGTTTCAACATCGGAAGATTTTAATGAAAAAACCGCATCTGAAAAATTATATTTTTTAAAAAGCTCTATCTCTTTTTCCGCAGCAAGAATCATGGCAGCAGCCTTATCTCTGTTTTTCCGAAGATGAACAGTCAGTGAACCGCAGTTTATCCCTACCCTTAAAGGAGTTGTTGTATCTTTGGCCTTTTCAATAACTTCCTTTACCTTACAGTCAGAACCGATATTGCCAGGGTTAATCCTGATCTTTGATATTTTATAGTCCATGCACAAAAGCGCAATCTTATAATCAAAATGGATATCAGCCACAAGAGGCAGGGGGGAATTTTTTGATATCTCACCAAGTATTTCAGCTGATTTCACATCAGGGACTGCGAATCTGATTATGTCGCAGCCTATAGCTTTTAGCCTGATGATCTCATCCAGTAAATCCTCATTTCTTTCAAGAGGCTTTTTCCACATTGTCTGTATAGATACAGGCGCCCCTCCTCCCATAGAGAGTGTCCCTGCAGTTATCCTGACAGTATCGGAATTGGTATACATAGCTATTCCTGCCTCATTACCATACAACTTCCCAAATGACAGGCGTGTTTTCAGATAAAAGCTTGGGAAGGTTAAAAACTGCTTCTGCGCTGTTTCCTGCTGAAGTTCCGATATTGCTTCTTTTAATGGAAGATGGAGCTGTAACTTTCATTTTTATGGATCTGTCTGCAAAAAGCGCCTCGGCAAGTTTTAAAGTCTCTTCGTTGGCAGGAGTATTTGTTTTATTGAAAATATTCTGCGTAAAATATGTGCTGCCTGATCTTCTTTGAACATCAATCTTTCTTTCGCCGCTGTTTGAAACTGCCGCGTTAAGAGCTTCAGGTGTTTTAAATTCATATCTTGCGGTAATATAAAGCTCTTCTTCAGTTTCCTCTTTTTTAAAGGATTTAAGTTCAAGCCCGTCCGTATTTTCCCCTTTTTCCCGGTATTTTTGCTCTTCCACCGGAAGGGGGAGAAATGATCCGTTCTCATCAAGAATGCCTATATTGAGGACACTTTTTGATACAGAATATTTTATCATTATTTCTCCTGACAGGTCCTGCCTGAATACAATCTCTGTATCCACATTGATACAGGAAAGAAATAATCCGCTTAAAAGCAGTGGAAATATTGTTTTAAATATATTTTTTTTCACTTAACCCCTCTTATGACAGTAATAGAATATATTCTTGCTCCATTTAATTCAATATAAACAAACTTCTTGGCAAACTTCTTTACGTGAATAACTGAAAAGAAAATCACAGTTCTATAATTGTTTTGCCAAACCCGCCGCTGTCAGGATGGGCAAAATAGAATTTTTTTACTGCAGGGTTTTCAGAGAGATACTCTGTAACAGCTTTTTTAAGTATTCCCTCTCCAAGCCCATGAATTACAGAAAATGTTGTTAATCCGTTTACAAGTGCGCTGTCAAGCTGTTTCTCAAGTTTTATAATTGACTCATCAAGCCGTAATCCCCGCAAATCAAGTTCAAATGCAGGTTTTTCTGTATTGTTAAGCTCATGATGCAGCAAAACCGCTTTTCTGGAAGTTTCCCTCCCCTTGCCTGTTTTTATCCTGATAAGCTCTTTTTTTTCTACCTCAATTTTCATGGATCCCACAGCAACAAGAAAATTACCGATTTTCAGAATTC
>JAVEZE010000087.1:0-11555 GCA_034003145.1 Spirochaetia bacterium
AATAAGCGGAATAAAAAGCGTTGAAGGAATCTGGGTTAAATTTAAAGCGGGGAGGTATACTGATTCAAAATAAACCGCAAGAACAATATAGATGAATAATAATGAAACACATGATAATTGAAAAACCGCTTTTTCACTGTTTTTAATTTTTTTATATTCACTTCCCCCTTCTGCCCTGTATCCTTCTTCAAAAAATGTATTATTCAATATTTTATCTATGGCTTTTATTTCCACTTTTTTTACTGAAATTGAAAGGTATCTTTGCCTGTTTTTATGGTAGATCCTTCCAGCCGCATCATCCCTTTTATATGAGGCAATGTTTTTGATTGATATGAGATTGCCGCTTTTGCTTTTTACTGTCATATCCATAATCTGTTCAATCCCCTTTTCATCTGATGCTGCAATACCGCATCGTATATCAGTTTCAACCCCGTTCTCATAATATTTTGATATCACAGGCGATGTTAACGCCATGTATAAAAACGCGAAAACTTCTTCAGGCGAAACAGAGACAAAAGAGCATTTTGCAGTATCAATGATAATGTTGTAACCTGGTACCGGTGCCTTGAAATGGTAAATAATTTCACTTTCAGGATTGTTTTTTTTTATAGTTTCAGAGATATTTTTTGCCGCAAACGCAATTTTAAATATATCATCTCCATATATGTCGATATCATAGCTGTATCTGCTTTGCAGGTTTTCAGGAAAATAGCAGTAAGCAGAATCAATTTTACTTCCAATATCAATTATTCTTTTTTTTATGTAATCACGCTCTTTTGGTGAATTTAATTTAATATTAAATTGGGCCTTTCCTGTTTCGTATCTAACAGTAACATCTTTGCAGCCTGATGCCAGAAGTTCTTTTTCCATTATACCTGCGCTGTTTTTCACATAGTTGAAATTTATCCCGCTTTCATACTCAAGCGTAAATGAAATGTTTTTACCTTCATTCCAGCTGAAAAAAATAAAATCATGATTGCTTATTATCAGAAAATCCAGTGCTGCCAAAATTATAAAGAATGGAATGATATGTTTTTTATGCCTGTATGAGAAAAAAAAAGGGTTTTTAATAATTTTGTTGCTTGTATTTGATGTAGCAGTAATAGGGTTTTTTTTCTCAGGCAAAAAAGGGGGGATAAATACAAAGGTAAATATAAATGATCCGCAAAGCCCTGCTGCGGTGATGAGGGCAAGGGGTGAGTATATAGTCTTGATTTTATCGGGAGCGAAAAAAAGGGGAAAAAACACAGCCATGGTTGTTAAAGCGGAAAACAAAAGAGGATTAAATAATTTTTTTATTACAGATATTTTCCCCGATATTGATTTTTCATAACTTTCGATAAATATGATTGCGTTATCAATTGATAACCCGGCGCAGATTGCAATCCCCGCAAGGCTGATTATGTTAATTTCAAAATCAAACCAGACTGCGGCTGAGGCTGCCGATATTGCTGAAAAAACAGGATTTGCGGCAGCAAGAAACGACAAATAAGGATCTTTTAAAAAAATGAATGTTGTTAAAACAACAAATATAATACCTGTAAAAACAGAAGCAGCTGTTTCAGAAAGTGATTTTTCAATCTCTCCTCCCCTGCTGAATATCACAGATCCTCCGATCTGCGCTGTTTTTTTCACAAGCTTTCTGCATAACCTGATTGTATTCGCGTTTTCAGTTTTCATTGCATAGAGAATAATGGAGTCTTTTCCGTTAATTCTCCCTTCTGATTCACTCTTTGCCGGCTGGTAACATATTTCACCCGCATCCTTTATCCCAAGCGGGAAATTTAAAAAAATATCAGCTATATCATTTCTTGATTTTATGCGGCAGTCCACCTTGACCGGCACCATGCCTAAAGGGGTAATTGTCCTCCCGACATTTGAAGATGCAATTTTAAATCTGCCGTCATCCGGCATAAGGGATGAATTCATGGCAGCATCAGAGTTTATTTTTATTCCGATTTCCATGGTTTTTCCCCCGGCTGTCTCAATTTCCCCTGCTCCTTCTATGGATTCAAATTCCTGTTCAAGCACTTTTCCTCTGCTGAACAGTTTTTTATCAAAAGATGCAATAAAAACAGGAAAACCGCTGCCTGAGTTTCTACCAAGAGAGGGGCGCTGCGCGTTTTCGGGAAAGGCTGAATAAATCCTGTTTACGCAATCCCGTACCGATATATAGGCTCTATCCATATTGCATTTTTCCGTAAAATATAAATAAATAATTCCTTTCTCCAATTCGGAAACAGATATGATATTTTCTACCGAACTTATCAGGGACAGGGGTTCTTCAAGCTTTGAGACAAGCTTCTCTATTTCATTTTCAAATGCCCCTTTAAGTTCTATTTTGACTGTTATTATCCTCTCATCTATCTCAGGCAAAAAACCAAGCCTCATCTTACGCAGAGTAAAGAGGAAAATAAGAGAAAGTATCATCAGGAAAAAAAGTGCCTGTTTTTTTCCCATAAAATCTGTAATCCCCTTGTTTTTATTCCTTTTTTCTCCTGCTGCTGTTCCCCTGTGGTTCTGCCCTCCCAACAATCATGGGGAAAATCAGAAATACGGCAGCACTTCCTGCAGCAAGTCCTCCAAGCAAAGCAGCTGCCGCATTGTTTAAAACAGGATTTTTGTCCAGAAGCGCGGCAGGGACAAGAGCGGCTGCTGTTGTAAGTACAGATGCGAGGATTGCCCTCATTCCCTCAAGGCAGTATGGAAAGAAAGCTTTTTTTTCAGAAAGCAGTATGATAGCTGTGTTTACAGTAGTTCCGCTTAAAATCAGTATTCCAAGAAATGAACTTAAATTAAACGATCTATCCAAAATAAAAAGCGCCAATATGCTTCCTGATAATGAAAAAGGGATTGTTATCATAATTAATAACGGAATAATGAATGACTCAAACTGAGCGCCAAGAAAAAGATAGATCATCAGGATAGAAGAGAGAAATAACGCACATATTTCCAGGATATGTTCCCTGCTGATAGATGAAGAGATTGCCTCAATACTTCCCTCTTTAAATTCCTTTACAATTTTCTGGAGATTTTTTTTATCTGTTTTCCTTGAACCTGCGGCAAGGGTAAACGCGGGTTTTCTGTTTACCCTTTCTATATATGGATAATTCATTTCAGCTGTTATAACTGCTGAGGATGAAATATCAAATAATCCCTTCTCAAAGGGAATTTTAAGTGATCCTATTTTAAAGGGTGTATCAGCGTATTCTTTCTTAAACCGTATTCTTGCGCTATTTTCTGCCTCTCCGTTAAAGTTGCTTAACTGAAAAACTGTACCGCTTACCGCACCGGATAGTGTTTCAATTATTTCCTGATTGGTAAGGCCTGATTCAGCGATTTTCTCTTTATCGAAATTAATTTTGTATCCAGGTGTATTTTTAATAAAATTCCCTGATATTTCAAGGCTTTTATCAATTGACTCAAGATGCGAAAGAAGTGATAAAACTTTTTTATAGCATTCATCCCTGTTTTTATCTGTAACCCGTATTTTAAATGACTCATTCCCAGCTCCGGGGAGGTTGTCCATAAAACTGCTGCTGCTTCTGATTACAGCACTGATCCCCCATTCCCTGAAATAATTATCAATGAAATCAGCATACTGATGTGTATCACCTGAAAAATTATCTGGCCCCTTGATTGTTAATAATGCGGCCCAGCTCTCTTTTTCTTTTCTGCTTCTCTCGAAAGGGGAGTTGTTATCATACCCTCCTGATCCGCTTACAGACTCAGCTGTCCCGGTATCAAGAAGGTTTTCAATGACGGATTTTGTTTTGTCGCAATACTCTTTAATATCAAGGCCAGGTTGATATGCGATAAACGCGCTGACTTTTTTATCAGCTCCATCAGGTGCTGTATTGAAATCAATAAACAGGATAAGAAAAAAAGGGGCGAAAAAAATAATAATAAGGAGATATTTTAGCTGATTTTTCCCTTTAATATATATGAGATATTTACTGTAAGAATTGGTTATTTTTGCAGCTATGAAATGTTTTCTTTCTTTGTAGTTTGATGAAAGGCCTGATAAAATATACAGGGAAGGGGTTAGGGTAACTGATACGGAAAAAGAGGCAATTATGAAGATAATTATTGATGTGGCAAGGTTGTGAAAAAGTTTTCCCGTAATTCCCGGAATGAATAAAACCGGTATAAATGCAATAACAGTAGTAACAGTCGATCCTGCAGCTGCGAAAGCTGTGTTTTGAACTGCTTTTCCGATAATGGCTGGATCACAAGTATCAGTTTTCAATATTTTTTCCAATATGACAATAGTGTTGTCAAAAACCATTCCGCAGCCTATTGCAAGACCTGAAAGTGATATAATATTTATGGATATTTTCAAGAAAAACATATATATAAAAACAATAAATAAAGAGAAAGGAAGTGATGCAAATACTATTGCTGAAATTTTGAAACTACCAAAGATCAGCAGCAGTACTGCGGATGCTGAAATAAAACCAACAGCAATTGTGAAAAAAAGCCCTTTTAGCGAGGAAGAAAGGGACAGGGATGAATCATGAATAATTCTGATATCAAAATCATTTTTAAAAATGTTATTCATCGATCTGATACTTTTTTTAAGTTTTTTTGAGGCAGCAATAAGACCTGCGTTTCCCGATTTTATGATTTCTACCCCTATGCATTCTTCAACTTTTTCCTTGTCTCCTGAAATAAACCATGATGTTTTTTCCCCTGGTATTTCATAAATATCAGCGATTTCCTCAATTTTCAGGGCAGTGTTCCGGGCAGCTGGTAAATTCTTGATATCTTCTAAATTATTTATATCTGTTATTGCCTTTATCCTGAATTCCTTTATATCCATGCTTATTTTTCCGACCGGATAATTAAAAACAGATGATGATACCGCGCTGCTGATTTCACGCAGAGGGATACCTGTATTTATAAGTTTTGGATAATCGACATCTATTACAATTTCCCTTTTGTTCATCCCTGATATTCTTACCTCTGCCGCCCCTTCAACAGCAAGCAGCCGTGTTTTTAACTCTTTTTCAACAAGAGAGTAAATGTCAGATGTTCTTTTTTCTTTTACCGGAAATATTCCTAAAGTCATAATTGGTGTTTCAAAAATGTTTTTAAAAATAACAACAGGTTTTAAAACCTTGTCAGGGAGAAAAGTATAGGCGATATCAATTTTTTCTTTTATCTCAGCGTCTGCTGAATTGATGTCAGTATCCATTTCAAGTAAAATATCAACAGAACATATATTGTCTTTTGAGACTGACTTAATTTCTTTCACACCCCGTACCGGGGAAAGCGCGTTTTCTAAAGGTATTGCGACAAGCTGCTCCATTTCCTGGGCATTTAGGAATGGATGGCTGCAGATAACAGATGCTTCAGGAATTTCGATTTCAGGGTAGAGGTTGATTTCAAGCTGGCTAAGGCTTAAAAGGGCTGTCAACATTATCCCTGCATAGATCATCAGCACTGATACAGGATGGCGTGCGCAAAGTGATGATATCATCACAGGCTGTTTACCTGTACTACAGCATCTTCCCCAAGTGTATTGCCTTCTGAATCTTCCAGTTCCGAATCAACTGTTATTCTGAAGATGGATGGGTTTACGCCTGCAGTTATTACGCATTCTATTCTCACAATATATTCACTTACTCCCAAAGGAGGGCTCTCCAGTGAAGAGGAGGGGGGCGGCAGGGCATTCCCGGCAGGATTTATTATTCTTCTCTGCTCTACCGCAAGGTCTCCGTTTAAAGTGAGAAATTCCACTGAACTGAAGATTGCGTAATCGCCCAGAAAAGAACCTTCGGCCAAATGAAAATAAAAATCAAAAAAAGCGTTATCTGATGATAAAAAATTGACAGAACTGTCAAGCGTGAGTTCTTCAAAAACCGGATTTGCGCTGCTTCCGCAATAAGTTACCCGTGAAAGCTCAGGGGGGCGGGAGGCCGGATCATCAATCATCAGTCTGTAAATATTTTTATCAATATTTATTTCATAAATATTGTCAAAAACAAGGTTAGAGCTGAATGTGATTATGCACATGGAAAAATTATTCTCCCATCTGAAGCTGAACGGGAGATAAGGTGTAACGGTTATGGGATTTATTTTTATTGAATCCGGAACACTGCCTTCAAATAAAACCAGAAGCGATACCTTGCTGCTTACTCCATAATTGACAAGTGTTTCTGTAAAATCAAAATACTCAGTTCCCCCTGAATCACCTACCCATTTAACTGAAAAAGAACGATCATCTTCAGCCTGAAAGGAGAAGGTGAAGCTCTCTCCCAGGCAGTTGCCGAAAATATCTATGAGTGATTCAGAAATATCAACTCTATAATCCCTTCCCGGCTGCAAATTCTCAACCGGTGTAAAATAAGCTTCATCACATGTGTCATTAAAACTGATACTCCCCTTAACCTGGGGAGTAATTGAAAATGAGGAAAAAAAACTTTCCCTGTCTATTGTTCCTGAAAACACAATTGCAATTACAGGGCAGTTTATTCCTGTTGACCCATTGTCCCCGGGAGTTGTAGATAAAATATCAAGATTTTTTGTTTCAGGTGAAGTAGTAAATTCAAAAAAGAATTTGTTTGACAGCGAATTACCGAATTTGTCTTCAGCCTCAGGAGATACAGATATTTCATAGCAGTTGTCAGGGGAAAAAGGTGTATGCGGAGTAAAAATTAGTGATTTTTTCTTCCAGGAAAATACTCCTGAAATATTTTTTCCGTTTTTGCTTAACGAAAAAGCATCTTCTGTTTTGCTCTTTTCCATAACGGCTGAAAAATCTATCACAACTTCGCTTATCTCATCCGCCCTTATCCTGCTCCTTGAGGGGATAGTCCCTGTTATTGTTACCGCATCCATGTTCAGATATTTTTCAATCATGCTGCATCCCGATATTATAAAAAAAACAAGGATAAAATGTAATTTCATTATTTTGTCCTTAAAAGCTGCTTTATATCATTCTTCAAAAAACTCCCCTCATTATTCATAATTCCAGATTCACCTCCCTTGATCGTAAGCAGGTAATAGTAATAAATATCGTCAGCAGTGTTATAAGGGATAAAACCGCGGTAATTAATCATCAATCTGCGGTCTGAAAGCCAGGAATATTTAACTGCCCATGGAGCAGCGCCTGACGGAGGATAGACACATGAAACACTGAATTTTTTTTGAGCTGCCAGTCTGATTTTATCTGTATAAAAAGGGTTTGAGAAATGAAACGTAAAAAGATATGAGAATGGAGCAGATACTCCATCAGCTTCTATACTGATGCATGATGCTTCGCTGAAAGATGTTAATGGAAAATTATCGCCTGACTTTCCGCCGATTTCAATCAGTTCAAGTTCATCAATATCAGGCCTGAAAATCTCTTCGTAGCTTTCCCTGATATTAATATTTACATCAGATGATGCTCCTTTTGAGATAAATAAAAGATATTCAGTTCCCTGTTTCCACCCTTTTTCAGGGAGAAAAACAAGAGCAGAGCTTCCTGTCCATAAAGTTCTCCCTGGAATATAGGGTGTAATGGAAAAAGCATTTTCAGTTTTTTCCCTGTCCATCGGTTTTGAAAAAACAATTTTAAGCGCATCCTGGAATTTTATTGAATTTAAGTCATTGTCAATCGAAGGGAATTCCGCAGCATAATCTCGGAGCGCGGAATCTGTTGACAATATCCGGGGTATCTCATGATCTTCATCGCAATAGAGTGTAAAGCATAATTCTTCAGCCAGCGGTATCCCGTTTATGTCTTTTACCTCATCCGTGATATTAAAATTATAGGCTGTGAGGTTTTCCCATTTCTCCTCAGGTATTATGATAACTTCATTCTTTTGTGAGTTCCATTCAGTATCGAATTTGACTGCAGGAGAAATATTAAATCCTTTTTTAAATGAAATAATATCAATCTCTTTTGTGAAAAGAATCACAGGTTTATCTGCAGTTGAAATTAAAGAACCTCCAGGCGGAACTATTTTCCTGACTGAAGGAATATCAGCCGTGGATGTTTCAAACCAGAAAGGGATCAGGATATTGATATTTGCCTTGCTTCCGCTGCTGCGGATAACATTGCCTGAAAAATCAAAAAAATATCTTCGGCCATATATCATTTTATTTTCTGGGGTAAAAACAAGTCTGTTCTTCTCCCAGCTGAGAGAGCCTCCCACATTACCGCTGTAATCTGTAATTCTTAAAAAAGATTCAGCTGATATTTTATCAGGTGTAAAGTCAAACTCGATAAATATCTGCTCAGAGGATGATATAACCTGCTCCCTCTGCGCAGGATTTGTCTTGAATTCCATATTCGATGACAGGTCAATAATATTGCAGGATGTTAAAAACATGAGAGGCAGTAAAAAACAGATACGGGTGATCATCATCATCTTGTTATCTCCACCTTCATACCGTCTGTCATTGCTGTGTCAGGATAAAGAGAGATAATTTCACCAGAAATAGTTTCGGAATAATCAAATTCTGAACCGCCTGAACCTTGCCCCTGGCGGATAAATACCTTGTTATCCTGGATAAATGAAACATCAATCTCTTTTTTGAACAGGATATTGTTTCGCACCATAAAAACAGCATTGTTTTTATTTTCCTCATCTTTCAGTAGAGCTGTTTCCGGTATGACTGTGTAATTTTCGTTTTCTCCTGTTCGGATATTGACTTTGACAAAGCTTCCCGGGATTAAAAGATTGCTGCTGTTATCCGCAAGTATCTTTATCTCCCTGCTCCTGCTTGCCGGGTTTATGACAGGCGAAATCATCTCTACAGTTCCTGTAATTTCAGCATAATCAGTCGAGGCAGATACAGGATTTCCCTTTTTGATTTCAAATGATTTAATTTCTCCTATCTCAACCCTTAAATAGACTTTGCTGCTGTCAAAGACTGAAAAGAGTTTTGTTTCAGGATTTACTTTTTCCCCAATATCCATCTCCCTGGTTCCTATTATTCCTGAAATGGGGGAGTGGATTTCAGTCTCTTTAATCAATAAATCAATTATCGCGAGTTCAGCAGATACAGCATTGAGATCAGATACAGCTGCGTTTTTTTCTGCAAGAAGCATTGATGTATTAATTTTTTTAAATAATTCATTCCTCTCAGCTGTCTCTTGAGGAAGGAGATACCCGGCCGCAAGTATATCCTTATCCCTGTATCCGCATTTCAGGATGTCAAGATCGTTTTGCGCTTTTACAGCTTCATATGATCTATTTATAAAAGACATTTTATGTTTTTCAAGTTCTTCAGGAGAAATACCGCCTGCCTCAAAAAGCTGTTTCTTGTTTGTATATATTCTTTCCATATTGGAAAGTTCTGTTTTTTTATGCTCAAGATATGCTTCACCCGATCTTACTGATATTATTTTTTGCTCAGTTTCAAGCAGGCCGGCTTTCAGCCTTTCTTCTGCCAGGGAAAGAAGTGATTTTTTAGCATCTACAGCAGCAGCCGCTTCCCTCCGCTGCAGCAGCAGTTTTTCCTGTTTGAGTTTCGCGAGAATATCACCTTTTTTTACTTTATCCCCTTCATCAAAATAGATTTTCTCTATATAGCCTTCTGCTGCGGGAAACACATCTGCCTTTGAATAATAAAGAACAGTGCCGAATCCTGATACAGAAGGGGAGGTTTTTTCTGTTACTGCCTCAACTGTCCTTATCTGAACAAGAGGTTGTTCTGCCTCTGGAATGTTTTCCCTGCAGGCTGTAAAAAAAGGGGAAAGGAGTAAAAATAACGTGATAATACAAAGCACCATTTTACCACCTGTTTAACTTTGTAAAAATCAATTTATAATAAATCCTGCCGTACTCCTGATGTTTTTAATTCCGCAAATCCTCAGCAGGCTGATTTCCATTCTGTATAATGATGATATTGAATCAAGTATCTTGATTTTTTCTTTTGCAAGCGCAATTCCGGTTTCCATAAAATCTATTCTTTTTATTTCTCCAAGTGATAGCTGAAGTTTCTCAATTTCCGCTTTTCTTTCTGAAGCTTTCTCTTTCCTTCTTAATAAACCAAGTTCCATTATTCCTGCTTCAATTTCAGAAAAAAGCTCGCTGATATCAAATTCATTATTTAAAATAAATAAGTTTAATTCATATTCTCTTCTTCTTAGAGCAGCTTCTGCGCTTTCTTTCAGATAATAATTATCAAGTCCCCCAAACAGCGCAGTATTTGCAGCAAGGCTCCTTGATCTTTCATTTTTATTTTCACTTCCGGCAGATCCGGTGATTGAAGTTGGAATCCCTGGAGTAGAAAAGCTTAATGAGAGAGAAATTGAAAACCCATGTTCTGTTAGAGGGAATTCCTCACCCGCGGTAAAAAAAGAACTTTCTGCCGAAATATCCGGAAGATTTTTTCTTGAGGCTAAGGTATATTCAGTTTCTGCTTTTTCACGTGAGAGTATCAGTTCTTTTAAAGTGCTGCTGCGAACTTTGGAATTTTCAAGATAATAATCATAATTCTGGTCGATAAATCCGTTATATTCAGAATTAATCTTTCCTGACAATTCAGGATAAAGTCCTGCCGGAAGATCAAGAAGGCGGGAGAATGAAAAACCAAACCTTTTCTCCTCAAGGTGAAGTTTTTGCAGATTCTCCTCCATTTCGTTAACCGCTATTTTTATCTCAAGAAGATCAAGCTCTGTAATTTCTCCAAGTTCCCTCTCTTTTTTTGCCAAATCAAGATGGAAATATCCGTTTTCAAGTGCGCTGCTGCTTATCTCTATCTCCATCCTTATTCTTGCCAGCTCAATGTAGCTGTTTATTACTCTGAAAATAAAGTCTTCAAGCTGCTGCGTTATTTTCAGTTTTTTTAACGCGGTCTCTTTTTTCAGAAATTTAAATGATGATGAGAGCAATCCTTTGTCATATATCTTTTGTTTAAGAGCTGCAGATATTTTTTTTTGCCTTGAATCTGGATTCCAGTATGATACAGATGAGTATTGTGAATAACCAAGATTTATTTCCGGCAGAAAATCCCTGTATTTTAGTTTCAGATTTTTTTCTGCTATTGATATCTCCTCACCTGTAATACTAAATTCCCTGTTGTTTTTCAGAGCAGTATCAATTGCCTGTTGCATGTCAAATATTACAGTACCATTGTCAGTAAAAAGGGGCTGGGCAGCCAGAAACATTAATTTTAATAAAATAAAAAAAGCAGTTTCTCTTTTCATATCAGATTATTGTTAAAGTCCAGTTTCTCTGATCCCTTTTTTCAGGATTTTATAAAGATATAAATTTGATGAAACTGTATTTAAGCTTTCTTCTGTAATAAAGACTGCTTTTAGGGGTTTTTTTCTCTCTTTTGAATATATTACTATTTCAAGAGTTACAGTGTTTAGGGAATCAAAACCCTTAAGAAACAGCTCCTCCTTTAGAACCACATCTGCAGGGAATTTCTCACTATCCGCTCCAGCCGCGGAGTTTTTCCCCTTTTTTTCCGCAAGGAGAAATTGAAGAATATATTCACAGTTATTCTTTACAGATTCGCTGCCGATAATTTTTTTCACTGTAATATTGTCAATCCTGAGGCCGTTTCTTCTGATGATTTTTTCCAGATGGATAGTTGTGCCTGCGACTGCT
>JAVEZE010000088.1:0-11530 GCA_034003145.1 Spirochaetia bacterium
CTCGTATATATTTTCAAGAATTTCAGCTTTTGTCAGTTTGTCAGCACTCACTTTCCTTACCTATTGATGAATAACAGTTATACAATACAGGCTTTTTGCTTAATTAAGATTGAAAAAACTCTCCTGACTATGAATTTTTGCTGTTCAGTCTGTTAAGCATTTTTGCAAGTCTTGATTTTTTTCTTGCAACTGTATTTTTATGAAAAATACCTTTTCCGGCAGCAGTATCAATTTTTTTAACTACAAGTCTGAATGCTTTTTCTGCTTCGTCCTGGTTGCTTGCGCTTACTGCAGTTGTGAAATTTTTAATAGTTGTTCTAACTTCTCCAACAGCAATTCTATTTCTAAGCCTTCTTTTCAGACTCTGTCTATGCCTTTTTGCCGCAGATCCTTTTTCTGCCAATGGATTACCCCTTATTTATGTTTATTTTTTGAAAATAACAAATAAAAAACCTATAGTCAATAGATTGGAAAACCGCTCTATTTGAATTCACTTGGCCTTCTTTCCTGTCTTTTGCATTTATCACACTCAGCGTAATTCTTTTTTTTTCCTGCTGAAAAGACAGTTTTCATCTTTACTTCTCCTCCGCAAGGACATAAGAATTTTTGAGATGATTTCGATGTTCTGGCATTCTTACTTACTTGTCCCATTTTATTCCTCCAACTCCTGAATGAATATAATAACATCGCCTGCCGGTGTCAAGTGCACCCTGCTTTATACTTCATTAAAACGCCATCCGGAGCGTTTTTGATCATACTCAAACTGGGCAACAGGAGCGCTCAAAGAAATCCCTTCCGGCCCTTCAAGCTTAATCATTTTTGTAAGTAAATTTATCTCTGAAACCCTGTAGTATTTATCACCTGAATAAACCCGCATCCCTTCGGATGGGTATTTTTTTCTTTCCGACTGATAAAAATCATATTCGTAGGAAAGACAGCACAGAAGTCTTCCGCAAGGGCCTGAAATCTTCATTGAGTTAAGTGAAAGGTTCTGATCCTTTGCCATTTTTATCGATACCGGGTTAAGTTTGTCAGCAAGGCCATGGCAGCAGAAATCCCTTCCGCAGACACCAAGTCCGCCTATTACCCTTGATTCATCCCTCACCCCTATCTGGCGCAGTTCAATCCTCATCCTGAAAACTGAAACAAGATCCTTTACAAGTTCCCTGAAATCCACCCTCGCGTCTGCGGTAAAAAAGAACAGAACCTTTGGTTCTTCAAGAAGGTAATGAGCAGAAACAAGTTTCATATCAAGCTTGTGATTGGATATCTTTTCCCTGCATATCCTCATGGCTTCATGTGTTTTTTCAAGGTTATGTTCATGTTTTTCAATATCAGCAGTTGATGCTATCCTTATTACAGTTTGAACTGCCCTTATTCCTGCAATTTTTTCCTTTTCTGACCTTAAAAAACTGCTGCCTAGTACCATAGCAAGGTCTTTTCCATACTTTCCTGTTGCAACAACAATATCCCTGTGGTTTATTTCCATTTCCGGAGGATACTCACAAAATTCTGTTTCGTTTGAATGGAGGAATTTTATTTTTATCAGTTTTTCCGGCAGATCAGGTATATCGACCCCATCTCCGTTATCATCAACTGAATCTTCTTTAAAGATATCTTCATCAATTATATCATCATCAAGTTTTTTCATTATTACCTCATTAAATCAACAAGCAGCCCCTCAATCTCTTCGATTTTTTTCAGGATTGTAAGCTGGCTCCTCTGGTTCTGCAGAATATGAAAAGCCAGTTTTTCAAGCTGACTGTCAATAATCTTTATTTTTGTCCATCTTTTTTCATCAATAACCGGCATTCCGTTTTTAATGTATTTCCGGCTTTGAATATCAGATTCCATATTATATGCATTTTTTACAATATATCCAATAAATCTTTTGATAGATTCCCTGTATTCTTTGATATTTGAAATAAACGGTTTGTCAATCAGTTTTTCACCGGCGGAATGGACATCATCAAGCAGCTCTTCAAGAGATATACCCTCATCAATCACAGAAGAAAGATAAAAGGAAAAATCCTGTCCCGATACCTCATCAGCTTCAGCTGCGTCAAAAAAGCCGGCAGGCCTGCTTTTATATTTTTTATTGACTTTTTTATCTTTTTCGCTTTTGAGAGGAGAATTGCTGCCTGTAAAACCTATTCTTTCCATCAGCAAAAAGGTTTCCGGCAGAGCGGAAAAAAGCTTCTCCTGCCGCTGGTCTTAAACAACAACGCGCGAAGCATTATTATGAAGTCTGGAAGATAATTCATCATCATATTCATCCGGATCTGCTTCTTTATTCCCTGACTCAGGGAGAGAAGCAGCCTGTGTTTCGTCTTCTGCGGGAGAGTCTGATTCACTTACCGCTTTCCCCGGGATCTTTTCACTTTTTTTATCATAACTATTGGTAATTGTGCAGTTCCCGCTTAAAATCACCCCTTCTTCAACAATAAGCCTTGGAGAAAAAATGTTGCCAAGTATTATTCCGGAAGAAAGAACTATAACCTTTTCTGAAGAATATATATCACCGCGGACAGCTCCGCCTATTACAACTGTGCTTGCCTTGATTGTACACTGGGCCCTGCCGTTTTTTCCTACAAGAACCTTACCGCTTGTTCTGATTGATCCTGTAAAATCTCCATCTATTCTTAAAAGTCCATTTAAATCAAGTTCGCCATTGAACCTGGTTCCTTCACCAACAATCGAATTGACGAAAGCACCATCTTCAACAAAACTACTACTCATTACTTATCCTGCCCTTTCCAGCCAAATCAAGAATCACTCACCAGGCCTGTTTTTTATATTAAGATACCGTTCAGGATCAACAACCTGCGACCCTATTCTTACTTCATAATGTAAATGAGATGCTGTGGAAAGTCCAGTATTACCCATGGTCCCTATAACCTGACCCTGGTTAACTGTTTCTCCTTCCTTTACATATACCTTGTCCATGTGAGCGTATTTTGTAAAAAATCCGTATTTATGCCGCAGCAGCAGATAATTTCCAAATCCATTGGGTTCATAGCCTTTTTCAAGAACCTTGCCGTTGGCAGTCGACACAATCGGAGTTCCAGGCTGATATGCAAGGTCAATACCTTTATGAAGGTACCACTGCTTTGTAAACGGATGGACAGCCGGGCCGAAATAATTGGTAATCCTTCCCCTCACATTTTTAAGAGGCCAGAGGGTCGGAAGCTCGACAAGAAGCTCTCCCTGCGCGACAAGCAGTTCAGTTATTTCATCAAAAGACTCAACCGATTCCTTTAGAAAGGCACCGAGACTTTTTAAATCCTCAAGTTCCCTGATAATTGTCTCTTCCTGAATATCTTTTTTATAAAATGATGAAGAAAAATCGCTGCCAGGTTTTTTTACAGAACCGGCCAGAGGATTATCTATCCCCAAAGTGCCAAGTGTCTTTACAAGTGAGGCTTCAAATACCCTGGAAACGCTTTTAAGTTCTGCAATCTGGTCCCTGATAATTTCAAGATCTGACTCTTTTTTATCAAGTATCTCTGATCTTGTAGATAAAAGCCCTGACATTCCCTTGAATTGGGTAGTAAATATCACAAAAGAGGTCAGCATGCAGCCAAGGAGAAAAACAACTACTATAAGGGAAAACACAGAAATCCTGAAGTTGAATATTTTTTTCTCGGAATGGGGAATCAGCATTACTGTAAAACGCTGTTTTCCGGCATTTACCATATCATTAAAGGATGAGGAGATTTTTGTGAATATTGTGTTTAATAATTTTTCAATTTTTTCTACAAATCTGGCTTCAACTTTCTTATAATTACTCAAAGGGGACACAAGTTTCTCCTGTTATTAAATCAGAGAATATCACGCACAGTAATATTTGTCAAATAAATGTTGACGGCTTACTCTCTACGTGCTATTCTTCTTAAAAATCAATTTCCCTAACAATTAAATCAATAAAAAGCGGTGAAACATGAAACTATTTGATACTCATGCACACATCGGGCTTATAAATGAAGACCCGATAGAACAACTTATAATTACTCAAGAAGCAAAACATGAAAAAGTTGAGCATATTGTAAGCATCTGCAACAGCCTTCACGACTTTTTCATTGTTTATGAAAACCTGAAAACTGCTTCCCATGTATTCCATAGCATTGGTGTCTCTCCTTCCGAAGTTGCGCACCCTGGTAAAGAATGGGAACAGAAAATCGACCAGGGTGTCGAACTCGACCGCGTTGTCGCAATTGGTGAAATCGGTTTAGATTATTATCGGAAGTTTGGTGATAAAAAATCACAAATAGAATTATTTATCAAACAGCTTGAGATGGCACAGCATTATAATCTGCCGGTTATTATCCATAACAGGGAAGCAGGTAAAGATGTACTTGACATATTGAGTCAAAAACTTCCTGAAAGAGGGGGAATACTTCACTGTTTTTCTGAAGACTGGGAATATGCAAAAAAAGCGCTTGAGTTAAACCTCTATATCTCATTCGCAGGCAATGTAACATACAGAAACGCAAGAAACCTGCACGATGCTGCGCGAAATATGCCTCTGGACAGAATGCTGATAGAATCTGAAAGCCCTTTTATGGTACCTTCTGAGTACAAGGGAAAAAGAAACAAACCAGCCTATCTTCATTCAACAGCAGAATTTATAGCAGAGCTAAGAGAGCTTGATTTTGAAGAAACAGCTGATATTCTTTATAAAAACAGCCTGGATTTTTTCAATATCGATAAATAAGCGGCTATAATAATATCATGACAAACTTAAATTCCCTGCTCCATCCTGTCAGGATCAATTCCCGGATAACAATACCCGGGAATCTTTTTCTCGCTCCTATGGCAGGTTTTACAGATGCGGCATTCCGGCATATCTGTATTTCAAACGGAAGCGACATGTGCTGGACAGAGATGGTGTCATGCGAAGCGCTTTCACGGAAAAGCTTAAAAACAAAAAAAATACTTTTCAGGGCGGAAAACGAGAAAATATACGCGGTTCAGGTATTCTGCTCATCGCCTGAGACAGCTGCATCTGCACTGGAAGAAATTCTCCCTTTCGAGCCCCTGCTGATAGACCTTAACTGCGGCTGCCCTGTTCCCAAGATTATAAAATCAGGGGCAGGATCTGCCCTTATGAGAAATCCTGAAAAAATCATGGATATAGTAAAAGCGCTTTCCAGCTTAACAGATATACCGGTTACAGTGAAACTTAGATCAGGATGGGATGCGGAGAATATAAACTACCTGAAGGCAGCAGAGTATGCGGTAAAAGGGGGAGCGCAGATGATTACCCTCCATCCAAGGACAAAAACTCAAGGATACTCAGGGAAAGCAGACTGGGAGAAAATCAGGCATCTAAAAACAGAAACAAATGTTCCGGTTATAGGGTCAGGCGACCTGTTTTCCCCATTATCCTGCCTTGAAATGCTTGAAACCACAGGCTGCGACGCAGTGATGGTTGCCAGAGGAGCTGTGGGAAAACCGGAAATATTTAAGGAAACAAAAATTCTTGCTGAAACAGGCGAACTGCCTGATTCAGGTTTTGCCGGAAAACTCAATATTGCCAGGGCCCATCTTGAGCTTGCAGCCAAGTATATTGATGAGAAGGTTGCGGTAAACGAGATAAAAAAACACCTTTGCTCCTATATAAAAGGGGTTCCCGGCTCTGCAGGGATAAGAAACAGGATTGTTCACTGCGCATCTATGGAAGAATACAGGACTGTGCTTGACGAAATTGAAGGACAAATTACCTGACCCGGATTTGCAGGCTGATCCGCTGTCATTAATTCACAGGGTAAATATCACTATAGAGGTTCCATACAAAAGGTATCTCTTGACTTAAATAGTTATTGAATGGTATCTATCTGTGTGGAAGATATTAATTCAAAACCAGGACATTTTTGCGGTTTGGCAGGAATATATTCCGAAAACCTGCTTAACATACCCCAAAATCTGTTTTATTCCCTTTTTTCACTTCAGCACAGGGGACAGGAAAGCGCCGGTATTTCCTACAGAAAAAACGGCAATATTGTTACATACAGGGACCTCGGGATGGTGCCGGCGGTACTGTCAAGATACCTGCATATGGAACGGCTCTCGAATATCGGAATCGGCCATGTCAGATATTCGACAATAGGGGGGTACAAAATTGAAAATGTTCAGCCCATTCATGCCCTCTGCAACAAGGGACAGATAGCCATAGCGCATAACGGAACTATTTCCAATGCCGCGGATTTAAAAAGAGGCCTTTTCAATAAAGGCGCCATAATTCAAAGCTCATCTGATACAGAACTTATACTTCACATGCTCTCTATGGATAATGAAAAAGATTTCAAAAAAGCCCTTTTTTCAGCCCTGAACCTGCTGGAAGGGGCTTTCAGCCTTCTCATTATAAAGGATGAATCACTTATCGCAGTAAGGGACCCCCACGGGTTCAGGCCTCTTTATGTTGGGAAAAAAGGAGGGATGAGAATAATTGCCTCTGAAACCTGCGCGCTTGATATACTTGAGGCAGAAGATGTAAGAGAAGTAGAGCCGGGCGAGATTATTATTATTGATAAAGACGGTATGCGCTGTGAGCATTTTGCTGAACCTGTAAAACTGAGCCAGTGCGTATTTGAGCTTATATATTTCGCGAGACCAGACTCTTCAATTTTCGGAAAGTCAGTTCACATAATGCGCAAGAAGATGGGGGCAGCGCTTGCGAAAAATGAAAAAATAAAAGGCGACATAGTAATGGCGGTCCCTGACTCAGGCAACAGCGCGGCTTTGGGATATGCAGAGGAGTCAGGTCTTCCCCTCGAATACGGGCTTTCAAGAAACCATTATGCCGGCCGTTCTTTTATCATGCCGACAAAGGAACAGCGTGAGCTTATGGTAAGGATGAAGCTAAATCCTGTAAAAGAGGTTGTCAGGGACAAGAGTATTATTCTTGTGGATGATTCTCTTGTAAGGGGAACTACAGGGAGGCTTATTGTAAAGATGCTCCGTGACGCGGGGGCCAAAGAGATCCATTTAAGGCTCTCGTCTCCTGAGGTTAAATGCCCCTGCTATTACGGGATAGATATTCCGACAAGGGATGAGCTTATTTCAAACAGGATGACTCCGAAAGAGATTGCTGAATATATAGGAGCTGACTCGGTTTATTTTCTCCCTGTCGAGAGCCTTATGGGATGTCTTGGAAATCCTGATGATTTTTGTTATGCATGCTATACAGGGGATTATCCTGTTAAAGTCAAAGATACAGGGGAGATATAAATGGGTATAAAATCTTATGCTGAAGCAGGGGTTGATATTGAAAAAGGGGACAGATTCGCGCAATTTATCGCATCTCTTAAGTCAAAAGCTGTTTCCGGAGATATCGGCGGGTTTGCGGGCGGAGTTGAAATCGATATTGCCAAATACAAAAGACCTGTATTGCTGTCAACAACAGACGGAGTAGGGACAAAGCTGATTCTCACAAGGCAGTTAGGGATTTATGACACAATAGGGATTGATCTTGTCGCGATGTGTGTAAATGATCTGATAGTCTGCGGAGCAGACCCATTGAATTTCCTTGACTACATCGCATGCGGAAAGCTTA
The DNA here is from genome assembly GCA_034003145.1 of Spirochaetia bacterium. Taxonomy (GTDB): domain Bacteria; phylum Spirochaetota; class Spirochaetia; order CADAEX01; family CADAEX01; genus JACKPD01. The sequence goes on from JAVEZE010000088.1 coordinate 7,556, forward strand.
ACCCTGAAATAATGGAAGAAATAATAAAAGGTATTGTAAAAGGGTGCGAAGAAGCTGAATGCACCCTTGCGGGGGGCGAAACAGCAGAGATGCCGGATGTGTATGATAAAGATGATTATGATCTTGCCGGCTTCTGTGTCGGAATAGTGGATAAGGATAAAATGCTTCCAAAAAAAGGGGAAATAAAAAAAGGTGACAAAATACTTGCCCTTCCCTCTGAAGGAATTCACTCAAACGGCCTTTCACTTGCCAGAAAAATCATAAGCGAAAAAGATATTGACAGCAGAAAAGAGCTTTTAAAGCCTACCAAAATATATGTCAAAGAACTTAAAAAACTGCTTACCACAGGAGTTGTCCTTTCTGCTGCCCATATTACAGGGGGAGGGCTTGAAAGCAACATCAAAAGAACAATTCCTTCTGATTTAAAAGCTGTAATTGACTACTCTTCATGGGAAACACCTGATATTTTTCAAAAAATAATGAGAGACGGAGATATAGCGGAAGCGGAAATGAGAAAGGTTTTTAATATGGGAATAGGAATCGCAATCACAGTCCGCAGGGGCGATGCAGAAAAGCTTGCCTCTTTTGCTTTAAGAGAAGGGATTGCGATCAGTGAAATAGGAGAGATTGTGTAAATGGCCCGCCTGGCTGTTTTTACTTCAGGAAACGGCTCCAACTTTCAGGCTATTGCCGAGAGAATTGCGGGAACAGAACACACACTGGCCTGCATGATATGCGACAGAAAAAACGCTCACTCTTTTGAACGGGCAAAAAATCTTGGAATAAAAAGCTATTATATTCCATATTCAGGCAGATCCAGGGAAGAAGCAGAAAGTGATATTATTTATGTTCTTGAATCTGAAAAGATAGATCTGGTTTCTCTTGCAGGCTTTATGAGGATACTTACCTGCCCTTTTGTCAGTAAATACAAAGGGAGGATAATAAATATCCATCCTGCTTTGCTGCCCAAATTCCCTGGTGCCCACGGAATTGCTGAAAGTTTTGCCTCAAAAGAGAGGGAATTGGGGATAACTATCCATTATGTCGATTGCGGTGTTGACACAGGAGCGATAATTCTTCAAAAATCTTTTAACAGGGATTTCAGTGAGACTATTGAAGAAATTGAAAAAAAGATACATAAACTTGAATACAGTTTCTACCCTGAGGCTGTAGAAAAACTTCTTGATGCTTTATAGCAATTGATCAATCCGTACCCGAAAGTGGAGTGATCAAAAGGGTTTTTTAGTCAGAGGAGGTATTATTTGAAGGTTCTAGTACTTGGTTCCGGAGCAAGGGAACATGCAATTACCTTAAGCTTTTCAAAGAGTAAAAGTATAACCGGTCTTTTCACCGCTCCCGGCAATGCCGGTACTGATGAAATAGCGGAAAATCTTTCTGACATTGACCCATGCAGCAGCAAAATGGTAATAGATGCCTGCAGAAAACACAACATTGACTTTGTATTTGTCGGGCCTGAAGCGCCCCTTTCTTCAGGTATTGTTGATGATCTGCAGAAAGCAGGTATAAAAGCAATCGGCCCTCATAAGGCAGCCGCGATGCTTGAATCAAGCAAGGCTTTTTCAAAGAATTTCATGATCCGCCACAACATACCAACTGCTGAAGCTGTTGAAATATCTTCTCCAGAAGAATTCGAAAAAATCATAAACATAAGAGAAGGTAAAACAGTAATCAAAAAAAGCGGCCTGGCTGCCGGAAAAGGGGTTCTTGAATCTGACGACAGGGAAAAACTGCTTGAATTCGGACTTGATATTTTGAAAGATGACAAACTTCTGATTGAGGAATATCTTTCAGGCTGGGAAGTTACAATTTTCACACTCACAGACGGCAGGGATTATATAATCCTCCCCTCATGCGCAGATTTCAAAAAAGCATATGATAATGATGAAGGGCCTAACACAGGAGGGATGGGAGCTATTTGCCCTGTCCCCTCGCTTACTTCCCAAATGCTTGAAGAGATTAAAAAAACAATTATTGAACCAACTTTCAGGGGGATTGATAAAGAAGGGCTTAATTATAAAGGAGTGCTTTATTTTGGCCTGATGATAACAAAACAGGGGCCGAAACTGCTTGAGTATAATGTCAGGTTTGGAGACCCAGAAACACAAGCTTTGTTGCCTCTGATTCTTTCTGATTTCGGCGAATTATGCAGCTCAATACTAAAAGGGACAATCAAGTCTTTTCCTCTTAAAATATCAAATGAGTCAGCAATTTGTGTCGTGATCGCAGCCGGAGGTTATCCTGGGGAATATAAAAAAGGGATACCTGTCGATTATATACCCCATTTTAGCGACAAATATGTTGTTGTTTATCACGCATCAACAAGGTTTGATGATTTTAACAATGTTATAACATGGGGAGGAAGGTGTTTTTCCGTTGTCGGGCTTGGAGCTGATTTTATTACAGCTAATAAAAACGCTTATGTGGCAGCTGAAGAGATTTATTTCAAAAGCAGTTTCTACAGGCATGATATTGGAAGAAAATTTTTTGAGAGGGGGCATCCATGAAAGATATTTTGTTTATAATCGGGTCTGAATCTGACAGAAAAAACATAGAACCCGGAATAGAGCTTATCAGGGAAAAACAGATGAGCTGTGATCTTGTTGTATATTCTGCCCACAGGAACCTTCCTGAATTGATGGCATTTCTTGAGAAAGAGGATAAAAACTACAGAATTATAATAACAGCTGCCGGCCTTTCGGCAGCTCTTCCCGGAGTTGTAGCCTCACTCTCAAAAAAACCGGTTATAGGGATACCTCTTGTTTCAGGAGAGCTTTCAGGAATTGATGCCCTCCTTTCAATACTGCAGCTGCCGAAAGGGATACCGGTCGCGACAATGGGAATCGGAAAGCAGGGAGTTCTCAACGCGGTACATCTTGCAGAGAGAATAATAAAGTCGTTCATCTGAACTTCAGGAATGAAGCACATTACTGCACAAGCTGTTTTGCCCTCTCCCTGAACAGAAAGTTATAAATCAGATCGCTGTAGTTATTCATCTTTTCCATACTCTGCTTGGTCACAGAATAGCGCCAGAAGCCGTAAATCTTTGTAAGGCTGATAAGTTTTTCGCTGTAAAGGTCCCAGGTGTAGCTTTCCAGAACTCTTTTTATTCCGTTATCTGATACATTCTTCCATTTGCTTTCATCTGAGGTCAGAATTTTGAGCTGCTTCTCAAGTGTCTGTGAAATCAGATCAGGGCTGCTTGTATTGACAAGAAATCCTGAAACCCCATCCACAATTATTTCAGAAGGTCCTCCAAACTCTGTCCCGAAAGTAGGAAGCCCTGATATCATTGCCTCAAGAATGGTAAGCCCGAATGCCTCGAAAAGCGCAGGCTGGACAAAAACACCTTTAAGATCTGCCATTATCCTGTATACCTCTCCTGTCTCAAGCCTGTTAAAGGCAGGAAGCCACCTTAAAGAGTGATACAGGTCATATTTCTCAATCAGCTGATACGCTTTTTCAATTTCAGCCCTTTCCTCATCATCAGAGGATTTTTCAGGATGAATAGTGCCGGCGGAAAATATAAGATTGTGGGTTTTTCTCAAAGAACTGCTCATTCCGAACGCTTCGATAAGCCCTGTTATATTCTTGATTTTATCAAATCTTGACATTGAAAATATCGGTTTTTTCCCGGGATCTGCAAGTTTGCCAAAGATCTCATCCGATTCTGACTCAAATATTCTTTCGCCAAGATTTTTTGTATACTGCCCAATTCTCTGATCGTAGTTTTTATACGGATAGTAGATATCCTGATCAACACCAGGAGAGACAATATTGAATTTAGGGGAAAAAAGGTTTATACCTCCCCTCACCTGAAAAAGATCAGGCAGGCTGAAAAATCGATATCCTTCATACTGCCCCATGGAATATTCTGTTCCAGCTATTTCCTGAAAAGTACTTGTTATAATAAAATCCGACTTGTTCATCGCAAGCATATCTGCGGTAAACTGGAGT
>JAVEZE010000089.1:0-11478 GCA_034003145.1 Spirochaetia bacterium
TGGTGTTTTTAACGATATAGAACTCAAGGCAAATACAATTAAAGATAGAATTGAGGATAACAGGGCTAATCTGGAAGATTTTAAAGAATATATTTCTGAACTTGAAAAGCGCAGGGATAAACTCGGAGATGAGGTGGTTAACACCATAAAACAGGAACTTGATGATCTGGCCGAGGAATTTCAGGACAATATGGCGAAATCAGAAGATGAGTTCCGTTCAAGGCTTTTTGAAACTGAGGAACAGGGAAAATCATTAAGTGAAGAAATTTTCACCAGGATAAAATCAGAAATTTCAGATAAGTCTGATGATATCAATTCAGATATAGAGGGAAATCTTGCTCTTCTTGAAAACAGGATAAAAGAACAGTTTGATAGAGTCAGCGCTGAAATGTCTGATTTTGAAAAAATAGTACAAAAAAAATATGTTGAAACCCAGGCAGCTTCTGTAAAGAATTATGAAGCATCTCTTGAAAGTATCAGGGATTTTGAGGAAGCAATGGCAGGTAAAAACGGTCAGATCAGCGAAATGAGAAAAGAAGTTGGGCTTATAACAGAAGATTTCAACAAGAGGCTTGATTCCTGGAATAAATTTATTGCAGAGTTTGATGACAAAAGGAATTTTATTGTTTCAGAATTTTCTAAAAAACTTGAATCTGATGTTGATGCCTTTGTCCTGAAATTCGAAAATAAAGCTGTTGAAATAGAAGAAAAATATATCGCTAAACTTGGCATGAGTGAGCAGGAAGGGGAAAATTATCAGGATAAAGTATTTGCAGATATCAAAAAACAGATACTCCGCAATGCAGAGACAGTAAAAATAGATCTGCTTAAACAGATTGAAGAGGTTGATTCGCGTGTAATAGCAAACCTTTCCAGGCTTGAAGGGGGAATTACAGAATATGAATCAAGCCTTAATTACCGTATAGAAGGGATTGAAGGATTCAGCAAAGATATTGAGCTGATGGAAAAAAATCTCAAATCCATGATTGACAAGGTAAGCGAAAAGATGCGGGACGATTTCCATACTTTCGAAGTTTCACTGGATGCTGAAAAAAGTGAGCAAAAGGTAAAACTTGATAAGGATTTTTCTGAAATAAGGGATGTTCTTGAAACACTTGAAAATAGAATTGATGAACTCAAGAAAAAATCCTATGAAAATGTCACAGAGAAGCTGCAGGTATTTGAAGATGATTTTTTTAAAGATCTTAAAGTCAGAAATGAATCAATAAATAAGGAACTTGAGACATGGCAGCAGGGAATAACAGCTAAAATCGAAAAAATCAGCGCGGAAAAACTTGGAATGAGGGAAGAGATCGAGAGTAAATGCGTTGAAAGCCTCAAAGAGAAGCTGAATGAAATACAGGCCAGGGCAAATTCCCAGTATCAGAAATATGAAAACCAGATCAGCATTTTTAAAAATGAAACAGATGAAAAACTCAATATTGTAGATAAAAATGTCAAAGAGTTTGAAATGGCAATCAAATCAGAGACAGAAGATATTAAAGTTTCAAGCTATAATCACTTTAACAAGCAGTTTACTGATTATCATACAGGACTTGATGAAAAACTCAGGCAATATGAAAAAGAAATGGGGCAGAGGCTGTCCCGGTTCGATGAGGCAATTGAAGAGAACAAAAAAAATATTTTCGCAAATCTTGACAGCACAAAATCAGATATGCAGGCCTGGTATGCAGGTTTTGACCAGGATATGAAAAAAAGCAAAGATGCTCTTTCTGAACAGAATCTTAAACTCAGGGAAGATGTCGCGCGTCTGCTTGAGGAGCTTAAGACAGAATATGCGCAGGAGAAGGAAGAACTTCTTGATGATTCAAAAAAGACAAGAGAGCTTTACAGCCAACAGCTTGCGGAAATCGCATCAAACATTGCAGTGCTTAACGATGATCTCAAGGAAAAATCCCAGGCAGCTTTGGAGAAAATGAAAAACGATTCAGAAATATTCCTGATTGATTTTATGAAAAAAACACGGGAACTTGAGCAGGAAGTTGATAACAAGATTAAAGAGTTTAAAACAGGTGTTCAGGAAGTCAGGGAAAGAATCGACGGCACGGAAAAGAAAATGATGGGGCGGTTGTCGGAAAGCGCAAGAGTATTAAGCATAACTCTTGATGATATAGACAAGAAACAGAAGAATTTCATAGGGCAGACAAAAATATTTGACAGGGCAGATTCACTCAAGACAGTCTTGCAGGAAAAAATTGATGACCTTAAAGGGGATATTATAAAAGTTGATGCCCAGAGCAGGGATATAAAAGCGGCTGAGAAAAAATTTGACAGTATACGAAAACTTGGCGATGAAGTTTCATCAAAATTAAGCCGGTTCCTTGCTGAAAAGCGTAAAATTGATGAAATTGAGGGAGATTTTAAAAAATTACTGAATATGTCGCAGGCTGTGGATATAAAACTTGATCATATAACAGGCGTTTATGACAATCTCCAGGAAATTGATGTGAAACTCAGGAATTTTGATTCCCTTTTCAAGGATATAACGGAAAAATTCCAGAGACTCGAAAAAAAGGAAAGTATAATTGAAACAACCACAGAAGGTGTTGACAGGAATTTCCAGATACTTCAGCAGATGGAAAAGAGTCTTTCCTCTCTTTCAGAAATAACAGATATGCTGCCGATGAGGCTTAATGAGCTTGAGAACAGGTTTAAAAAGATAAATCTGGAAAAGAAAGACGCGGATAAAACCATGGAAAACCTTGGTAAGCTGACCAAGGTTCTTGGTGATGTTGAAGAGCGGATAGACAAAATGCAGCAGGCAAGGGAGTGGATTGCCAGAACTGAAACAAGACTCACAGAAACCGGTAAAAAAGCTGAAGAAAATATAGCCCTTCTTGGCTCCCTGATAGACAAGGACAGCAAGAATAAAAAAACCCAGAAAGGGGGCGCCCCTTCCATTGACAAGAGGGAAATGGTTGTAAAACTTGCGCACCAGGGCTGGACATCTGAAAACATTGCCCAAGCAACAGGCCTGAGCAGGGGCGAGGTAGAGCTGATTCTGGAAATTATGCCTAAAAAATAAGAAAAACAGGGTTAAATAACCATTTTTTAATCATTATTTTATAAACTCTTGACGCTTTATTCCTCCATTAGTATTTTATTTTAACAAAGTAAAAATTAATACAAATAAATCACATCATAGGGTTAAAAATAGTGAATGAGAAGAATTTGAATAATGAGAGGGAAAAAGAACAGGAAAATGGTGAAGTGAAAAAAGAGGATTTAAAACAGGATACAGCTGCTTCCCCTGACAGGAATAAGGAATGTCTGGAAATTATTGATGAGCTTCAGGGAAAACTTAAAAAAGCTGAAGAAGAGGCAGCAGTTTATAAGGACACTATACTCAGAAAGCAGGCTGATTTTGATAATTACAGAAAGAGAATGATCAGGGAAAAAGAAGAAACGGTAAAGTTTGCCAATACAAATCTGTTGATTGATTTAATGGATATAATTGATGATTTTGAAAGAGCAATAAGCTCTGCGCAGGAATCGAAGAATTTTGACAAATTTCATGAAGGAATAGCTCTTATAGAAAAACGCTTTGTTTCAATGCTTGCAAACAAATGGAATCTTGTGAGGTTTGACAGCTTAAACGCTGAATTTAATCCTGAGGTGCATGAAGCAGTTATGGTTGAAAAAAAATCAGATTTAACTGAGCCTGTTGTGGCCGAAGTGTTTCAAAATGGCTATCTTTTAAACAGCAGGGTAATAAGAAACGCAAAGGTAAAAGTTTTTATGCCTGAAGAGATTCAGTCATCTGATGAGCTTTCAGAAAAAGCAACATATGAAAAGCAGGGTTAAGCTGTTAAACAGAAAAGCGCCTGGTTTACAGGATAAAATATTTTATTGTGATTTAAATATTAATTTTGGGAAAAGGATAGTAGGAGAAAAATTATGGGAAAAGTAATTGGCATAGACCTTGGGACAACAAACTCTTGTGTTTCGGTAATGGAAGGTGGTGAACCTGTTGTTATACAAAGTTCAGAGGGACAAAGGACAACACCTTCAATAGTTGCCTATACAGATAAGGGAGAAAGGCTTGTGGGGCAGCCTGCTAAAAATCAGATTATTACAAACCCGGAAAATACTGTTTATTCAATCAAGAGATTTATGGGTAATAAATTTTCCGAGGTAAAGCAGGATCTCAACCTGGTTGCCTATAGTATTGAAGAGGCACCCAATCATGATATACGGATAAATATTAGAGGCAAGCATTATTCTGCTCCAGAGATATCTGCAGCAATACTGCAGAAAATGAAAAAAACCGCGGAAGATTATCTTGGAGAACCTGTTACAGAAGCTGTAATAACGGTTCCAGCGTATTTTAATGATTCGCAGAGACAGGCTACAAAAGACGCCGGAAAGATAGCAGGGCTTGAAGTAAAAAGAATTGTAAATGAACCTACAGCAGCATCACTTGCCTACGGTTTTGGGAAAGATAAAAAAGATGAAAAAATAGCTGTATTTGATCTCGGCGGCGGAACTTTCGATATTTCCATTCTTGAGCTGGGTGACGGTGTTTTTGAAGTTAAGTCAACAAATGGAGACACACACCTCGGAGGGGACAATTTTGACCAGAAGATAATTTCATGGCTTATTGATACTTTCAAGAAAGATACAGGGATTGATCTTTCCAAAGACAAGATGGCGCTTCAGAGGCTCAGAGAGGCAGCGGAAAAAGCAAAGATTGAGCTTTCAAGCACTCAGTCAACCGATATTAACCTTCCATTTGTGACTGCGGATGCAAGCGGCCCAAAACATCTTCTTTATAAACTCTCAAGAGCAAAATTTGAGCAGATGATAGAGGATCAGATTCAAAGTACAAAAAACCCCTGTCTTAAAGCATTGAAAGATGCCGGATTAACTGCTTCTGACATAGACGAAGTTATTCTGGTTGGAGGATCGACAAGAATTCCGGCTGTACAGGCGATTGTCAAGGAAGTATTTAAAAAAGAACCTAACAAAAGCGTAAATCCTGATGAAGTAGTGGCAATGGGAGCTGCTATCCAGGCAGGTATTTTAGGCGGCGATGTAAAGGATGTTCTTCTTCTTGATGTTACTCCCCTGTCACTTGGAATTGAAACTCTTGGCGGTGTTTTTACAAAACTTATTGAAAGAAACACAACAATACCGACCAGAAAAAGCCAGGTCTTTTCAACAGCAGCAGACAGCCAGACTGCGGTATCAATTCATGTCCTTCAGGGTGAAAGGGAAATGGCTTCACAAAACAGGACGCTTGGCAAGTTTGATCTTGTAGGTATACCGCCTGCGCCACGCGGCATTCCGCAGATTGAGGTTGCTTTTGATATTGACGCAAACGGAATTGTTCATGTTTCAGCAAAAGATCTTGCGACCGGCAAGGAGCAGAAGATAAGAATTGAATCATCTTCAGGTTTAAGCGAAGCAGAAATCAAGAAAATGGTTGATGATGCAGCAGCTCATGCGGAGGAAGACAGAAAGGAAAAAGAAAAAGTTGAGGTTAATAATGAAGCTGATGCCTTGATCTATTCAACTGAAAAATCCCTCAAGGAATATGGCGATAAGATTTCTGCAGAAGACAAAGGCAAAGCAGAAGCTGCCTTGAATGAACTTAAAACAGCTGTAGGCGGCACAGATATTGAATCTATTAAAAAGAAGATTGAAGAGCTTAAAACTGCATCATATAAACTTGCTGAAGAGATGTATAAAAACGCTTCCCAGGAAGCTCCGGGAGCAGAGGAGCAGCCTCAGGATAATAATTCCGGCGCGGAAGAAGGAAGCGATAAGAAGCCTTCAGGTTCAAATGTAGAAGACGTTGATTACGAAGTAGTTGATGATGATAAAAAATAAATCCTTGTCCCTTGGGGAAAGTGAGACTTAAACATTGGCAAAAAAGGATTATTACGAAGTCCTTGGCATTCCGAAAGGAGCTGCCAAGGATGAAATTAAAAAGGCATATCGAAAACTGGCAATAAAATACCATCCTGATAAAAATGCCGGGAACAAGGAAGCGGAGGAGAAATTCAAGGAAGCAACCGAAGCCTATGAAGTTCTAAGCGATGATACAAAAAAACAGGCGTATGATCAGTTCGGTTTTGCCGGTGTTGAAAACATGGGCTCAGGAGCTCATGACTATTCAACAGTTTTCAGGGATTTTGAAGATATTTTTGGGGATTTCTCAGGTATCTTTGATTCTTTTTTCGGCGGTCAGGGATCCCGTTCAAGACGGGGCCCACAGGGCTCTTCACAGCAAAGAGGATCAGATTTAAGATATAATCTTGATATTTCCTTTAAAGACGCTGTATTTGGTACCAAGGTTGAGATTGCGTATAATAAAAATAACAGTTGTCAAACCTGTAAAGGGTCAGGAGCCGCATCCGGTACAGGTAAGAAAACCTGCAGCACGTGCGGAGGAACAGGCCAGGTAAGACGGAATTCCGGCTTTTTCTCTATTGCTTCCCCATGTCCGACCTGCCGGGGGGAAGGATTTATTCTTGAAAACCCATGCGGCTCATGCGCAGGTACAGGCGTTAACAGAAGAAAACAAAAGATAAAAGTTACTATCCCAGCCGGTATTGAAACAGGCAAACGGATAAGCATTCCATCGCAGGGCGATGCAGGCCCCAACGGAGGGGAACCTGGAGATCTTTATGTTTTCATAAATGTACGGCCTCATGAATATTTTGAGAGGAACGGAGAGGACCTATACTGCCTTATCCCTGTATCTTTTACCCAGGCTGCCCTCGGAGCAGAGATTTATGTCAAAACACTTGATGAAAAAAAAGTGAGGATGAAAATTCCTTCCGGAACACAGAACGGCAAGGTTCTAAGGCTTAGGGGAGAGGGTGTTCCTTTTCTCCATAATTCTTCAAAGAGGGGAGATCTTTACGTTAAAATACAGGTACTGGTTCCTGACAAACTTTCATCAAAACAGAAAAAACTTCTTGAAGAACTATCATCCATTTCAGGAGAGACTGAATCCCCTGTCCCGGTAAAACTTTCTTCGATAAGTTGAAAATTTGCTAAAAAGGGTGATTTTTTTTTGCGGTAAAATTACAAATAATTTAATCATAAAAAAAGCTGTATCAGATTTGATACAGCTTTTTTTATGGTGCGCCAGACAGGGGATACCTGCGTGGCGGCAGTGCATAGTAACCTATTAACTTCCAAAATCTACCTTTGGAAGTTCTTTTGCAGTTTCTGATACCTCGAAATAGGGCTTTTTCTCAAGCCCCATGTTGCCGGCTATAATTGAAGCTGGAATCATTCTTATTTTCGCGTTAAATATTTTTACTCCGTCATTATACCTTTTCCTTGCAACCGCAAGCCTGTTCTCTGTCCCTGCAAGCTCATCCTGGAGCCTTATGAAATTCTGGTCTGATTTAAGCTGAGGGTAATTCTCAACAACAACAAGCAGCCGTGAAAGGGCTCCTTCCAGCTGGTTTGCCCCTTCTGCTTTTTCCGAAACTGTAGACGCCCCCGCAAGCTTTGCTCTTGCGTTTGCTATGTTTGTAAATACTTCTTTTTCCTGGGAGGCAAAACCCTTTACTGTTGAAACAATGTTGGGGATAAGATCACTTCTTCTTTGAAGCTGGTTGTCAACTTCTGCCCAGGAAGCGTCAATATTTTCTTCCAGATACACCAGCTGGTTTCTTGTGTTGATATACCATGAAAAAAGCGATCCTGCTATCAGCAGCAGTACGAGTACAGGTACAAGAATGTAAAGTACTTTTTTATTCATTTTAATTTATTCTCTCCTTGCTATAGTTATTGTTATTATTTCCTTTGCTGTCATTTGTTTGGAACCGGCAAAAGAAAAAAATATTATTCTAAAAATTAAAAACCTCTCGAAGCCCCGCCGCCGCCGAATCCTCCGCCGCCGAAACCTCCGGAAAATCCTCCTCCGCCGCCGAAGCTGCTTCCAAATCCTCCGCCGTAGCCCCTTCTACCCGACATTGATGAAAGAAAAATGAGCGGCCAGAATAGTCTTCCTCCGCTTATAAACAGGATAAAAATAATAAAAAGTATAGACATTCCGCCCCCGCTGCTGCCGGAGCTGTTTCTTCCTGTCTGCATGGATTGAAGCGATTCCCTGTAGCTGCTTCCTTCAATTTCAATATTGTATTCTTTGGCTACCAGTGAAGCTACCGCTATAAAGCCGGTTTTAAGGCCGCTGCTGTAATCATTGCTTCGAAGGTACGGTACCATGTAATCATCCATTATGGAGCCTGCAAGGCCGTCGGGGATTGCCCCTTCAAGTCCATAGCCAACCTCAATCCTCAGCTTTCTCTCTCCTGTGCTTACAACGATAAGTACGCCGTTGTCTTTTCCTTTTTCTCCTATACCCCATTGGGAAGCAGTATCAAGTGCAAATTCCTCTATAGAGCCGTAAGGTTCTATTGTTTTAACTGTTAAAACCGCGATCTCGGCTCCTGTTTTATCCCTTACTTCAGTTGCCGCTGCCTCAATCATCTCTTTATCGCTGCTGTTTATTACACCTGAGAGGTCTGTTACAAATCCGCTGCTCTTCGGGATCTCTGCAGAGATAAAACCTGGCAAAGCCAAAATAAACAGCATCAGTAATATTTTTAATTTTATTCTTGATATTTTCATCATTAATTACCCATTGAATCGATCACTGATGTGATTTTATCAATCCTTTCAAGCAGAACTGCTGTAAGTTCGAAAATATTTTTTTCTTTGCTTCTGCCGGTTAATTCAAGGGATACAGATAAATCTGTCCCAAAGACTTTTTCCGCTTCAGAAAAAATCAAATCGCCGGGGATCTCTTTCGCTTTAATCCCTTTAAGGCGCAGTGCGGCGCGCAGTATTGTTTTTACAGAAACAGGAACAAACTTCATCTTTGCTTTTAAAACAATGCTGCTCCCCCCGCTGTTGATTATTGACTGTTTAATCTGATTGGAAATCCCTCTAATCCTCTCCTCCAGCTGATGACGCAAATTAGTACGGGTAATCTGTAGTTTTTCAACAACATCATCACCATATATTATTACATGACGGTCCGCGATATCATGGTATTCCATCGGAAAAACATCTGCAGAATTAATAAAATCATCAACAGAAAGGACAAGCGGCGTAATTCTGTATTTTCTGATAAGTTTTTTCCCTTTTTTGCCAAATTTTATAAGAGAATCATAGTTGTTTTTTTCTGAAAGAATCATCAGATTGATATCTGAATATTTACTGTTGAAAGAATCAGATGCTGCACTGCCGTATATAATTACAGATTTAAGGTTATTCTCAAAACACTCTTTTATTAATGGCAGGACCTTTTCCTGCACCTCTTTTTGGGGATTATTGATTGTCATTGTCTCTCCTGCATAATTGTTTAATTGACCAATCGGACCGGATCTAATGCACCCTGTCCCATTTATCCAACAGATTAAAAGATAATATCTCTGTTTGTTTATGGCAATGGTTTTAAGAGACTCTTTTTTTCCAGGCTAAGGCAGCAAATGAGTTATTTCTTCCTGCTCTTTGATTTTGAAGGAGTTAGATCGTTATACATATTTCTCAAGGCTTTTTCATTTATAAGCATCAGCTTGTGAAGCGCAGTTTTTGTTTTTTTCTTCCCTTCAATATCAATTATTTTAACTGCAAGGTTGTAAAATCTTCTGACTCCCTGGACAGCGGGTATTGAACATTTGAAGTGTTCTGCCAGCTCAAAGTCTGCCTTGCCGCTGTTAAGCTCAAGAAATTCAAGTAATTCTTCTTTACCCCATTTTTTGTGTTTACCCTTGCTGAAGTCGAATTTCTCCATTCTGGATTTTGTCCTTTCAGCTGCTCCCTTCATCTTGATTTTTTTCCAGTAAGGATGTCTGTTTCTTGCGTAATTGATGTCTTCAATCTTAAATCCTGTTTTTGCCAGCCAGAGTCGCGTAACAATCCTTTTTTCAGCTGGAGTTAGTGAACTTTTAACTGAAAAATCAACATAAGAATCAGGTGTTTTTTTCTGTAAAAGCTTTTTCATTTCTTCAGTGAGACTCCTTTGAGGAGATTCTTTTACTGGTTTTTGAGCTTTTACTTCTTTCGCAGGTTTTTTATTTTTAATACTATCATTTTTAACTGAAGTTTTCTTCTTTGCCATGGTTTGTACCTATATCCTTTATAATTTCAAACATAATCAAAATTAATGTATATATATAATATATAACATAGTTCACCGTAAAATCAAATAAAAGTAAAATATTATAAAACAAATTATATATAGATATTGACAAATCAGATGAAAAAAGCTATTTAAGTATATAGGTAAATAAATATATTTTACGGAGATTTTACAGAGTATATTATGATTGTTAAAAATTGCGTTAATTTTTATTATTTTTATTCGACTCTTTATAGCAAACCCTGATTGACACAGGTCTATATACAGAGCCGTGGTCACAGGATCACGGCTTTTTTTTTTGCGCCCGGCAGGGTCGGGCAGGGTTCACTTACCTGGAGGTGAAAATCCTCAACATGTATCTTAGGAGATGAACAATGAAAGATTTGAAACTGGCGTCAATTGACGCAAAAAAGGAAAGGACAACAATTAAAATCGGCAATGTTACAGTCGGCCGTGATTTTGTTGTTATTGCAGGTCCGTGCAGCGTTGAAACAGAAACACAGACAATAAAAACAGCTATCGCGGTAAAAGAGGCCGGGGGAGACATGCTGAGGGGAGGGGCTTTCAAACCCAGGACTTCACCTTACGCTTTTCAGGGGCTTGGGATGAAAGGGCTTAAAATCCTTGATAAGGCAAAAAGAGAGACAGGGCTGCCGATTGTTACAGAAGTAGTGGATGCACGGGATGTTTCCTGGGTTTGTGAATATGCTGATATAATACAGATAGGAGCAAGGAATATGCAGAATTTCTCGCTTCTTAAAGAGGCGGGACGGGTGAAAAAACCGGTGCTTCTTAAGAGAGGAATGTACTCCACCCTTTCAGAATGGCTTAACTGCGCTGAATATATCCTTGCGGAAGGCAATCCAGATGTTATCCTTTGTGAAAGAGGAATAAGAACTTTTGAGACATATACCCGCAACACGCTTGATCTCAGCATAATTCCTTCTTCTAAAGAGGTGACTCATCTGCCGATTATGGCAGACCCGTCACACGGCACCGGAAGGCTCAGTCTTATCGGGCCGATGTCTTTCGCGGCAGTGGCATCAGGGGCTGACGGTATACTTCTTGAAGTTCATGTTGATCCTGACAAAGCATTAAGTGATGCCGGACAGCAGCTTACCCCTGCTGCCTTTAAAACACTTATAAGAAAAATTAGACTGCTTAAAGAGAGCTATGACACTATAGTTAACAGTTAAACGGCGGAAGGTTATATGGAAAGATTTACTGTAAAAGCTGCATCCGGAACTACTGATGTCCTAATAGGTGAAAGTCTAGAAAATTTGCATAGCTGCATCAGAGGCCGGAATGCAGTAATTATTACAGACAAAAATGTAGAATCGCACTAT
>JAVEZE010000090.1:0-11276 GCA_034003145.1 Spirochaetia bacterium
TTTTAATACTTTCTGTTTAAAATAATTATGGCTCGGGCAGGACGCCCGAGCTCGTCTCTTCTCTTGCGAGCTTTTTGCGTATAACTCTTAATCGTTGTGGTATTGCTACTAACCTTCAATATCTGATTATATCATGTATACGCAATACATCAATTCAAAGAGTATAGCCGCAAGATGGCGGGTTTCAACATTTATTTAATATTAGCTGTTTTTATGCGTAAAAAGAAGCAGGTTCAGGTATCAAGAGGGCTTATTATGTTTTTCAGCTTCCAGCTTGATACATGGGTATAAATCTGTGTTGTTGCCAGGTTTTTATGCCCCAGAAGCTGCTGAATATAGCGTATATCAGTGCCTCCCTCAAGCAGATGGGTTGCAAACGAATGCCTTAAGGTATGTACAGTTGCAGGCTTTGTAATTTTTGCTTTCAAAAGAGCTTGTTTGAAAACTGCTTCAACACTTCTTACACTTATGTGCCTGCTTTGAATCTGTCCCGGGAATAGCCATACAGAAGGAAGATATTCTTTTTTGTATAAAGAAATCAAAAAAGCGGCTTTCTTTGAGAGAACTGTTGTTCTGTCTTTCCCCCCCTTACCCTGCCTGACATGGATATTCATCATTTCTGAATCAACATCTCCCGGCTTCAGATTTACTGCTTCACTTATTCTAAGACCTGAAGAGTATATTACTGACAGGATAGTTTTATGCTTAAGGTTTGTGACAGACTCAAGGAGCAGCAGTACCTCAGGTTTGCTCAAAACAGGGGGTAGTTTTTTTGTGTTTTTAAATCGAAGGATACGCATTGCCTCATCAGGGCGGCCAAGACAATTATTGAAATAAAATTTAACAGATGATGTAAACTGATTTTTAAAACTACTGGATAATTTATTGCTTGAGCATGCTTCTAATATATATTTCTCTGTGCTTGCATGATCAGGGATCAGCCATCTTGAGCGGCAGAATGCAAGTAATTTTTCAATATGACCTATATAGGCTTTTTCTGTTTTTGGGCTGTATCCCCTCAGAACAAGTTCTCTTTTCAGCTTTTCAATGCTCTCTTTTATATCAGGTAAAAAAGTTATCTCTCCAAATTCTTTCCGGATTAAAGCTTCTTTTTCCACGGTATAGCTAAACACCCACATTTTTTCTTCAGGGTTCCATCTTCCGCCGCCGATCTGACGGAGTTTTAAGACAGTCGCTCGTGAATAGGGAATGCGTATTTTAATTGTTTTGCCGTCTGATGTTATCTCTGTCACTACAGTATAATTACATCACTTTAAGCGTTACTGCTTCATCTATAGAGAAAAACCGGTAACGCAGTCATGGGCAAAGAATATTTTTTATCCGCAGGCAGCCGAAACATGCTCTGCCGATCATTAGGTCAGTCATGAGGGATTCGCATTTGCTATAGCTGTGAACAAAATAAATTATCCACTCCCCCTTTCAGTCTCTTTTCCTTAAAAAAATCCCTGAAAAACATAGTCAGCTTAAGGTTCTAAAAATATAATTATACACCCTTTTTCCCCGATATCATTATTTTTTTATGATGATTGTTAATAGCTTAATATATCAGATATGGGAAAACTAATAAAAAAAGAGACAGGTGATCTTCCTTTTTTTAGAAAAATCATCCTGTCTCCTCTTATCAGGATTAAGTATTACTTAACCCAGTTTTTTCGATTTTGCTTCATATTCTTTAAGCATACCAAATACGACTGTGCTTAAGCCGATAAGTGCAACAAGGTTGGGGATTGCCATCAGCCCGTTAAATGCGTCTGAAAGGTCCCAAACAAAACTGAGAGGAATTACTGCGCCAACATATACAAGTCCTACCCATACCCATTTGTAGAATGATGCGATTTTTACTCCTACAAGATATTCAAATGATTTGTAACCGTAGTAGTACCATCCGAGTATTGTTGAGTAGGCAAAAAAGACAAGGCCGAAACTAATTATATACTGGCCAAATACAGGCAGGCATTCTGTATAAGCTGCTGTAGTAAGAGCTGCGCCGTTAAGGCCGTCCCTGACCAGCATCATACCGTCTGCTCCGATAGTAACTATTGGAGAGATCAGGATTACAAGCGCTGTCATGCTGCAGACTACTATTGTGTCAAGGAATGAACCAAGGGATGCGATAATACCCTGGCGGATTGGGTCGCTTGTCCTTGAAGCTGCATGTGCGATAGGAGCGCTTCCAAGGCCGGCCTCATTTGAAAAAATACCTCTTGCGACACCCATGCGGACTACAGTTCCAATAAAACCGCCGCTTACAGCGTTTGCGTTAAAAGCATTTCCGAAAATCCATCCGAAAGCTCTTGGAAGGAATGTAATGTTTGCAAAAATTACCCATAGAGAGCCAATAACATAGATAATAGCCATAAAAGGGACAATCTTTTCCGCTGTTTTACCGATACTCTTTATTCCGCCGATAATTACAAGCCCGACTGCAGCTGCTATAATTATACCGGATATGTATGGAGGTACATTCATTGACTGCTCAAGAGATGCTGCGACAGAGTTTGACTGAACCATGTTGCCGATACCGAATGATGCTATGAAAGCAAACAGCGCAAAAAGGAATCCAAGCCATTTCCAGTTGCCGCCGAATTTTTCTTCCATACCAACACTTGCGTAATACATCGGGCCGCCTGATTTTTCTCCCTTTTCATTTGTTACCCGGTACTTGACAGCAAGAACTGCTTCAGAGAATTTTGTAGCTCCGCCGAGTATAGCGGTAATCCACATCCAGAAGACTGCACCAGGTCCGCCCACTGCAATTGCGGTCGCAACGCCTGCGATATTACCTGTTCCGATAGTGGCGGCCAATGCTGTCATCAGAGCGGCAAACGGGCTTATGTCACCCTCTGCATCAGTATCTTTTGTAAACAGCAGTTTGAATGCCCATCCCAGCTTTCGGTACTGGACAATTTTAGTCCCGACAGACAGGATAAGACCAGTCGTGAACAGCAGGACGATCATGATCGGCCCCCATGCAAATGAACCGACAACCGAAACTAATTTACTTAACGCTTCCATCTTTTCTCCTTTGTCTCTTTTGTTAAGTATTTATACAAATACTTTTTGCTTAAAAATGCTTTTTAATAAAATTATTTTTAAGTGCTATATTTATCATAAAGGGTGATTGTCAATTTTGGCAAGCAAAATTGCTAAAAACAGCATAATAAATATGCTTTTATGATAAAAAAATCACCAAAATATCTTTAAATAGAAACTTTTCAGCAAAAAAACCCTTTTTCCATATAAATATTCTTATAAACAGGAAAAATATAAACCAACCAGGGCAGCAAGTTGCTTAATATTCAGAGGATAGAAGGCATACAAGAACAGCAAATCAGCAGAAGTTATACATGAAAATTAAAGGCCGAAGGATGTTTCGTTATGCGGCTCTTGTCTACGGGCCGACAGGATGCCGGTTGCCAAGAGGGGAGGCAAGGCAATTTCAGCTGTATCTTTGAAGTTTAAAAAAGATAAAGGCCTGTCCCCCAAAAAAGAGGAACAGGCCTTGACGTTTTATAGATATTCAGCTTTTTTTAAAATTATTCTTCTTTTATTTTTTCTGTAAAGAATTCTTTTGTAAGTTTGAATACTACACCGCTTAAAGCAAGAAGACCGATAAGGTTTGGAATAGCCATAAGAGCGTTCAATGTGTCTGCAAGATCCCACATAAAGGTAAGTCCGCCGACAGCTCCGATAACGATAAAAGGTATCCAGAGAATTCTGTAAATCATGTTTACCTTGCTTCCGAATACATATTCGGCGCATCTTTCACCGTAATATGCCCAGCTTAATAATGTTGAGAACGCGAACAGGAGAACACCGATTGCGACTATAATTCCGCCTGAATTTCCAGGAAGCCCGTGGCTGAATGCGGCTGCGGTAAGGGCAGCCCCTGTCTGGCCAGTTGTCCAGACGCCTGTGACAAGTATTGCAAGTGCAGTAAGAGAGCATATTACAAGAGTATCAGCAAATACTTCAAATACGCCCCAAAGGCCCTGTCTTGAAGGATGGTCAGTCTGTGCCGCTGCATGCGCAATAGGTGCGCTTCCAAGCCCTGCTTCGTTTGAGAATACTCCCCGTGCTACTCCCCTTCTCATCGCAATCATGATTGTAGACCCTGCAAAACCGCCTGCTGCGGCTGTGCCGGTAAATGCCTGGCTGAATATCATTGCAAAAGCTGCCGGAAGGTGCTGAATGTTTATAATTATGATTAAAACTCCCCCGATTATGTAAAAAACCGCCATAATAGGGACAAGTTTCTCTGTAACCTTGGCTATTCTTTTGAGACCTCCGAGAATAACAGCCGCTGCTGCAATTGCAAGGACAATACCGGTTAGAAGTTTGTTGATGCCGAATGTTGCTTCAAGGGAAGCCGCGACAGAGTTTGCCTGCACCATGTTCCCGATTCCGAATGCGGCAAGAGCGCCGAGAACCGCAAAAATTACAGCAAGCCATTTCATTTTAAGACCGTTCTGGATGTAATACATAGGACCGCCGACATATCTGCCGTCAGCTGTTTTTTCCCTGTACTTGATGGCAAGGACAACCTCAGCGTATTTTGTTGTCATACCAAAAAGTGCCGAAATCCACATCCAGAAAATTGCGCCTGGTCCTCCAATAGCTATAGCTGTTGCAACTCCTGCAATATTTCCTGTTCCAATTGTTGCAGCAAGAGCAGTCGCAAGTGCCTGGAAGGCGGTTATTTCACCCTCGCCTCCGATTTTTTTGTCAAAAATCTTGAGCAGGGTACTTTTCAGGATGTAACCGAACTTGATGATTGATAAAAATTTTGTGCGGACTGTAAGGTAGACACCTGTACCCACCAGCAGTATCAGCATAACAGGCCCCCATACAAAACTGTTCACTGCTGAATTGATCTGAATCAATAAATCCATATTTAGCTCCTTTGAAAATTTTAGATAATTTCATGATAAGGGGTGATTGTCATTTTTGGCAAGCAATATTGCTGAAATTAGCAATATATTTTCTCTCACTGACAATATTGTCAATTTGCTTCTATTCATAGATACGTTCAAGCGGCTGCTTCAATAAGATTATTCATGCATCTGCCGGTAAAAAGAGGTTTAAATCACTTTATGAATATATTATGAGGAAATATCTGTCTATTATTGTTTTCAGCTTGATTCTGGTATTGTCTACTTCTTTTTTATTATGGGAAGAACCCGGTCGAGGGATTTAAGGATATGCTTGCGCATGGCAATCATCGCGGCTTCTTCATCCCTCTTTCTTATAAGTTCAATCATATTTTTATGTTCCATCAGCTCTTCGTAGAGGACGCTATCATTTGCGTGTTTGAAAAAGATTACCTTTCTCGTAGCTATAAGACTTTGACTGATATTTTCAAGGATGGAAGAGAGAATCCTGTTGTTGGCGATTCTGAATATATGCCTGTGAAAATCAAAACCTATTGAAAAATTATATTTTTTCTCATCAAAAGCTGCAAGGCATTGGGTTATCAGCTTTTCCATATCCAGAATATCAGCATCTGTTGCCTTGCGCACAGCAAGCGCAATTAGTCCCGGCTCAATCGCTGCCCGTGCTTCCATCAATTCTGTAAGTTTGCACTCAGAATCAATATCACCATCATTCTGAAGCGCAAGCACATGAGGCATGGCATTTTCAGAAACAAATGTGCCGCGGCCGCTCCTTGCAGAGAGCACTCCTACAAGTTCAAGAGCTTTAATCGACTCCCGAACCGAATTCCTGCTAACCTCAAACCTTTTAGCCAGTTCTATTTCTCCGGGTATTTTTTCTCCCGGAAGCCAGGAACCTTTTTGTATCATGGATAAAATTTGTTTTGAGATTTCTTCATAGAGAGTTTTACGTTTTGCAGGTATAATCATTTTGTTTCCTTACCTATATATAAACATATTTTCCAGGCTTTTAAAAGATAAGGAAACAAATTTTTAATCCTTCAAAACACTGCCGTGATATAAACCGGCCTTTCTGTTAAGGTTTTTGCCTCCGCCGGCTTTACAGATGCTGATTCCGCGCAACCGGTATAGATACTTATTTCTTTACCTTTCCGGTTTCCACATATAAGATTATCTGATCTATTCCTAAATCACCCAGTCCAAGATTTTCAAGCGTTCTTCCGGTTGAGAGAAAATCTTTTTTAAGCAGAAATCCGCCTAGTCTGCAGATTGTCTTCATTCTTTCGCAGGAGGTACCTGCTTTTTCAGCAAGAGACACCATCGGAACCAGCCCTGTCGGGATATCTTCAAAAATATATCTTGTATCAAGTTTTTTCTGTCCTGATATTTCATGGTATGCCTTGTTGCTTCTTACAATATCTGTAAGATTATCGCCTGCAACATCATACATTATCCTGTACATCTCAAGTAAGCCGGGAAGTTCCAGCCCTACTTTACTGCCAAGCTCTACCCTTTCTTTGTCAAGTTCAACAATAAATTCGCCAATCGATGGGGTAATGCCGTCAAGATAGTATTTCCACTCATGCTTTGATTCTATAAGTGATGAATTAAGTATAGATGGTCCCGGATGCATTATCGCGTTCAGGTTTGTAAGACTGGTTTCAAGTACATTTTTTCCGCTGACAATATTGGGATATGCCTGGTTTAAAAGAGCGATAACCCTGTCAGTTTCTGTCGCCGGGAACGCGGCAGCCTGAAGTTTATTTTTAATTCCCATTATGTGGGCATTGCCCGGTTTTGTTGCCCTGCACGCATAAATCAGGGACTGGGACTCAGAAAGAACGATATCTGCTTTACAGCTGAAATCATTTAATACTTTCCTGAATTCAAGTACGCCAAAAGTAGCACCCGGATGTATAAAAACAATCTGCCCGTCTTTCAGAAACGGTGCAAGCTTTGAAGCTATATCCCTATGAACAACCGCAGGAGCTGTCACCATTATTATATCTGCCCCTTTTACCGCATCTCCGATCGAGGTTGTAGCAAGAGCAACCTTACCAAAGCCTTTAACGCTTCCTTCTACGTTTATACCGCCCTGCCTTTTTATCGCTTCAATAGTTGCAGGAAAAATATCATATATTCTTACTTCAAAACCCATAATCCCCAGATGGCCTGCTGCTGACTGACCGCCGTTTCCGCCGCCAAGGACTGCCCAAACCGGTTTCTGTCCCATTTTCATTCTCCTTGTGTTGCATGCATTAATGTCCGCCTGTTGGACATTTACATCAGTTAAAAAGCCCGGCGGTTAATTCCCCTGATACTCTTCTCAATATGGGAATATCAGCGGAACACCGGTACGGGCCCCTGTTTTTTGCCTAATTCCTATCTTTTGCTTACAATTTCATCAAAGAACGCAGCGCCGTAATCATCTTTAATCAAAGGCCATACTTCTTTTTCAACTTTTTTGGCTATTGCCTTAAGATCAGCGTCAGAATATCTGATAACTTTTACCCCATTCTGCTCCAGTTTGCTTTCATATTCTTTTGCCTCGCCTTCCGCGTTCGCAAACCGTTTTTTCTCAAAATTCATAGCAGCCTCTGAAACAATTTTCTTTTCCGCGTCTGTAAGTTTTTTCCAGGTATCATTGCTCATCATGAGATACCACATCTCGAAGTGGTCATTTACAGGAAGATAATATTTTGTAAGGTCCCTGAAACTTGCCCAGTATCCTTCAGCGCCGGAACCTATCGCCCCGTCTACAATGCCGGTCTGCATAGCGGTAAAAGCTTCAGAGAAAGCTATTGGAGTCGCTATAAAGCCGTATGCTTCTGCTGTTTTCTCATAAGCTTTCATTCCAGGTACGCGGATTTTAAGCTCTTTGGGTTCACCAAGTTTCATTACATCTTTAGGTTCTTTTGAAAGAGCGATACCTCCGAAGTATTTGGGATACATGGCTATAACTTTGATATTTTCTTTTTCAAATAATTTATCCATTGAATTCCAAAGCGGTGCGCCTCTTTTAAATACTCTTCTTACATCATCCCATGTGCTTACAAGATAGGGAGCGCTTACAATTCCCATTGCCTTTGTTACACTTGTTCCGGCAGGAGCAAGCTGCAGCTCAACATCTCCTACACTTACCCGCTCCTGAACTACTGTATAATTTCCAAGCTGGCTGTTGGAATAGACATCCATCGTTATTTTTCCGCCTGATTTTTCAGTTACTTCCTTAATAAAGTCTTTAACATCAAGATCAGTCGATGTTCCGTCCGGCCTTACATGTGATACTTTCCAGGTCTTGACCGAATCTTCACTGCTTCCGCCTGCAAAAACCGATGTTCCTGCCAGCAGTGTAAAACAAATTGCCAATAAAAAAATCTTTCTCATATTGCTTTTCTCCTTATAAAAATAATTTTTCTAGATACGGATGTTCTGTTTTTCAAACATACTTCCTCTTTTTTCTCCCGTTTACCCCAATAATCCTGCGATTCTGGGTAAGAACAGGCAAAGATCAGGCCAGAAAGTAGTTAAAAATACTACAGGAACATATCCGAATATCAAAAAAGCCATTGTAGGCCCCAGGATTTCCTGGAATTCGCATTTTCCGATTCTCATGCCGAGATATAAAATACTTGCGTAAGGTGGAGTAACTCCCCCCATTGCGAGGTTTACGCCCATAATTGCAGCGAAATGAACAGGATGTATTCCAAGCGCTGTTACAAGAGGGAGAAGTAAAGGGGCGATAAGAATCATCCCTGTTACATCATTTACAATCATGCCGACAAGAAAGAGAAAAATATTTATCGCAATCAGCAGGATTGTCCTGTTCTGGGTTATTCCGAAAAGGATCTCTACAAGAGCCTGGGGGACACGCAGGAGTACATAGATCTGGCTCAGCATCAGCGTAAAAAGAATCATGGTCATGATTGAGCCAATTGAAGTAGCTGATTCATTGACAAGTTCCTTAAGCCTTTTTCTGTCAAGATCCCTGTAGATAAAAATGCCTATCGGGACAGCTACTACTGCCGCTACTGCTGCCGCTTCTGTAGGGGTGAAAACACCGCCGTATATTCCGCCGAGTATTATAAATGGGAGGGAGAGGGCCGGAATGGCGATAAGACTCCGCCGTACATTTCTCTTGATCAGCTGGGCCCTCGGCATATCAACATCAAGAACCAGGTTAGGCATATATCTTGCCCAGATCATGTTTATTATTGAAAACAACATTATAACCATAACCCCCGGCCCTACTGTTGATAGAAAAGCCGCGAGAATGGAAGTTTCTGTTACCCATCCGTAGAATATCATAATGATGCTTGGAGGGATTAAAAGTCCGAGTATAGAGGAAACAGTTACAAGCGCTGTCGCGTATCCCCTGGGATATCCAAGCTCAACCATTCTGGGGATAAGTATCGGACCGGTTGCGGCGACACCGGTAAACCCGCTTCCTGAAATAGCCCCTATTATACCGCATGTTACTACAGCGACAACACCTATTCCCCCTTTGATTTTTCCGACAAATATATCGGTAAAGTTAAGCAGGTGCTTTGCTATTCCGCTTTTAGCGATGACAGTCCCTGCAAGGATAAACATCGGACTTGCAAGTAGTATCGGGCTTATCATCTGGTTAAAACCCCAGAGCATCATGCTTTTCATTGATACATCGCCGAAAATAGCCATAAAAGCCAGCGCACCGCCGAAACAGAATGGAAGGGGTACGCTGAGCATCAAGAGAAGTATCAGTAATATTACATCAATCAGAACTATTGTAAGCATGTCAGACTCCTTTCCTGTAAACCTGGACATAGTCATACAGCTCAACCGCTGTATACAATGTCATAAGCAAAAGCCCTATAAACAAAGCGCTTTCCCCGAAAAACATTGGAAGATACAACAGGTCAGAGAGCTTCCATCTGCTTAATGAGTAAAGAAAGAACCATAAAGCCCAGTATGTAAGCCACAGGCTTACAATCAGGGAGATAACAGTTCTTGTAAGATTAAAAAGCGCGATACTTTTTGGTTTTTTGATGTAAAGTGAAAGTATTCCGCATATTATATGGTTTTTTTCACGCGAGGCGTTGGCCCCCCCCAGCATATAGAGCCAGATGATGGGAAAAAGAAGAAGCTCTTCTATCCCCATAAGCGGCATATGAAACACATACCTGAGTAAAACCTGGGCTGTTACTAAAAGCGGTGTTACAATAAGCAGCACCATGTTTACAGAAACCTGAACCCGTGTCAGTATTTTAAAAAATCCTGTATCAAGAATACCTGTATTCACGGTATGCCTCCTTTATAATTTATCAGCATCTGTTAGACTGTACAGCTATTGAGCTGTCCAACACTTGGACATTTTGCAATTGTACCACCCAAATTTGCAGCTGGCAACTTTTTTTTTATCAATTCAGTCTTTTTTTTCAGAAATTAGGGCAGCAGAGAATTGATTTATCAGATATCAGGCTGTTTCGCAGTAATTTTATAACCGCATCACCTATTGGAGGCAATGCGGCTTGAGTATTGGCAGACTTATCACAGACAGAAAACAGCTTCAGGATAAGGGAGCAGCAGTCCTGGCTTTCACAAGCTCATCCCCCATCTCGCGGAGTTTGTACTTCTGGATCTTGCCGCTTCCTGTCATGGGGTATGAATCAATAAAAAAAACATACTGCGGTATTTTAAAACGGGATATTTTTCCCCTGCAGAAATCGATTATATCCTCTTCCTTAAGAGATGAGCCTTCTTTCAGAATAACAAAAGCACCAGGTACCTCGCCGTATTTTGAATCAGGGATTCCTGCGACCTGAATATCTTTAATCCCTTCCATGTTGTAAAGGTATTCCTCGATCTCCCTGGGATAGATGTTCTCGCCCCCGCGGATTATCATATCCTTGATCCGGCCGGTTACCTTGAAAAAGCCGTCAGAATCTTTTACCCCGAGGTCCCCTGAATGGAGCCAGCCGTCAGGGTCTATGACTCTTGCGGTTTCTTCAGGCATTTTGTAATACCCTTTCATTACATTGTATCCCCTGCAGCAGAGTTCTCCCTGAATATCAGCAGGGCATTCTTTCCCTGTTTCCGGGTCAATTACCTTGACCTCGATATTTTCAAGCTCTCTTCCGACTGTGCCTACTTTTTTCTCTACCGGATCATCAGTTTTGGTCTGTGTCATTACAGGGGAGGCTTCGGTAAGGCCGTACGCTATTGTAACCTCGCTCATATGCATTTTTTCAACAACCTTTTTCATCACATCCATGGGACAGGGGGATCCCGCCATTATACCGGTGCGGAGGCTTTCAAGATTGAACATGTCAAACATAGGATGGTTGAGTTCCGCGATAAACATTGTGGGAACCCCGTAAAGGG
>JAVEZE010000091.1:0-11256 GCA_034003145.1 Spirochaetia bacterium
CTGCTGCCAGTCCGGTATGCTTTCACGGAGACGGGACTGCTCTTCAAGCGGCATCTTCCCGCTTGAAAAACGGAGAAACTGGTCAATCATTTTTAACTCAACATCATGCGGAAGTTTTTTTTCAATGTTCCGCTCTTTTGTATCCGGATCAGCGACCCACTCTTTGAGCAGGACTTCAAGATGCTCATCACTTATATCAGGAACCTGCTGCTTAATGGTTTTCGCGACAAAATCAGCGATAGTTTCCCGGAGCTGATCCTTTGACGCGGAAACCTGTTTTGAAATATTTTCACCCATTGAATGGGCAAGATAATTTATATCAACTCCGCCGGGACTTTTGCTTCTCGCGGTTAGCCTTTTTTTGAGAGCTTCCCCGACAACCTCGAGATCCCCTTCATCTGCCTTGTTCAATATGAAATCAACTATTCTGTAAAGTTCTTTTTTATCTGTCATACTGATTCTTTATTATGGATTTACTATACCTCTCTTCTTTGGATCTTAACATAATCAAGATTATTCACAATATCAATATCAGGACAACCTTAAATAAAGCCAGTCCCTTATAGCCTCAAGAACAAGCTCTTTTTCCGGTTCATTTAGTATCTCATGCCTTAATCCATCAAATAATCTGATTGTTTTATCTACAGAAGAGGCTTTTTCAAAAAGCAGTCTGCTCCCTTCAGGTTCAGCAAGAGTGTCATCAGCTCCATGCATCACAAAGAAAGGGACAGTTATATTTCCTGCAGCCTTTTCAATCATCTTGCGCGATCGTGAAAGTTCAACTGCGGTTTTGAGCTTAACCTTCCCGTTATAATTTAATGGATCGCTCCTGTAATCCTCAACAACTCCGGCATCTCTTGAAAGCTTATCCGGATCAAGACTGAGAGTCCTTAATTCCGGTAAAAGGGTGGAAACTGCCTCTGCAATCTTTTGAATCATCCCTTTAAGCTCAGGCAGAGGCATGACAGCAGCGCCGCTTGTTATGAGGCCGTCTATTTCATTTCCATAAAGGGAAGCATACAACGCTGCGACAACACCACCCATGCTGTGGCCTATGATAAATGTTTTTTCACCCTTGTCCCGGGTTTTTACAAATTCCACAAAAAGTTTCAGTTTTAAAACCAGGTCATCAATGCCGGGGATAAGCGCCCTGCTTCCAACTGATTTTCCATGTCCCGGAAGGTCAAACGCGTATACAGAAAATCCTTTTTGGGAAAGATACTTCCCCGCATATTCATATCTTCCGCTGTGCTCAGCGTATCCGTGTACAATTATAATATTGGCAGATGGATATCCAGGCAATTCTCCTGAAGAGAGCCATTTTCTGAAGTAAAGATGAGCGCCTCTGTCTATTTCGAATAGCATAAAAAGCCTCCTTTCAAATATATCAATTGCCATAATCAAAAAGCAGGGATATTCTTACTATATGATAAATTTGGACATTTTAAAAGCAGTTCCCAAGGTTGAACTGCACGATCATCTTGACGGGGGCTTGAGGCCTCTTACAATACTTGAACTTGCCTCCCGTTACAACATTCCCATGCCGGCTGATACACCTGATGATATCGCATCCTGGTTTCACAGGGGAGCTGACAGAAAAAGCCTTCCGGCATACCTTGAAGGTTTCGCAGTTACCGTAAGTATACTGCAGCACAGGGAAGCGCTGGTAAGGGTCGCAAGAGAAGCGATAATCGACAGGGCAGAAGAAAACATTATCTATGTTGAAATAAGATTTGCCCCTTCGCTTCACACTTTGAAAGGGTTAAACCTTGAAGAGATTGTTGAATCTGTTCTCGCAGGGCTTGAAGAGGGGAGCGCAGAGACAGGAATAATGTATGGGCTGATACTATGCGCCATGAGAGACAAAAGCGATTCACTTGAAATAGCAGAACTTGCTGTATCATTCAGATCAAAGGGTGTTGTCGGTTTTGATATCGCAGGAGATGAGTTCGGCCATCCTCCAAGAAGGCATCTTGAGGCGCTTAAATATATCACAAGCAAAAACTTCAACATCACTATACACGCAGGAGAAGCTTTCGGCCCTGAATCAATCTGGCAGGCTCTGCAGGTATGCGGGAGCCACAGGATCGGGCATGCTACAAGGCTTATGGAAGACATGACAGTTACACCCTCCGGCGGAATAAAAATGGGTACTCTTTCCCATTTTATCAGAGACAGGAGAATTCCTCTTGAAATTTGCCTTTCTTCAAACATCCATACCGGCGCTGCCGCATCACTTGAGCAGCATCCCTTTATTATCTATTACAGGAACGGATTCCGGGTATTTCTCTGTACAGATAACCGCCTGATGAGCAATACAACACTTACAAATGAATTATCCATTGCCTCTTCGCTGTTTTCACTTACTCTCAAGGATATGGAAAAACTTACACTTAACGCGATAAAGTCTGCATTTATCCATTATGATGAAAGACTTGAAATAATTTACGATATAATCAAGCCTGGTTATGAGGAAATCAGGAAAAACATGGTTTGACAACAGTCCGCCATTGTGCAATATTAAAATATGTTTGGAGTAAACAGTTATCTTTATCTTATTGATTCACTCAACAGCACTAACGGCAAGGTTTTAAAGACAGCGCTTGAGACAGTTCCAGGGGTCAAAAGTGTCGCAATCTCGCCTGTAAAGGGGCTGATTGAAGTCAAGGCAAAAGCTGATGTAACAGAATCAGTAAAAATAGCTTGTACTGTCGCGGGTGTTAAGCTGAGAACAAGAGTCAATTCAGGCAGTATCTGAAATTAAAGCAAAACATAAAAACCACTCTCAACCCCAAAAAAAGGAATAGTTAAAATATATTTTTATATTTTTTTGCCTGAAAGCATTCTGAAAGGATTATTAATAGTTTTAAGATAGCTCGAGGCTATTTGTGCCTGCTCTTTTTCCGGATAAATATTGCCGTAAACAAATTTATCATGCAGATTTACAATATAGCGGATCTCTTTTTTCAGCGTTGGAAATTTTCCTTCAAGCCGGAGCGAGTATTCCCTTGGTGTCTCAGTTTCAACGCGGATTGCCCCTTTAAATTTACCCCACATCAAAAGCAGCCTGAAATATGTTTTTGCCGGATTTGCTCTTCTCTCACCTTTTAAAAAAGAAATTATTTTTTTACAGGCGTTTAGAATAAAAGCAGCCAGATGATGAATACTTTGTTTCCAGGATGATGATTCCTGCGGTGTTTTCTTTTTTTGAGAAGGTTTTTCAAAAAGCCACGAAATAATTTTCTTAAAAAGCTGATACCCCAATACGGCAAATACCAACAAGATAAAGAGAATCAAAAGAGCTGCAAACAGATAAAATATTGCTTCATTAAACGATCCGGATACAGCAGGCAGCTGCTGCGGGGCAGATGAGTCCCCGGCCTCTCCCATCACAGCAATATTGCGCCTGTATGGGCTGTTCATGAAAAATCTCATAAAAAAAAGAAAGGTGTTTTCAACCGGCACCGCGGCTTTTCCGGCAAGGGTTGAAACAGTTTCCGCTGCCTGTTTTAACTCAGGGGAGAAAAATGAAAAAAGGATAGATACAAAAGATATAATAAAAAAGATGAAACCTGATATTGCAAACACGATTTTTATGAAACCGGAAAACTGTTTGTTTTTTCTCTCTCCTTTCAGATCGGCAAATCCGAGGGAGAAAAGGGCTGCGATTATGAAAAGGATAAATCCGCCTGCTGTTGAGTTATCAGCCGGCAAAGAAGCCCCTTTGTAAACCATTATGCTTTTTACAAGGAGAAGAACAAGAAAAAAAGCAAGAACAAGGTCAAACCGCCTGGTTACTGCATCTTTGGTTAAATTATTATTCAGTGAATAGACAAACTTCCAGATAATCCCGATAAACAGATACAGTAAAAGAGTTGCTGCTATTCCCTGGAATGTATTAACAGGGAAGAACCATTCTATCAGGGAAAAGCCAAGTCCTGTCTTAAAGCTGATCTTAAAATATCTTGTAAAAATTAAAAAGACTGAAAAGAAAAATCCTGCGCCATAGAGAAGAAATCTGTAAACTCTTCTGATCTTTTTCTTTTCCCCTGTTTTTAAAAAGACAAATGCGGTAAGAAATATCAAAATCAGATCAGAAACAGGAGGGGTTTTTATCCCTGTTACGCCAAACAGAAAAGAAGTCCAGGGATAGAGAATGCTCATAATAATAACTGGCTGCAGCAAGAGAAGAACAAAGGAGGCCGGGTTTATCATGATTTACCTCCCCCCCCTGCCATAATTTCATCAAGGTAATCAAAATTACCCGGCGGGAAATCATTTCCATTTTTTTCAGCAAAAATAAACCTGGCCCGGATTTTTCTTGCCTTTAGAAAATCCGCTGTTTTTAAAATACCGGAAGAATAATTTTTCGCAAAACAGATGCAGCCGGCATTGCCTGAAAGGAAGTTTCCCTTTGTCATAAGTACTGTCATATCAGGCTTTTCAGAAGCTTCAGGTTTAAGCCTTGCAAGTGTCTCAAGGATAAGGGCATGATGACGGCTGCTGCATGAAAACGGGATTATTCTTGACCCGCCGCTGCCGGAAGAGCCTCTTTCAAGCATGGCGTTGGTAACAAAACCTGAGGGGATATCTTTATGCTGAAGCTTAAGTATAAAAGCGGCAATAACCTGAACTGTTTTTTCAAAATCTTCATCTTCCCGGCAGGCTGCACTTAAGGAGTCACCAACCCTTCTTTTAAAACCGGAGGCGTCAAGAATTATCAGCACTTTTTCCTGTCTTACAGATTCAAACATCTTGGCCTGAAGCTGGTCAAACCTTGCGCTTGCTTTCCAGTGAATATTCCGCGCAGGAGTTCCGCTTTGATAATCCCTTGTCCCTGAAACAAGCAGAGGATTCTTTACAGGGCTTATCCCTTTGTGAAGGCCGAAGTATTCCCTCTCAAGAAGTTTATAATTTTTTATTTCAATGACTGCAGGATATACAACTATTTCCGCACTTTCCCCTGTTTTTTCCCTTCGCTGATTAAAAGAGAAAATATCGCAGCCTGTTATAACTGGCGGGCCAAGATTATAAACCCCTCTTTTAGAGGGGAATGTCTCAAGTAAAAAACCAGATCTTTCAAACCACATAAAAGTTTTTTCAAGATTTATGCTCCTGCCGGAAACAGTGGCCTCTGGGTCCCCCTTACATAACGAATGATGGATAAAAAGCTCTATCTTTATACGCACCGGAAGAATTTTCAGGTTATTTACATTTACAGAAATATCAAGTTTTTCGCCGGGAAAAAGCCTGTATCGCTCCGGCAGTATAGCGCATTCAACCTTCTTGAGACTTGCAATGCTCCACAGATAAGTAAAAAACTTCAATGAAGTCAAAACAAGGGAAAAGATCACAAGTTCCCTGATGTTAAGAAGAAGTCCTATTGCCAGTAAAACAGCAAGAACTACCTGAACAGGAAATACAAAAAAAATCGAAGTGGGAACCTCATCAAAACTGATCATCATAACGGTACTGCTGTTTTTTTTATAATCCCGGTTATTATATCATCAGCACTCTCACCGCTTAAAGAGATCTCTTCCTTAAGAATAATCCTGTGAGCAAGGACTGGAACTGATACTTTTTTAACATCATCAGGGAGGATGTAATTTCTTTTATCAAGCAGGGCAAGACCCTGCGCCGCCCTCATCAGCCCCAGAGAACCTCTCGGGCTTGCACCGTATTTAATCTTTTTGCTGCCCCTTGTCGCAGATGTAATTTCAGTAATATACCGCCTTACCGCATCTGAGACTGTAACCTCTTTTCTCATTTTCTGCATAATGAGAATCTCCTGCGGATCAAAAACAGATGATAATGATGGAAGAGGGTCATCTTTCTGAAATCTTTTAAGTATAATATTTTCCTCTTCAAGGTTTGGGTAGCCAAGTGATATTTTAAGGAGAAACCTGTCAAGCTGCGCCTCGGGGAGGGGAAAAGTCCCTTCAAGCTCTATAGGATTCTGTGTCGCGATTACAAGGAATGGCGAGGGGAGCATCCAGGTTTTTGAATCCACAGTCACCTGATTCTCTTCCATACTTTCAAGAAGGCTTGACTGTGTCCTTGGAATAGCCCTGTTGATTTCATCAGCAAGGAGAATATTTGTCATAACAGGCCCTGGCTGAAAATTAAACTGGCCTGTTTTATTGTCATAGACATTAAAACCTGTAACATCTCCCGGAAGAACATCAGGTGTAAACTGAATCCTTGTAAAAGTCCCGTTTATGCTTTTGGCAAGGCATTTACCGATAACTGTCTTTCCCACCCCCGGAACATCCTCAAGCAAAACGTGGCCGCCAGACAGGAGCGCGACCACAATAAGCTCAAGCGCATCTTTTTTTCCGACAATGACCTTTGACATGTTCTCAATAATCCTGTTCCCTGCGTCAAGTTCCATAACATCTCCCTATCAAAGTTTCAATTATTCTATTTTTGAATTTATTTTGATTGTATCCTTTCACTCCGGCATCTGCAATATTGCGTTTAAAAAGAGTTGTTTTCTTAAAGGCTAATCTATAATTGTAATTGTCTTTTCCCTCCTTTCATCTTTATCTCCCCTTTTCAACACAGGGTTGCATAAAGTTAACTTAACGATTTCAGCCTAATTCATAAAGTTAACCTTACAATTAGTCAAGATTTGAGATTTAAGATCTTTATTCCTGCCACAGCAAGAAAACCCCCGATCCTTTGCAGGGCGGGGGCTCATGGTTATTCACAGATTAAAAACTAAAGAATCAGTAGGCCTGGGTCTTCATCCTGTCAAGCACATCCTGTAAAGTCCCTGAAAAGGGAGCAGGTTTTTCCATCTTGATGCTTGTAAGTGCTGCGGCGTAGTGGGCCGCCTCATCAGGGCCGTGTGTGAATCTTCTTGTAATGTATGAGAGAAAGCAGGTGTCGCCCCGCCCTGCCCTGCCGTCAAGGTTTTTCGCGTTAAACGGGGCGTGATAAAAGTTTTTCCCGTCATAGACAAGAACTTCATCTTTACGTGTTATGACAATTTCTTTACCGCCCCAGCCAAAAAGTATTTTCGCAGCCTTTTCCCTGTCGTCAGTCCCTGTAATAACCTTTATCTCAAGTGAGTCTGCCTTGATGTAATGGACAAATGGAAGGTATTTTTCCTTCTCTTTCCAGTCTTCGAAATAAACATCATCCTCTCCGATGTACCGGAGCGCTGCCTGAAGATCAAATGCTATTTTCCCTCTTTTTGAAAGGCTTTTAATCATCTCATCAGGCACTTCTCCGTGGAAAAGGGCAGCGATATGGAAAACATCAGCTTTTATGTCATCCGGAATTTCATCTGCAGAAAAAGAGTCTGCCAGAGAGATAAGTTTTAATTTTCTGTTATCCTGGTCCTCTGTAACAAAGATGTTCTCGATTGAGGTTGTCGCCTTGGACGGAAGTGGGAGAACGTCAATACCCGCATCTGTAAGAGTGGAAAGGGTATGCCTGTCCTTCTCTGCCATTTTGGTAATTACAAGAACATCTGCTCCTGATCTTTTCGCGGCATGGGGTGAAAAATAGGCTGCCCCCCCGACAAAGGGAGTTTTCTTTCCCATCATGTTTCTCACATCATTGGTTACATGCCCGATCGACACTATATTGTACTTTTTTTTCATGTTCATCTCCTGTTTAATTTCAGGAAACCTGGCCGCAGATCCATGACTGCATCTTTACCAGGGTTACCCTGTTATAATTTCTGTAAGCTCTTCTACTTTTTTCCTCATTGAAACCTTCTCTTCCGCTTCAACAACTATCCTTAATACCGGCTCTGTATTTGATATCCTTGCAAGAAACCACCAGCTGTCAAAACTTGCCTTTATCCCTTCGCTTCTGTCTATTTTCGCGCCTAGAGCGGCATAAGTATTTTCAAGTTTATCCAAAACAGCTGAACTGTTTTTAACCTTAAAATTGATTTCACCGGAAAAAGCGTATTTTTCAATTTCTTCCACAATCTCCGAGAATTTTTGCCTGCTGTTTGAGACAACAGCAAATGCCATCAGCATAGCTATAAATGCTGAATCCTGTCCATAGAAATCACGGAAATAATAGTGCCCCGCAAGCTCTGCCCCTATAAGCCCTTTATTGCCGAGAATCGCGGACTGTATCGCGGTATGCCCTGTCTTGCACTGATGAGCCTTCCCTCCCAGTTTTTTCACATATTCCTTAACATTGCTTGAACACCGCAGGTCATAGATTACCCCGTCATCCCTGTTTTTTTTCTCAGGAAAATGGATAAAATAGTATCTTGCAAGAAAAGCAAGGATAAGGTCAGGCATAACCATTTCACCTTTCTCTGTAATGAAAATTGTCCTGTCGCAGTCACCGTCAAATATTATGCCGAAATCAGCTTTTGTCTCTGCGATCTTCTCTCTTATCTGCACCTGGCTTGAATCTTTTAACGGGTTTGGCCCGTGTGCGGGAAAATTACCATCCGGCTTATCGTTTAAAATTATAAACTCACCCTGGGGTATCATCCTGATTATCTTATGGATAAACCTTCCTGCGCAGCCGTCAGAGCAGTCAAGGACAACTTTGAGTTTTTTTATTCCGTGTGTGAATCCCTCAAGCAGTTTCAGATAATCTTTTTCTATATCAAGATATTCAATTTTTCCTTTTTTTCCGGCTGCTGCAGGCGGCTTGACATCAATGAGTGATTCAAGCTCCTTAAGCCCTGTTTTGCTGTCGACCGGCACCGCGTTACTACGGTGTATCTTAAGCCCGTTATCCCCATTAGGGTTATGAGAAGCTGTAATCATAACAGACGCGTTAAAACCATATTTAACATTCGCAAAATAAAGGGCAGGCGTATCAACAAGTCCGATATCATATACATCAGCCCCGCTTTCTGAAACCCCTCTTGAAAGATGGTTAAAAATCTCTGGAGAGGAGATACGGGCATCACGTCCTATAACTATGCTTTTCACATCAAGGAGTGATGGGAGATATCTTCCGATTCTGTAGGCAGTTTCCCCATCCCACTGAAGGGGATACGGCCCTCTTACACAGCCGGACTTAAATGCTTCATTCATTTTTTTTATCCTATCCATTTTTTACCGCGCTCCCTGATATCAGCCAGGATATCTTCCCACTTTTCACCTTTATCAAGTAAAGCGCATATTTTATCAAGCCACAGATTGTTTGCGTCAATCCCGTCCCCTGCAGCTATTACATTCTCACCGGGATCTGTCTTCTCCCCTACAGAGAGTATTGTCACCCCGCCTACTTTTCTGATCATGTTGTCATTGCCGCCTGCGAAAAGTTCGTTACCGGCAAACACAATGTTTTCAGCTTTTATCTCTTCATTCTCAACAAGATCGCGCGTTCCCCTCTCCTTGTCGTTCCCCATCATCACAAATTTTATCCCGCGCGCTCCATGGAAAGGAATATTTATTCCCTCTTTTCCAAAACGCTTCAGGTGACCCTCTTCTTCAAGGGTTTTTTCCGCGTACTCAATCAGCTTTTTTCTCACATTTGCGGCTTTTTCTGTTTTATAGGGATCAGCTGATATATCTCCCAGCATCATCCAGCTTACAGAGCCCCCCCTGAAATATGTCTCAGAAAGGGCAGGATCATAGCCTGCATCTGAAAGCATCTTTTTCATGGTGGTGAGTATTCCGTCTTCAGATTTAAACTTTCCGGATTTAAAACCCCCGTCAGCCAGTCTCGAGGCAGCCTTTTCATACCGCTCCCCGTCATGAACTGTTTTTAAAAACTCATCCTTTCCAATTACGGCAAGAGTCTGCTCATCAGTAAAAACCCGTTTGTATTCAAGGTCTTCGGCCCACTTTCTCGATTTCGAATCGTAATAGTATTTCTGGCTTCCGTCACCGCCATAGTAAAGGACAGAGTCAAGTATTTCATCCGGCAGCCGGTAAAGAATCCGGGGCCCCAGTTTTACAATGGCAACTCCGCTCATCGGAATCCATAATATGTTGTGGCGGTTTAATTTTTCAATTTTTGATGATATCCATTTAATCCACGCCTCATCCGGCATTTCACCTGATCTTATTATTGTATCATCTATATCTGTCATCCAGGCTCCGGTAAACCGGCTTTCTGTTATTCTCATTTTTCCCGCAGCTGATGTTTCATTTTTCATAAAAAATTACCCCCGCCTGTCAGGAAAAAGATTATAAAGCTCAGTAAGGTTTTCAACAACAACATCAGGTTCCCTCATCGGCCCTTTATCTGATTCCGGGTTATAATTTTTCCCGCTGATAATTATAATTCCAGCGAACCCCGCTTTTCTGGGCCCTTCAACATCGCGGTTTGGGGCATCCCCGATATAAACACATTTTTCAGGGGCAACCCCTGCCCTTTTGCATGCCAGCCTGAAAATCGCGGGATCAGGTTTTCGAAGCCGCTCAACTGATGACATTACAACTACTTCAAGGTCATCGAAAAAACCGGCAGCCTTAAGCTCATCAGGGACCATTGTCGGGCTTACAGTATTGCTTATAAGTCCTACCCTGTAACCTCTTTCTTTAAGGGTTTTTACAAGAGGGGCAGCCTCGGCATGCATTATCCTCTCTCCCTTGACATAGGATGTCATTCTTATAATTTCATCAGCGTTATCTTTTACTTTTTTCATGTCAGGCGCGTCATGAAAAAGCCATTTTACACACATATCCTCGACAGTATCTTCATAGCATGACTCAAGAGACCAGGCTTTATATTTCTTGTCCCTCTCTTTAAGCATTTTCCGGAACTCTGAAGCATCGCCTGTATAACCTATAAAATCCATTATCTTTTTCGCGGCTGCTACCCCGCCGTCTTCATGGGGCTCCTGATAGCTTAATGTCCCCCCCTTGTCAAAAAAAATAAAATCAATCTTTGACACATCAATTTTTACGTTAGTCATTTTACACCTGCTTTTATTTTTTACTGCCTGATGCTTCTATCAATCCGGCAAGCTCTTTTATTCTCCCATCAAGGGCATCTTCTTTTTTTGTCTCAACAACCAGTCTTACAAGCGGCTCATTTGTCGATCGTCTTACAACAAACCACCAGTCAGGATAATCAATCCTTATCCCGTCAATTTCATTTTTTATCCCGTCGTTATACTTTTCCTTAAGCAGGGTGTAAAGGCTTTCCTTATCCCCTCCTCTTACTGAAAAATTAATCTCTCCCGAGAAAAAATATCTACTTATCTTTTTTACCATCTCTGATATATTTTCATCTGCCTGGGACAGGACGCTCAACACAAGGAGAGCTGTCATCCAGCCTGAATCGCAGAAAAAAAAGTCCCTGAAATAATAGTGG
>JAVEZE010000092.1:0-11045 GCA_034003145.1 Spirochaetia bacterium
TCAACAATAAATATTAAAATATAACAGAAATGTAAAACTTATCGATAGTAACAAAAGTCTTTCCATGCTGCAACCGTATAGCTGTTTAATTTTCCGGGCTTTAAGCAATTATTGGCTGTTAAAGTCTATTCCCGGTATCAGGTTATGTCAACTTTTAATAAGCCGACTGGATAGTTCTTTTACTGCTGTCCATATTTCTGCCATATTTGTCCTGCAGAAATGTGGTAAATCAGATAACAAAACAGCACAGGAAAAACACTGGAAAAGGCTTGACAGATGGAATAGCGGGATCTATAATTTAACTTGTCTGATGAGTAGACATCAGACAACATGATGGAGGTTCAGTTCTGGCAATCATAAAATCAAGACTTTCAGATCAGGTATTTGAAGAGATCAAAAAAATGATAAAGGGTGAGGATTTTTCTCCTGGTGATAAATTCTATTCAGAGAATGAACTTACCAAACTTCTTAGTGTAAGCCGCTCTTCTGTCCGGGAAGCAGTACGCCTTCTTGAGTTGTCAGGGCTTGTATCTGTTATTCACGGGAAAGGTATTTTTATAGCTGACCCGAATGAAAAAAACAATCAGAAATTTGCCGACTGGCTTCGTAAAAATGAAGCCTCACTTGAAGAGCATTTTGAAATAAGGCTGATTATTGATCCCAAGGCTGCCGCCTATGCAGCTGCCAAGGCGGATGAGGATGATATTATGAAATTACAGGATATTTGCCGGCAGTTCACACTTTATTCTGAATCAGGAAATACAGCTGAAATTATCCGCCTTGATGAGAAGTTTCACCTCCATCTTGCAAGGGCGGCAAAAAACCGTACCCTTTATATGCTTATGAAGACAATGACTCAGTCTTTACCTGTGGGATGGATTTCAAGCCTTCAGGTACCGGGAAGAATCAAAAAGACCATAAAAGAACATTGCGCCATTGTTGATGCTGTAAGTTTTCACGACAGCCGTATGGCTGAAAAAAAAATGGAAGAGCATCTTGAAAATGCGCTTAACGATATCAGGGCTCATATTGCTGAAACCGGAGGTGCAAATTGATCCGCATCACAACATTAATAGAAAACACGCAGGGGGAACATCTTGCCCTAAAGTCTGAGCATGGCATTTCCTTCTGTATCGAAACACCGGGACACAAAATAATATTTGATACCGGACAGTCAGGTAAATTTATTGAAAACGCGGATCAGCTTAGGATCAGCCTTGATGATGTTGAATATGCTGTCCTTAGCCATGGCCACTATGATCATTCTGGGGGGCTGCGGGAATTGATCAAGGTTAACAGCAGTTTTGAGCTGGTCGCGGGTGAAGGTTTTTTTAATGAAAAATACGCGTGTAAAAATGGAAGATATGAATTTCTGGGAAACAATTTTTCAGAAGATTTTTTAAAAGAAAACAAGATCAGATATAAGCTTCTTTCCCGGCAGGTAAGGGAGCTTGTGCCTGATGTTTTTGTGCTTGGATCGTTTCCCCGTATCCACAGAGATGAGCTTATAAACCCAAGATTCAATCTTCTTACAGATAAGGGTTTTATCCCGGACCGGTTTGATGATGAGGTGATGATTGTCATTGATACACCAAAAGGGCTTATTGCGGTACTCGGATGCTCCCATCCGGGAATGCGAAATATGCTTGATGAGGCAAAATCACGTTTCGCCAAGCCTTTGTACGCGGTATTGGGAGGAACGCATCTTGTTGAGGCTTCAGAAGAAAGTGCAGCAGCTGCTGCAAGTTATCTTATGGAAGAACAGATAGAGGTTATCGGGGTATCACATTGTACAGGTAAAATCGCGGTTAATATGCTTGAAAAGAATGGAGGAAGGTATTTTCACAATAGAACAGGCAGCTCTCTTGTCCTTGATTTATAAATTACGCGGAATTAGGGTTTGCAGAATAATCTGTAAATCATAATTATAGTTTTTTTAAAGGAGTTTATTATGAAAAAGAATTTAGCAGCAACAGGGCTTATCATTCTGATAGCCATTGCTGCCGTAGCTTTTACTTCCTGCGGCGGAGCAAAAAGCGCAGATTCGGAAAAGGCTGCTGCTGTGGAAAAGATAGTCTGGAAATCTTCCGGACACGGCCCTGCATCAGACCCTTCGCAGATTTATCATGATATGGTGTGTAACGCGATAACAGAGGCATCAGGCGGCCGCCTTGAGGTAAAACCGTTTGTCGGCGGTTCAATAGTTCCCGCATACAAGGAAGTAGACGCAATTAATGAGAATGTACTGCAGATGTGTTATACATGCCCGATGTACAATCTTGATAAATGGTCAGCAGCCGGCCTTATCAGCTCAAGGCCGGGGGCCCTTGCAGGGGAAGCTCTAAGATCATGGTTTGATTATGGCGGAGGGGCAGAACTGATGAACAAGATGATGGAAGGGTATGATGTAATGACATTCCCTGGAGCTCTTTCTCCCCTTCCTGCAGAGGTTTTTTTCCACTCCAAGGTTGAGCTTAAATCAATGGCAGATATTAAAGGCCTTAAAGCCAGATGCATGGGCGACGGCGGTGAAATTCTTAAAAGACTTGGCGCTGCTACTGTAATAATCCCTGGCGGAGAAGTTTATGAGGCAATGCAGAGAGGGACAATTGATGCTTTCGAATATTCAACCCTTGCCTCCAACTGGACAATGCACTTTAACGAAGTTGCAGAATATGTTTATATTTCTTCCTCAAGAGCACCAAGTGATCCTCAGGTGTTTTTTGTAAACCCGGCAGCATTTAACGCCCTTCCTGCAGATCTTCAGGCAATTGTTAAAAATGTTGTTTCGAATTATACAATGCTTCAGCATGAATTTTTAATCGCGGAATCAATTAAAGCAGTTGAAAGTTTCAAAAAAGCAGGCAACAAGGTACTTAAGGTTCCAGCTGACATCGAAAAAGCTGTAATAGCTGAGGCAGATAAATTCTATTCTGAAAAATCAGCATCAGAAAAACCAATTTTCGGTGAAATTTATAATTCCATGAGATCTTATGGAATCGCTTATGCTGCAATGCAGTAATTAACTCGAAGGAGCCAGACATGACTTTCATTAGAAAAGTTCTGAAATTTATTGACAGCTTAAGTGAAACAGCCGGTTCGGCCGGGAAATGGTTTGCCCTGATTCTTGTGGCAGTTGGAACATACGAGACTATCTCACGGCATGTTTTCGGGGCACCAACCATTTGGGCCTATGATACTTTATGCATGGCTGGAGGAACTCTCTATATGCTTGGAGCATCCTATGATTATCTTCATAACGCCCATACAAGAGTAGATCTTATATTCAGCAGATTCAGCATCCGGAATCAGGCGCTGATAAATGCTGTTGCTTCACTGTTTTTGTTTTTCCCCCTTGTGACTGTCATGTTCTGGTATTCATTGAAGTGGACTATTAAAGCCTGGAAAATAAACGAAGTAATGTTCAACAGTTTCTGGTATCCGCCTGCTGGCCCGTACCGGACTGTTTTTACGCTTGGGCTGTTTCTCCTGGTTTTACAGGGGTTAGCCAGGCTAATACGCGATTTATATCTTTATTTTGGAGGAACCCCGATTGATAACGCTTAATCCTGAAATAATTGCCCTGCTTATGCTGGGCGGAGTATTCCTCCTTGTCCTTACAGGCTTTCCAATTGCTTTTGTAATCGGAAGTGTCTCTTTTCTGGTCGGGCTTGCTGTATTCGGCGCCAACACTACCTTTCATATTCTTTTTACAAGATTTTATGATTTATCGCTTAATTATCCATACCTTGCTGTGCCGTTATTTACTTTTATGGGTGTAATTCTTCAGCAGTCTGGTATAACCAATGAGCTTTATGAAAACCTTTATGACGCTCTAGGTAGGCTTAAGGGGGGGCTTGCTATTGTAACAATAGTTTTCGGCACAATCCTCGCCGCATGCCTTGGCGTTATTGCCGCGTCTGTTACAATCCTTACTCTGATGGCACTGGGGCCCATGTTAAACCGTGGTTATGACAGAAGCATTGCCTCAGGTTCAATAGTAGCGGCAGGAACACTTGGAATACTGATTCCTCCAAGCATCATGCTTATTGTTTACGCGCCCCAGGCAGGGCTATCAATAGGGCAGATGTTTATGGGAGCAGTATTTCCCGGATTACTTCTTTCTTCCATGTATATTATGTATGTTGTCATACGGTGCCTGATTAATCCTTCTCTCGGCCCCGCTATACCTAAAGACCAGATGACCCCGATTACACCTGCAAAGATTTTAAAGTTGTTAAAATCGATGCTTCCCCCTGTTCTTCTCATCGCCGCGGTTCTTGGAACAATTTTTTCCGGTATTGCCCCTCCAACAGAAGCCGCCGCAGTAGGCTGCACTGCCTCAATTCTTCTTGCAATCGCATACCGCAAATTCA
This sequence comes from Spirochaetia bacterium, assembly GCA_034003145.1. Taxonomy (GTDB): domain Bacteria; phylum Spirochaetota; class Spirochaetia; order CADAEX01; family CADAEX01; genus JACKPD01. Next base: position 4,377 of record JAVEZE010000092.1, read on the forward strand.
GTTTTAAGATGCTTAAAACAGCAAGTCTTGAGACGATGAAGGTGAGCGCTTTTGTAGTTCTTATCGCGGCTCTTTCCTATGCTTTTGTCGGCATTTTCATGAACGCGGGTGCAGGTGATGTTGTCGCCGAGCTTATCCTTGCTGTTCCGGGAGGGAAATGGGCATCTTTCGCTGTAGTCATGATTATTGTTTTTGCGCTTGGGATGTTTATTGAATGGATAGGAATTGTCTTTATCGTTGTTCCCATCTTCTCAATTATTTTTACGAAATTGGGTTTTGACCCGCTATGGGCAGGAATGATGGTAGTTATCAACCTTCAGATGGCGTTTATGACTCCTCCGATGGCAATGTCGATATTTGTCCTGAAGGGTACCGCACCCAAAGAGTATAACCTTGAAATGGGCGACATAATCCGGGGGGTACTTCCCTTTGTAGCGATAGTTGCCTTTGTTCTGGTTCTGCTTGTAGTTTTCCCGCAGATAATAACATGGCTTCCTGAAAAAATGATTGTAAGCGTCAGATAATGTTTTTATGCCCGGTTAGGCAGGATAGGCAGGATAGGCATACCGGGCAGTTTTTCACTTAATGGTTTATTTTAATAAAACCGCCTCAGCTTCCTTTTTTTTATCCATATAGTATGAATAATCACCTTCATAAATATTAAGTGCGCCGTGGTCAATCTCGAAAACCCGGTTTACAAAACTTCGCAGGAAATATCTGTCATGGCTTACCACCATAACAGTCCCTTCAAATTCCTTTAATGCATGCAGAAGAACTTCCCTGCTCGCGATATCAAGGTGATTGGTAGGCTCATCAAGTACAAGAAAATTTACAGGCTGCGCGAGAAGGGATGCAAGCATTACCCTTGTTTTCTCCCCTCCTGACAGAACGCCTATCTTCTTCTCTGTATCATCTCCTGAAAAAAGAAAAGCGCCGAGCAGGTTTTTTATATAGCCTATTGTCTCTTTCGGGACTCGGCCTGAAACCTCATCAAAGATTGTTTTTTCCGGATCAAGCAGATCGCATGAATACTGGCTGAAATAACCGGTTTCAACACTTGCCCCGATAATGCAGCTTCCGGCAGTTGCCTCAGTCTGCCCTGTAATAACCTTTAGCAGGGTTGATTTTCCCGCGCCATTTACCCCTGTCAACGCAATCTTGTCGCACCTGTCTACGACTCCTGTTATCCCGCTGAATACCGGACAGGCCTCTTTGATCCCGGGGAGTTCCCACTCCTTTGAAAGATTATCCATGCTTACAACAATGTCTCCGCTTCTTTTTACACTGCTGAATTTAAATTTCATCACTCTTTGTTCAGCAGGGATTACAATCCTCTCAATCTTCTCTATAGTCTTGATTCGGGACTGTACCTGGGCCGCGTGGGAGGCGCGGGCGGCAAATTTTGCTATAAACTCTTCCTCTTTGGCAAGCATGGCCTGCTGCCTCCTGTGTGAGGCTATGATCTGCTCTCTCCTGATTTCCCTTTCTTTAAGGTAAAAATCGTAGTTTCCGCTGTAGGTTGTAATAGAGCCATCTGCTGCCTCTATCGTTCTTGTGCATATCCTTGTCATGAAATCCCTGTCATGGCTTGTCATGACAATTGCCCCTTTGAAAGATTTCAGCCAGTTTTCAAGCCACACAATCGACTCCATATCAAGGTGATTTGTCGGCTCATCAATAAGAAGAACATCAGGATTCAAAAGAAGAATTTTAGCAAGCGCTATCCTCATCTTCCAGCCGCCGCTGAAACTCTCTACAGGATTGTCCCATCTTTTCTCATCTATACCGAGCCCTGAAAGTATTGTTTTGGCATTTGCCTCAAGTTCATATCCGCCCAGATGTTGATATTTGCTTTGAAGCTCTCCGTACCGCTCCATAATTTTTTCCATGGCTTCCTCTGAGAGTGGCGAAAGGGCAGAATCAGATAATATGTGTTCAATCTGCGAAAGTTCGTTACCTATAGCATGTAAACAGCCTGCGCCAGAGAGCGCCTCTTCAAGCGCGCTTTTCCCTGCCATCTCACCAACTTCCTGTGAAAAGTAGCCTGTCACAATCCCCGGGTCTATGGCAACACTCCCTTCATCCGGCAGCTCCTGGCCCGAGAGTATCCTGAAAACAGTTGTTTTCCCCGAACCGTTGGGGCCGACAAGCCCTGTTTTATCCCCGGGCCTGATAATAAAACCGCTGTTTTGAAAAAGAATCTTTCCCCCGAAGCTGACTTTAAGATTTGAGACATTTATCATTTAATTTCCTGTTATTATTTTGAATATATCTTAAAATTTAAAAGACTGTGCATATTACATTAATCTGCTTTTCATGTCAAATTACCGGCAGGTACAGGGGCATGGAGCGGCAGAAACAGTTACGGCCTGCAGCCCAGATAAGGGAAAAATATGAAATTGACCATTTTAATCCTGCTTTTTATTGTATTTCCGATTGCCGCAGCTATATCCGAAGAAAAAACAGAAGAAAAAAATGAAATAGTTAAAGCTATAAGATATTCCTATAATTTTCAGTTTGATAAAGCAGGGGAACTTATAGATCAATATATTTCAGCTAATCCTGATGATCTGGAAGGGCTTGCCGGAAGAATAATCTATGATTTTCTTGTTATAAATCAATATCCGGATAAAAAAAATATTGAGGTCATTCTAAAGCATCTGGATGAATATTCAGAAAAAATAGATCTTCTTCTCAAACAGAAAGACTCTATCCAGAACAATTTCTACAGGTGTTTTGCGGATTACTACTACATGAAAAGCTACGCTCTCAATAACGAGTGGATATCCTCCTTTTCCCATGCAACAAAATCAAAATCAGCCGCAGAAAAACTGATAGTTCATATTGATAAATTACCTGATCTTTATTTTATTCTCGGAGACCAGTATTATACCGCATCCCTTCTTCCCGATACTATGCAGCCTCTGCTTAAAGCGTTTTCATTCAATCCTGATTCTGAGAGTGGCCTTAAATATCTTGAACTTGCTATGGAGAAAGGGGTTTTAACCAGACAGGAGGCAAAAATATTTTATATATCGTCTGCCATTTATATTGAAAAGGACTATGAAAAAGCGCTTTCTGTGACAGAGGAATTTTTGCATAATTTTCCAGATAACCTCACCGCTGTGTTTTATAAAATTGATATTCTGCTGAGGAAAAAGGATACCGGCCAGGCAAAGAAAATGCTTGATATAATTGAGAAAGATATTTCAGCAGGCAAGGTGAAAGGAAAGTGGATTTCACGATATCAGCAGATGTATGGAAACTGGTATAATACTAATGGTGATTATAAAAAAGCGATTGAATACTATGAAAAGGCACTCAAATACGGGCAGATCAGCAGCTATACATATACAGAGATAACACTTGAAACAGGAAAACTGTATGATGTTCTGGGCGACAGAGGAAGCGCAAGATCCTGGTTCTGGAAATGCGAAAAGAGTAAAGGGCTTTTAATCCAGAGGGAAGAGGCAAAAATACACAGGGAAAATACCTATAAAGGAAGCCGCGGATCATATTGAGCAGCTTCCCTTTTGATTTTCCTTAAAAAATTTATCTTATACTACTTCTGCCGCTGTAATTGTATTGCCGTCAGGATCGAAGAATTTAAGAAGCTTGATCCCTTCTTCGTGGAACTCTGTCTCTCCCTTTAGTTTCACATTTTTCTCAGACAGATATTTTCTGAATTCAGCAAGATTACCTACTCCAAGTGTGACAAAATTATTTTGAGGGGCAGGGGAATCAAGCGGCCATTGGTTAAGCGCAAAAAAAACAGTGCTAAGCCCGGGAACAGAAAGTTCTACCCATCCGTCTGTGGATGAAAGCTGCTGAAAACCTAGAATATCAATGTAGAAATTTTTAGCCTTTGCCATATCTGATGTCCAGACATAAGAAATTATATTTTTATATTGTTTTTTCATGCATAAATATTAACTTCAAATTCCCTAATCTTCAAGAAAAAAAGCAAATCTTTTAATAAAATATTTTTATTAAAAGATCTTTTTAAAAGAATGAACCGGGCAGTTTATTCCAAGGTTATTGAACAAAAAAAGTTATCGATATAGATAGAATCTTTTTATTGGACAGATATTACACTGCAATTGTAAAATCATAAACCATTACGGAAGGAGGTGTTTATGAAAGAGACAAAGAAAAAGATAATTACTGTTGCAGCTGTATTTTTAATGGCAGTTCTGACAGTTCCGGTATCAGCGCAGGATGTTGATAAAAGTATTGCAGAGGGAAAAATGCCAGCAATTGAATACAAAATTGTTCTGAATGAAAATGCGCTTAAATTCCCGGTTAATGATTCAGGAGAACCGGTTCTCACTGCTGCTATCGCTAAAGAGTTTTCTGATCTTGGTATTATTTTTGAAGCAGATAAAACCCCAGTAAAAAAGTATTACTACATGTATGCTTTGGATAAAAAAGGAGAATTCCAGGATAAGGGGCTTATTTTCAGGGTAAGGGAAGACAGGAAGAAACCTGCAAAAAGTAAGGTTACCCTGAAATCACGGCAGAACAGTTTTGAAGCTCTTGATTTTGCAACAGTAGATGATGTCGAATATGAGTTTGATGCCGGAGCTGAAGGTAAACCGATTAATGACAGAAAAAAAATAACCCATGTATATAATACAGCTTTTGATTTTAAATATTCACCTGAAAAGGATTTTTCCGCAGCCAATGGTGATCTTGAGTTTAAAAAAGTCTGGAACTGGCTTGAAAGCATCACATCTGGTGAGATAACTTCCATGCTTATGAAAAATTATCCTTCAATTGTTGATGCATCATTTCCAGGTTTTGTTGATGCCGGCAAATTTGAAGGTACCTATGCTGATACACAAAAACCCTTGCTGGGTGATATTGAATTTTCAATCGATTACTGGACTCTTAAAAAGAATAATAAAGAAAGAAAAGTAGTTGAGATTTCTTTTTCAAATGAAGAAGATTTAAGTGTTGAAAACAAGAAAGTTTATGATATGTTCTACCTGGAACTTTACAAAAAGCTTTATGACAAAGGCTATGTAAACAAAGACCAGTCTTCAAAAACTGATATTTACCTCCAATTTTTTAAATAAGTATTTCCACAATTTTTTTCTCATCAGACTGGCTTCGGTGTTACCAGGGCCAGTCGTTTTTTTATTGTCTCTGCAGCTTTAAAGCCGGTGCTGAATGCTGCCTGTATGTTGTAGCCGCCTGAGTCCCCGTCAATATCAAGCACTTCTCCGGCGAAAAAAAGATTTTTGTGGATTTTTGATTCCATTGTTTTGGGATTAATATCTGCAAGATCAATGCCGCCGGCTGTAACCATGGCAGTGCCAAAATCCCCTTTGGAGGCAATTTCGGCAGGATAAGAGGTGAGACAGTCAAACAGCTGTTTAAGCTCATCAATATCAGCATCAGCGCAGTTTTTATCAATATCCTTGAACGCAAGGCTGATAATATGATGGATAAGCCTTCCTGGAAGATCGAAATCCTGCAGTAGTTTTTTTATCATTTTATTGCCGGATTTTCTTATACTTTCCCTGAATATTGAAAAATCATCAGGAAGATCTGCAAATGAGATCTTTAAGATATCGCGGTTTTTGAAATATCTTGAATTATCAAGAATTACAGGCCCGGATAAACCGTTATGCGTAATCAACAGCGCTCCCGTGAAGCTGCTGATTTTTTTATTCTCCCGCCAGAGTGATATTCTGATATCATTAAATGAGATACCGCTTAGAGCTGCCAGGCGGTGATCCTTTATTTTAACAGGAGTAAGGGCAGGTTCAGGCTTTATGACTGTATGGCCGAGGCTCTCTGCGAATATATAGCCGTCTCCTTTGGATCCGGTTTCAGGATATGATTTTCCCCCTGTCGCTATTATCAGGCAGCCGCATTTGTAATGCGCTGATTCAGTTTTAATTAAAAATCCTGTATCTGTTTTTTCCACATTGCGTACTGTATTGTTAAATTCAATCCTGTTCCCGGCTGATCTTACAGCAGCAAGCAGGGCGTTTAAAATATCGGAAGCTCTTAAGCTTTGTGGAAAAACCTTTCCGTCCTCCCGTGTAAGGAGCGGGACTTTTTTTGATTCAAAAAATGAGAAAACCGCCTTATTTGGAAACGAGTAAATCGAATGGCGTAAAAATCTTGATTTATTGCCAAAATGGGCCAGCAGTTCATCTGTTGTCCCTGAGTGGGTCAGGTTGCATTGCCCGGAGCCGCTTATAAGGAGTTTTAATCCTGCTTTCCGGTTTTTTTCAAGGATTAAAGAACTGCCGGGGAGGGCAGAGGCAGCCATTAATCCTGCCGCTCCTGCCCCGATTATAATGGTTTCTATCTCTATTAAAGGGGCAGACATTACTTTTTAAATATTGAACTTATTCTTTTAAACAGGGATTTTTTTCCTGTTTTTTTATCCGGTTTATCTTTTTTGCCCTTTTTTTCAGCCGCTATTACTTCAGGAGGGGCAGTATATTTTTCCCCGTATTTTTCTTTGTAATATTTAAGCCTCTCATCAAGGGACCGGCCCCGGTTTTTACTCTCCTGCAATCCCGGTTTATCTTTTCTGATCCCTGCAGCGCCTGTCCCTGTTTTTCTTGCAGGCTCTTTTTTTATCATTTCTTTTTTGTAAACAGGTTTGACTGCCTGCCTTGCTGCTGCCGCGATCGGCTGCGCTGCCGG
>JAVEZE010000093.1:0-10729 GCA_034003145.1 Spirochaetia bacterium
ACTCCGCCTTCAGGAAGGAAGCGCCAGAGAAAGGCATTTCAACCCTCCTGTCGTTTACCGGAACACACTCTACTTCGGCTCATCAGACAGTAATTTTTACGCACTTGATATCAACACAGGTTTTATGAGATGGGTCTTCAAGACAAGGGCGCCTGTAAACTCTGTCCCATATGTTGATGATGAAAAGGTTTACTTCGGCTCGACTGACGGCTATATCTACGCTGTTTACCACAAAAGCGGGGATCCTGCCTGGGAGCACTTTACAGGTTTTCCGGTAAACTCGACAATAATCGGTTATAACGACTCAATAGTATTTACCACAGATACAGGGGCTACCCATTTTTTCTCAAAAGAGGGGGTTGAGCTGGCTTCTGTAAACAATTATGTGTGGGAGTATAACAGTTTCCAGGTCAACAACGGTGTAGTCTACTTCCTTCCAGGGCCTGAGGATGACCCTTTCAGCCTTGGGGCATACAGTATTGATGAAAACAGATTTATCTGGCTGTTCCGCACTGATGAGGACAGCCTTTCATGGTATTCTTTTCCTGCCGTATCAGGTGATGCTGTCCATTTTGCCGCCTGCGGCGTAATAGGAAACCAGTTTTTGTTTGAGTATTACGCTCTTGATGCGCTTACAGGTGAGGTAATCTGGAAAAACACTGAAGTTACAGATCCCCTTGATTACGAGAACTATATTGCGGAAGATCTATTCTGGGAAAACATCTATCTCCTTGATTATATGGCTCCTGCCGTATGGAAAGACCAGGTTATCTACAGCCCCGGCGATGATTCCCTTAAAGCGTTCAAATCCAGAACTGGAGAGCTTGTGTGGGAAGTGAGGTTTGAGGCTCCTGTCTCATCAGCCCCGTCAATCTCCGGCAGCAGGATATATATAGGGACAAGAGGCGATAGATTCCTTGAGATAAGCCCCTCCCTTAAGTGTATTGATGCAGCAAGCGGCACAGTTTTGTGGGAGATTGATACAGACGGGGAGATATTAAGCTCGCCTGTTATCGCAGGCAGATGGATGATTTTCGGTACAGGAGAGAACTATCTGTATGTGCTTGAAGAGCTGTTTTAGGTATTATTTTGAAACAGGCGATGAAATAAAAAACGGAATAAAAAACAGCTTGAAATATGACATTTAATGTTTTAGTCTGAACCTCTATGAAATATAAAATTGTTCTTCTTGAAGATAGATACGAAAACCACAATCCGGAAAAAAAAGTATTCAGCGCTGTTGATTGTGAAATTATTGAAGCAGGCGGGGCCTCTGATCCGGTAAAAATCGCAGAGATCTGCAAAGATGCTGATGCCATTCTTGTCAACCTTTATAAAATCGACAGAAACTTTATAGCAGGACTTGAAAAATGCGCTGTTATTGGGCGATACGGTATTGGGTATGATAATGTTGATGTAATAGCTGCCTCTGAAAAGGAAATAAAGGTTGTAAATGTCCCTGATTACTGCAGCGATGAGGTTTCTGAGCATATTATAGCCCTCCTTTTCAGCTGCGTAAGGAATATAACAGTAAAAGATTCACTTATCCGAAAGGGAAAGTGGAATATAAGAGGAGAAGTGCCGGTCCACAGGATATCAGGCAAAAAATTCGGTATAATAGGTTACGGTAAAACAGGGCAGGCGCTTCACAGAAAAATAAACTCACTTGGTTTTTCAACTGTCATGGTATATGATCATCATCCTGATAAAAAAAAGGATGTGCTTTCAGAAATCTCAAAGTGCGGATGTGAGTCGCTTTTCTGCTCCCTTGATAATCTTCTTGCAGGATGTGATTTTATCAGCCTTAATATCCCTTTGACAGATGAGACAAGAGGAATTATTGGAAGCAGGGAATTTTCGCTGATGAAAAAATCCGCGATTATTGTAAATACTTCCCGCGGCGCTGTAATTAACACTGATGCTATGATAAAAGCGCTTAACGACAAAGAGATAGCAGGAGCTGCAATTGATGTTCATGAAAAAGAGCCTCTTCCATCTGATTCGCCCCTCTTTTCAATAAGCAATATTGTCCTTACAGATCATGCTGCATGGTATTCGATAGAGTCCCAGGCTGATTTACAGATGAAATGCGCATCAGCAGTGCTTGATGTGCTTACCGGCAGCCCCTGTTCATCTATAGTCAACTAAAATTAACGGACTGGTTTCCTGTCAACAGATGAAATAATGAGAATCTTTTCCCCCTCTTCTGTATCCCTGATAATGCCTGTAACAGTCAGTAAACCTGTAAGTGATGAATCAAGATTTAATATTGCGCTTTTTACTGGGAATATTACCCTGCCTCTGCTGTCTGCAAGTACATGATTACACCCTGAAACAGGCGGCGATGTCTTTTTTATGTAGCCTTCTTCGATCCTCATCCTGTGCATTGATGAAAGAGGGAAAAAGGAATAGCTTGTTGTACCTTTTTCTGCCTTACGGGCAAGAAGGATGTCAGAGCTGCTTTCCTCCTGCTTTACTGTAAAAAATGCAGAAAGGCTTTCACTGTCATTGGGAAGGTATCCTGCCTCAACTCCTCTTTCTTCATAATCTGCAAGTAAAATTATACCGGAATCAAGCAGGAGATAAAGATAGCTGCTTTTAAAATCAATTGCTATGATTTTAGTATCTGAGGCAGCATCAGTGTATTTCAGTTTAATAAAAGCTTCAGCTTTTCCCGAATGTGTGTACCTGTAAATTCCTGGATCTTTGTGGCTGTAAAGGTAAACATTTTCTTTATCAGCTGTCATAGCTGTAAAATATTTCCCCCCTGCTGCATCAGCTGAGAATATTTTTTTCTCTTCCCACACCCCTTGTCCTGTTTTCCTGTTTCTGTATACATCACCTTCCGTGCTGCTATATATCACCTCATCTTTGCCGCTGCAGCTGAACCCGGAAAGTTCTGATACCTCAGCTGATACAGGTATAACTTCAACTGTGGAAACCCCTTCATTTGATGAAAATTGTTTTTCATTGATTTTCTGTTCTTTTTCCCTGTTTCCCGGGATATAATATCTTCCTGCTTCAGTATCGTATGTGATGAATTTGTCTGAATCTGAAAGGAACGAAATTATATCACTGTAATAAAGCGGAAGCATGAAATCTGTTTTTTCTTCTATCTCAAGAACATACTGTTTGAGATCTGGCTCCGGCATGACTGCTGCGGCTGTTTTGCCTGTAGTTGCGCAGGATGAGAGAAAGAAAGCAGATAGTGCTATTGCTGAAAGCATTAAAACATGAAAAAGATCAGTCAAAAACCAGTTACGGGAAAACAACAGTTTTGTGTTGTTTTTTAATATTTTATTATTCATCGCATGAAAATTATAAAAGGATTATCCGTTATTGTCTAATTATTTTTAATATTCAGGTTTTACCTGTTAAAACAATCTATTCAGAAAGGCTGATGGCAGGTGCTGTTTAAAATCCGGCATGTCTGCTACTATCTTTCAATGGTTATTATATACGCTTTGATGTCTGCCTTTGCTTTTGGAACTGCCGATTTTCTGGGAGGCTTTTCCTCAAGAAAGAACTCAACCACATCAACAGTAGCCTGGTCACAGGGGGCCGGGCTTATTACAGTCCTTATTGCAGCCCCTTTGACAGGTTTTGAAAGTGTTGCAGCATCAGACATCATCTGGGGAATGGCAGCCGGTATTTCCGGAGCACTTGGTGTTATGTTCCTGTTCCGCGGTCTTTCAACCGGTATCGCATCAATAATTTCACCGCTTGCAGCTCTCTCTGGAGCCGCACTGCCGGTACTCTTTGGTTTTCTTGTGGGAGAGCGGCCACCGCTTTTAACCTGGACTGGTGTTGCTCTTTCCCTTCCCGCGATTTTGCTTCTCTCGTGGGAAAAAGGTGAAAAAAACGACCATGTGCTGCGCTCTGTCCGTCAGGGGCTTATTTCAGGAGCCTTTTTCGGCGGTTTTTTTATATTGATTTCCAGAACTTCAGAGAGTTCTGGAATCTGGCCTCTTGCTGCCGCAAGGCTTGCGACAGTTCCCCTTTTTATTCTTCTTACCATCTTTAGAAAGTCAAAAATCTGCCTGGAAAGAGGAACCCGTCGGCTCACACTGTTAAGCGGATTTCTGGATATGGCTGCTAATGTATTTTATCTGCTGGCAGCCTGTACCGGCTATCTGATTATAGCTGTTGTACTTTCAGCCCTTTATCCTGCCCCGACAGTACTTCTCCAGAAGGTAGTTCTCCATGAAAAACTTACCTCTTTACGGATATCAGGTCTTGTGCTATCTATCGCGGGAGCAGTACTGATCGGCGTGGGCAGGTAAAGGACAGGAGAGATATGATGACAAGATGCAATTGGTGCGGAACTGATCCTCTCTACATCGCCTATCATGACGAAGAATGGGGCGTTCCTGTTCATGATGATCAGCTCCTGTTTGAATTCCTGATTCTGGAAGGAGCACAGGCAGGGCTGAGCTGGTTGACAATCTTGAAGAAGAGAAAAAACTACAGAAAGGCGTTTGACGCTTTTGATTGCGAGCGGATTGCCAGGTATACAGAAGAGGACTTAACGCGTCTTCTTTCCGACTCCGGCATTGTGCGCAATAGGCTCAAGATCAAATCAGCCATCATGAATGCGCGGGCTGCTCTTGGCATTAAAGAGGAATACGGATCGCTTGATTCATATCTCTGGCGTTATGTCGATGGCATTCCCATCCAGAACAACTGGAAAACCATGGCAGATATTCCTGTGACAACAAAACGGTCTGACATGATGAGTAAGGAGTTGAAGAAACAGGGGTTTAATTTCGTTGGCTCAACAATCTGCTACTCATTCATGCAGGCTGTGGGGATGGTGAACGACCACACAACCGGCTGCTTCCGCCGCAAGGAAATCAGGAAGATGAGCCTGCCCGGCAAGGCAACCTGCCGCGGGAAGGATTTGCCGCACTTCTGTTGAAATATAAGTAAAATAGATAAAAAATGATATAAAAAACCAGATAAAATGATAATTGCGTTACTATTATGATGTTATGATGGAAATCGGGCAATGGATAAAAACAGAACAGCCAATAATGAAAATTGCTGCTGTCTCATCCCATGAAGATAGTAAATTTTAAGTATAAAAGTCCTGCTCAGGAGGTTGAAACATGTTTTTACTGCTTTGCGCAATGAAAGAGGAAGTTACAGGTATTGTCAGGATGATTGAGGTTTCAGATAAATATACTTTTTTTGGCATGGATTATTACAAAGGGCATTTAGGCGGCGAAGAAGTTGTTGTGGGGATGACAGGGGTAGGCAAGGTCATGGCTGCAATGATTACCCAGAAACTGTCAGATTTATTCAAGCCAAAAGGGATAATTTTCTCGGGAATAGCAGGCGCATTAAATCCTGCCCTTGATATTGGTGATCTTGTTGTATCAAAAGAGTGCCTGCAGCATGATATGGATGCATCATCACTGGGCTTTAAGATCGGAGAAATACCTTATACCGGAGTCAGGGTGCTTGAATCAGACAAAAGCCTTCATGATAAAGCAATGATGTTTAAGCTTGAGGGGATAAAAGTGATAAGCGGCAGGATCCTTACAGGGGATCAGTTTATAAACACTTCATCAGATGAAAAAAGAAAATTTCTCAAAGATGAGCTTCAAGGAGATGCGGTTGAGATGGAAGGTGCATCTGTTGCTTTTACCGCTTTTATGAACAAGATCCCGTTTTTGCTTATCAGGGTTATTTCTGACAGGGCAGACGGCAATGCACCTTCTGATTTCAAAAAATTCCTTAAAAGAAGCTCAATACTCCTTTCAAAGATGGTATTTCATATTCTTCAAAATCAACGCAATTGACTTTTTAAAAAGCACTCTATATATTTGTACCGATAAATACGAAGGAGATGTTATGTCTAAAGCTCACAGAGGCAAAGGAATCAGAGACCAGATTGCAAGCGGCAGGGGAGTGTGTCCTGTTTGTAAGAGGGGTGGTATTAAAACTGTTTACGAATATGAATCTGACGGAAAAAAATACAAAATTTGCAAAACCTGCAAAGCAGCTATCGCCAACGGCAATAAGCAGGAAGCGGTTGCCGCATTATAAAATTCTTAGCCCCCTTGTCAGGGGGTGGGTTTTATGAATATTTTATCATTTTATCTGATTATTTTTTCAGCAGTACTGATATTTGAGTCTTTTCTTGAGGTTTTAAATCTTTACAAGGCATCTTCAATAAAATCAGTGCCTCTTTTTTTTAAAAACCATGTAACAGAAGATGATTTTATAAAATCTGCAGAATATACCATTTTTAAGGGAAAATTCGCACTTGTTTCCGGTTTTTATGAGGCAGCTGTGCTGCTTTATTTTATTTTTTCAGGACTGTTTGGAAGGATTGAAGCGTTTCTTGAAAGAGCAGCTTTTCATCCCTATATTTCAGGGATCTTTTTTATTTATATTGTAATGTTTATTTTATCAGCATTTATGGTGCCGTTCGGGATATATTCTGAATTTGTCATTGAAAAAAAGTTCGGTTTCAGCAATATGACGCTCCGTCTTTATATAATTGATATGCTCAAAGGTATTCTCCTTGGAGTTCTGCTCTCTTTTTCGCTGCTTCTTGCCTTGTTCTGGTTTATGGACAAAACCGGTAACTTCTGGTGGGTTTACGCGTTTTTGTTTACTGCAATATTCCAAATCACGATAACTATACTGTATCCTCTTCTCATAGCTCCTTTATTCAACAAGTTTGAAAAACTTGATGACAGTGAGCTTGAAAACCGGCTTTTTTCCCTTGCCAAAAGGCTTGATTTTGCTGTAAATACCATTTTCAGGATGGATGGAAGCAAGCGCTCCCGTCATTCAAATGCCTATTTTACCGGTTTCGGTAAAATGAGGAGGATTGTCCTTTTTGATACCCTGCTGACCTCTCTTGAGGTAAGTGAACTTGAAGCTGTTCTTGCGCACGAGATTGGCCATTATAAAAAACACCACCTGATAAAGGGGATAGTTCTTTCTCTTTTTGTATTGCTTGCGGGTTTTTATATAATCAGCCTTCTTGCAGGCTTTACTCCCCTTTTTACAGCATTCGGTTTTACACAGGCAAGCTACTACGGTATTCTGGTTCTGGTTATGCTTTATTCTCACCCGTTTACTTTCCTGCTAACCCCTTTTATAAATATGTTTTCAAGAAAACACGAGTATGAGGCAGACAGTTTTGCTGTCAAGGCAACAGGAAGCGCAGATAATATGAAGAATGCCCTTTTGAGGCTGGGGCGGGATAATCTTTCAAACCTTGTGCCTCATAAGCTTTACAGTTTCTACCACTATTCCCATCCTGCCCTTTCCGAGAGGCTAAGCGCGATTGATAGTCAGTCTCAATAGGTCACAATTTTAAATACCGGAATCAGTCTATTTTCTTGAATTTATATTTCTGTCCCCCTATTGCAGCCTGAAGCATCAACCCTTTTTTCCCCATGGTAAAGACAATCATTCCTTTGTAGTAATCATTTTCCGCCTGGGAAGAATCAGCGCTTGCTGATTGTCCTTCTGTTCCCATGCTCATTCCCGCGCTGCTTGTTATGGCAATAGCCTGGGCCTGGGCAGAAAATTCAAAACTTCCGCTTGTAAAATCATCATATGCTCTTTCATCTTTTAAAAATATAACCTGCCGGTATGTTTGTCCCCCGGCCTGAAACCCTATGCTTACCTGGGTCATAGATACCTCACCGGTTACCTTCCCATCCAGATAGACACGCCCTGTTCCGTGAGCACCCCCCAGACCTAAACCGCCCTTACCAATTGTCGGAAAAACCGCATAAGCATAGGCAGATTTGTGAAAATCTGCAACTATATCAGATCTTAAAAACTCTTCCATCGCTTTCCTGTCTTCTTCGGCATCAGTTGATTTATCAGACTCTGCAGATAATGGAGCAGCAAGGATTAAAATACATGCTGAAATAAGGATAAATGATTTAATACGCATAACTTGTATACCTCTTAATCTTTTTTAATCTGTCTAACCTGTACTGTCAACAGTAGTTACTAACATTCAAGTAAATCCTTTTTGGTTAAATATCCGTGACTGTTGATTACTGTTTATTACTGTTCCATTCTCTGTTCATTTTCAAAAATCTTTCAGCTATCTTTCCGCTTGTATCAATATCAATTACAGTACCTGTAATTTTAACAGGGTGAATATTGATATATTTCATTTCACTTCCATGCCAGCCTGTTTCAAGGATAATAGTCTCTTCCCCGAATCTTGTTTCCTCCATTCCCGGGAATATGAAATTGCCTGTTGAGTAGGCGATAAGCGAGCTGCCTGAAATCTCAAGAGGCTGCAGTACGTGGGGGTGTGAGCCGACAACAATATCAGCCCCGTTTTCGGTAAGTTTTCTGAAATGATTTTTCTGGGAAGAGGCAGGGGAGGAAGTCCACTCAAACCCGCCATGGATGCATACGATATCAATAGTGTTTTTATCTGAATTAAGTTTCAGGTATGAAAGAAAATCTTCAGAATACCATGCCGTACCAGGCCTGTTCTCTTTTGCTTCGGTTTCACTGCGGCCTGAGAATAGTTTTTCAGGGGGATAATCTGAGAGGGAGAATATATTTATTTTTGTCCCGTTGATATTTTTGCTCCACGGGGCTATTGCTTCATCCCTGTTCAGGCCTGCCCCTGATGTTGCAATACCTGCTTTTTCAAGATTCAAAAGAGTATCTTTAAAGCCTTCAATACCGTAATCAAAGCTGTGGTTGTTTGTAATCATGAGATAACCAAATCCTGCCTCTTTAAGGCGGGGAAGAACCTGGTAAGGAGCCTTGAAGTTATATGATTTATCAAGTTTGCTTGCGCTTCCGAGATCTGTTACCGCAGTCTCAAGATTGCCTATGGCAAGGCTGCTTTTCTGAAGTATTTCAAGGGTGCTGCCGAAAACTTTTTCAAGCCTGTTTTCCCTGTCTGCAAGAAGCCTCTCAACGCCCCGCAAAGGCATTATGTCGCCGGTGAAGCTGATCCATGTAAGATTATTTGAGGAAGCAGGCAGGGGTTTATAATATGAGACAAGAGCGGCGGCAAGCGATTCTATTTTTTTATCTTTCTTACTGTCTTCCCCGTATTGCGGGAATAAAGCTGTTATTTCGGCTTCAAGCGGGTAGGAATTATTGTCAGGGTATAAGCCGCCGGCAGCAAGTGCTTTTTCAGGGAGAGTGATTTCATCAAATAGTTTTATTTTGTATTTTCCATTGCGTATTTCTTCCGATGATACGCTTAAGGCAGGATTGTAAAAGAAAGTATATGGCGCAAATATTTTTTTACCCAAAACTGTTTTTAATGGGGTATTGCTGCGCTGATCAGATGAGACAGGTACAAAAAAATCAGCATAATCACCCTTGCCTTCAAGCTGAAGTATTATCTTTATTGATTTGCCAGATTCAACAGTAACGCCTCTTTCCCTCTTTATAATGAGGCTGTTGTCAACAGAGGCAAGAGAAGATGAAAAAAGATCAGCAGATACTGTGTCAATATCAGGAGAAAAAGTTATCTCAACAATATCCTTTCCAGCGCAGGAAGATATCATCATAAGACCAAATAAAAAAAGAAACATAAAGTTTGTGGCAGATTTTTTCATTTAAAGCAGAATATATGTAATCGGTGAGTTTGTCACGGTAATCGCGTCAAAGAAGCCTTGTTTCTATTGCCAAAAATGCTCTGTTTTTCTATTATTCAGTAATGAATGATCTCCAGCTTCCTCAGCCCTTAACAGGAAAAAAAATATATTTTGTCGGAATCAAGGGGACTGGAATGGCGGCTCTGGCTGAGCTTTTTCTGAATGCAGGAGCTCTTGTCAGCGGATCTGATACAGATGAGGTTTTTTATACTGATGCGATATTAAAACAGCTCGGGATAAAATACAGGGAAGGTTTTTCCTCAACAAATCTTGAAGATGACTATGATCTTGTAATCCACTCATCAGCCTACAGCAGGGATTCAAATCCTGATCTTGAAGAATCTTATAAAAGAAATATCCCTGTCATGGAATATACCAAGGCTCTTGGGGCCTGGTCGCGGACAGCGCCTTCCTGCGGTATTGCAGGGGTACACGGGAAAACAACCACAACAGGGATTACAGGGACTATACTTAAAGAGATGGGGCTCCCGGTATCTGTTCTCGCAGGCTCTGCAATCTCAAATTTTGACGGAAAATCAACCTTTACAGCAGGAGATAAATATTTTGTAGCAGAAACCTGCGAATACAAAAGGCATTTTCTCTCATTTTCTCCTGATATCCTTCTTGTTACAAGCATAGAGCCGGATCACCTTGATTATTTTAAAGATTATGATGATATATTTTCAGCATTTCTCTCCTATGCTGACAAGCTCCCTGATGGGGGGATTCTTATCTACTGCTCTGATGAGAAGGGCGCCGCATCACTCGGCAAGGCTGTAGGTGAAAAAAATAAAAGGATAAAACTGATTCCGTACGGCATCAGCGCGGATGGCGATTTTAAAGTGAAAAACATAAAACAGCTTGACGGAAAGACAATGTTCAATCTCCAGGGGATTGAGAGTGATTTTGAGTTAAGAGTGCCGGGGCTTCACAATGTACTTAACAGCGCAGCGGCAGCTGCAGTTTCAGCATGCGTCGCTTCCTTTATAAACAGGAAAAAAATATCTGATGATTTAAAGGCAGATGGGAAAAAAATTGCATCCGGAGTGAGAAATTTCAAAGGGAGCAAGAGAAGGAGCGAGCTGCTTGGAGAGGCCTGCGGTATCGTTTTTATG
>JAVEZE010000094.1:0-10705 GCA_034003145.1 Spirochaetia bacterium
TCTCGTTGACAGCACAATGCTTTCTATCATGCTTGCAAAAACTGATAAGGGGAATGTTTAATTGGCAGCCCTTGAGATTAAGCAAATCAGGGGAAATACCTGGTATATCCCTTCTCCCGCAAATATCGGGGTTTATGAGGATAATGGAAATGCTGTTCTTATTGACAGCGGCAACGATAAAGAGGCAGGCAGGCAGATATGCAGGCTGATTGAAAGCCTTGGGTGGAAGTTGTCCATGATAATCAATACCCACTCAAACGCGGACCATGCAGGGGGAAACGCTTTTATCCAGAATAAAACAGGATGCAGGATAGCTGCTACAGGGGTTGAGGCAGCTTTTATTCAAAATCCGGTACTTGAGCCTGCGTTTTTATTCGGGGGATTTCCCCATAAAGGGCTGCGGAATAAATTCCTGATGGCAAATGAGTCAAAAGTTACTGATGTTATTGAACCGGGGGACATGGTTGCTGTTCCGGGTGGCAGCGCTAAGCTTGAGACAATTTCACTCCCTGGCCATTTTTTCGGTATGATTGGGATAAAAACTCCGGATAATGTAATCTTTCTGGCAGATACGCTTTTTTCGGAACATATTGTAAACAAGTACTCTGTTTTTTATCTCTTTGACATAGAAGAGCACCTCAAAACACTTGAAATGATTGAATCGCTTGAAGCAGATTATTTCCTCCCCTCCCATGCAGAGCTTACAGATAATGTAAAAAACCTCATCAGTATAAACAGGGCAAAAATAATGGAAATAAGCTCCAATATAGCTGATATCTGCAGTGAAGAGATAGAATTTGACGGAATTTTATCCGGTTTATGTTCCCTTTATAATATTGAACTTAACGATAACCAGTATGTTCTTGTCCAAAGTACAATTAAA
Source organism: Spirochaetia bacterium (assembly GCA_034003145.1). Classification (GTDB taxonomy): domain Bacteria; phylum Spirochaetota; class Spirochaetia; order CADAEX01; family CADAEX01; genus JACKPD01. The sequence goes on from JAVEZE010000094.1 coordinate 884, forward strand.
GCATACCTTGTCTATCTGATGCAAAAAGGGGTGATTTCCAGGGAATACCGGGGCGGCAGGCTTTTCTGGAAAAAGCTCTGATATCATCCTTTTTGCAATGTTCTATTGTAGTTAGCATTTTTTGAAGTTATATTATGTGTATGTCAGGTAAAACAGCTTTCAGTACAGATAATAAAACAGCTGATATGGTAAAGGAGCCGGGAAAATATATCATAGTGCTCCATAATGATAACTATACAACAATGGAATTCGTTGTTTCCATACTCAAGAAAATATTTCACAAATCTTCTATAGAAGCTAACAGAATAATGCTTGATGTCCACAAAAAAGGGGCTGGTATAGTAGGATCATATACCTATGATATTGCGGCAACAAAGATGTATCAGGTGGAAAATATGGCTTCCCGTGCCGGTTATCCCCTGAAATGCACAATGGAGAAAGAATAATGAAAATAAATGAGGAAGTTCAGGTAATACTTAATGCTGCCTATGATGAGGCTCTCTCCCGTAAGCATGAGTTTCTTACACCCGAGCATATAATGTATACATCTCTTTTTTTTGAAAGCACCAGGGAACTGTTCAGAAAATGCGAGATAGACCCGGATGAGCTTAAAAATGAGACAGCCCGTTATCTTGAAAAAGAGGTCCCTGTCATTGAAGAGGGAGAGCCTATTCAGACACTGGGACTCCAGAGAATTATTGAAAGAGCACTTATTCATATAGAAAGCGCGTCAAAAGGCGAACTTGTTTTTTCAGATATTATAGTTTCGATATTTGAACAGAAAGACTGTTATGCCTCATATTACATGAAAAAAATGGGGCTTACGAAAATCGGACTTCTAAGAGTTGTCTCTCACGAGGTAAATGAAAAATCTGATTCCCTGATTATCCGGCCGGATGGGCCTGAGAATATTGAAACAGGAAATAGCGATACAGGGGCAGCTGAAAGAGAGTCGTCTGAAAGAGAGCCTAAAGAGGGTAAAAAAAGCTTTCTTGAGAAATTCACAAGAGAACTTACAGCTGAATCAAAAAAAGGAAAACTTGAACCTCTTATCGGGCGGGAAGAGATACTTGAAAGGATTGTCCAGGTATTATGCAGAAGAATGAAGAATAATCCTGTACTTGTAGGTGATCCCGGTGTCGGGAAAACCGCAATGGCTGAAGGTGTTGCATCGATGATTTCAGAACAGCTGGTCCCCTCTTTCCTCCATGGTTATTCTGTGTATCAGATAGATATGGGCTCCCTTGTCGCCGGAACAAAATACCGGGGAGATTTTGAGGAGCGGCTCAAAAGGATTCTCAAGGAACTTGAAACAAGGGAAAAGGTTATAATATTTATTGATGAAATACATACTGTAATAGGGGCAGGCGCTGTGTCGGGAGGTTCTCTTGATGCTTCAAACTTGCTCAAACCCCTGCTTTCATCCGGCCGGCTGCGGTGCATCGGCTCAACAACTTTTGAGGAATACAGGAAAATATTCGAGAAAGACAGGGCTCTCGCGAGAAGATTCCAGAAAATAGAAATACCTGAAACTACGATAAGCGAGACAGAACAGATCCTTTTTGGCCTTAAGGAGAGGTATGAGTCATATCACAATGTAAAATACACAGATGAGGCAATAAAGGCGGCTGTCTCTCTTTCAGAGCAGTATATTACCGACCGCCATCTGCCTGACAAGGCTATCGATGTCATAGATGAGGCAGGCGCATACATGAAGCTTCTTGATTTCAGGAACAGGCCGGTTAAGGTTGAAAATATTTTAAACAGCTCTGATAAAAATACAGGAGGGGGAAATGAAAACCTGGGTGATGGAACTGTCAAGAAAGAAAGTATAAACAACATTGATAAAAACATCGCCGCTGTAAAAAGTGATAAAGCAGGCAGCGATAACGCAGACCGCACCGCCGTAAACAGCGGTAAACCGGGCAGCGAAAACCTTGAAAGCGAAAACGCAGACATCCAGAAGCCTCTGGAAAAACCAGCGCCTCTGCTTGTTGATGAGGAAATAATTGAGAAAATTGTCGCCGGAATCGCCAGAATTCCTGAAAAAAGGGTTAATATTACTGAAAAATCAAAGCTGAAAGATCTTTCCGCAGAAATCAAAAAATATCTTTTTGGTCAGGACAAGGCGGTTGATGATGTCTGTCATTCTGTAAAGAGGGCAAGGGCGGGATTCAGGGAACCTGATAAACCGGTTGCCTCTTTTCTTTTCGTAGGACCGACCGGTGTTGGCAAAACAGAGCTTTCAAAGCAGCTGGCTTCCGCGTTAGGCATATCACTGTTAAGGTTTGACATGAGCGAGTATCAGGAAAAACATACTGTTGCCCGCCTTATCGGCGCTCCTCCGGGATATGTGGGATATGAGGAGGGAGGACTTTTAACAGACGCGATTATAAAAAATCCACATGCTGTCCTTCTTCTGGATGAAATTGAAAAAGCGCATCAGGATATATACAATATTCTGCTGTCTGTCATGGATTATGCTACCCTTACAGACAATAACGGCAGAAAGGCTGATTTCAGAAATATTATAGTTATTATGACTTCGAATGCCGGAGCAAGGGAGATCGGAAAACCGATGATAGGTTTTGGCGGCCTCAGGATCGGGGACAGCGCTATTTCTTCCGCTGTGGAAAAAATATTTGCCCCTGAGTTCAGGAACCGCCTTGACAGTGTAGTAGTCTTTAACGATCTTGATATGGATAACGCAAAAAGCATAGTAAGAAAAGAGATAAAATTGTTTACTTCCCAGCTGGCCGCCAAAAATATTACAGCAAAGTTTACTGAAAAATGTGTAACTTATATAACTGAAGAAGGTTATTCAAGAGAGTTCGGGGCAAGGAATATTTCAAGGGTTTTCCGGGAGAAAGTAAAAGATCTTTTTATTGACAGGGTCCTTTTTGGTGAACTTGAGTCAGGCGGCAAAGTGACAGTTGATGTTGTGGATAACACTGTTGTGATAAAACAGCCGGTTACAGAGTATACTGAGGGATAACTGTTTAATGTAATGAAAGACGGTTTCCCCTATCTTGATGAAAACCACTATTTTGAATTTCCCCAACCGGAGACGGCAGACCTTTACGGGTTTATTGGCTCTGGGGGAAACCTTTCCCCTGGAATGCTGATTTCCGCATACCGGCAGGGGATATTTCCCTGGTTCAGCGAGGGAGATCCCATAATGTGGTTTTCACCTGATCCCAGGTTTGTCCTTTTCCCTGAAAAGCTCCATGTGCCGCAGAGGCTTGAAAGGCTGTTGAGAAAAGAGGTGTTTGACGTTGAATTCGATAAGAATTTTCCAGTGGTAATAAGGGAATGCAAAAACGCTTACAGGCCCGGGCAAAAAGGCACATGGATAACGGATGAAATGGAAAAAGCCTATATAAAGCTGTTTGAGCTGGGCTATATATTTTCAGCCGCGGTTTTTGAAAAGGGAAGTAAAACTCTTGCGGGGGGAATATACGGCGTAAGAATAGGCAGATTCTGTTTTGGTGAATCAATGTTCGCGAAAAAACCTGATGCGTCAAAATATGGGTTTGTGAAACTTGTTCATCAGCTGGAAAACGAAGGAACAGAAATTATTGACTGTCAGATGAAAACTGCCCATCTTGAAAGGTTTGGGGCGGAAATGATATCCAGAAGCTCTTTTCTTGATATTATAAAAGAGATAATGCTTTAGGTTTTTTCCAGGTTGAAGAGGAAATAGCGGGAAACTCCATGTTTTTACAGTTCTCCCGTGATAATCAGAAAATGACAAGGATTAAAAATGACAAATAATAAAAAAAGATATTTATTTTTGATAGTTACACTGCTCCTGCTGTTCACATGGCAGGGTGTTTCAGCAGATATACTTTCAATCAACCGTGATTCAGTCAACCGTGATAAAGTAATACCTTCAGACCCTCAGCTTGTAAAAAGCACTCTTTCAAACGGGCTGACATATTATGTAAGGGAAAACAGGAAGCCGGAGAACAGGATTATCCTCCGCCTTGTTGTAAACGCGGGATCTGTGCTTGAAAATGAAAACCAGCGTGGCCTTGCCCATTTTCTCGAGCACATGGCGTTTAACGGTACCCGTAATTTCCCCGGCAATACGCTTGTGGATCTTCTTGAAAGGGAAGGGGTTAAATTCGGGCCTGACCTTAACGCATACACCGGTTATGACAATACTGTTTACATGCTTGATATTCCAGCAGACAGGGAAGAGCTTCTTGATTCAGCCCTGCTTATCCTTTTTGACTGGGCATCCGGCATTACCTTCAGTCCGGAAGAGATTGAAAAGGAAAGGGGAGTTGTAATTGAAGAATGGAGAAAAAACAAAGGCTCATCAGAAAGGATAAGCGAGATACAGCGGAGTGAAATATTCGCAGGCTCAAGATATGCTGAAAGGCAGCCTATAGGGACCATTGAAGTGCTTGAGAATTTTACTCGGGAAGATCTTGTCTCGTTCTATACCGACTGGTACCGGCCAGACCTGATGGCAGTTATTGCGGTAGGCGATTTTGATAAAAGCGAGGTAGAGAAAAAAATAACTGATACATTTTCCGCTATGCCGCTTCAGAAACTGAGAAAAATGAGGCCTGAATATCCTGTTCCGGGCAGGGATAAAACTCAGGTCTCTATTGTCAGGGATGAAGAGGCAACATCAGCGGAGCTTAAAGTAATATATTTCCATGAAAATATAAAACAGGAAACAATAGGTGATTACAGGGATAATCTTGTTTCATCGCTTTATTTTTCCATGCTTAACAGCAGGTATAATGAAAAAAGGCAGCAGAAAGATCCCCCTTTCCTAAGCGCGGGTGCGGGATACGGGAAACTAACTTCGCAAAGATCTGTATTTACGGCAGTATGCACAGCAGATCCTGATGATGTTGACGCGGGGATTAACGCTCTTGCTGGAGAACTTTCAAGGATCCGCAGAGACGGCTTTACAGATACGGAATTGAGAAGGGCAAAGGATAAATATGCTGCTGTAATGGTGCAGCTTTTCAGGGAAGCGGACAATACAATTTCGGAAGCACTGGCTTCCGAACTGACAAGGAATTATTTTGATAATGAATATGTTCCTGGAATTGAAAAGGAATATACACTTGCCATGAATCTTCTGCCAGGGATAACTATTGAGGAGGTTAACCTGCTGTCAGATTATTTTTTCACCGGAAAAGAGCCTCTTATTTTATTGAGCCTGCCGGAAAGCGGCGGCGGCGGAAAACTTGATAAGGAACATGTTAAAAATGTTTTTGAAAAAGCGCTTGTTTCCAGAACTTCCCCTTATGTTGATTTTTCCGGAGAGGGAGATCTTGTTAGTGAATTACCGGAGCCTGGAAGCTCAATGCTTGTAAAAACAGATAAACATAACAATATAGATTATTACACACTTTCAAACGGCGCAAAAGTGATTATCAAGAAAACAGATTTCAGGGAAGATGAGGTTCTCTTCACCGCTTTCAGTCTGGGAGGACATTCGGTTGTCCATGATGACGACTGGATATCTGCCAATTTCGCCGCAGGTATAGTTTCCCGCGGGATACTCGGCACCCGCACAAGGATACAGCTTGATAAATATCTTGATGACAAGCTTGTAAATGTATCACCCTACATAGGTGAGACATCAGAGGGGTTTTCAGGCAGTTCCTCGCTTACCGATCTTGAAACCCTTTTCCAGATGGTATACCTGTTTTTTACATCTGCTGAAAAAGAGAGGGATTCTTTTGATTCCTATCTTTCAAGACTAGGCATCTATCTTCAGAATCAGGAGGCTGACCCAAATGTTATTTTCGGACGGACTTTGAGGAAAATACTTACGTCAGGCCATCCTCGCGGCAGGCCTTTTGACAGCTCAGTTATTTCAGAAATTGATATTGATAAGGCATATTCTGTTTTCAGTAACCGTTTTTCAAGTCCTGGAGATTTTACCTGGATTTTTACCGGCTCCGCAGGCCCTGATGTGATTATACCATTTGCGGAAAAGTATCTTGCTTTTACCATCCCTGATAAATCTTCAGCAGATGAGAGATGGAAAGATACCGGGATAAGGCTGCCTGAAGAAAAAGTTGAAAAGACCATCTATATGGGGAAAGAGGAGAAGGCTGATGTTGCCCTGGTCTTCAGCGGAGATTTTAACTGGAGCAGGGAAAATCTTGTCCTTCTCACAGCGCTTACAGAGGCGGCAGATGTGAGGCTCAGGGAAGTAATCAGGGAAGATGAAGGGGGAACATACAGCATAAATGTCTATCCGTCAGTAGATAAATATCCAGTATCCCAGTATCAGATAACGGTTTATTTTGCCTGTTCGCCGCAGCGCTCAGATGAACTCAAAGCTCTGGCTTTTAGGGAACTTCATTCAATAGCTGAAGAAGTTCCTGAGGGAACTTTGCAGAAGTTTAAAAACTCTTCAAAGCTTGAATACCGGAAGCAGATAAAGGAAAACAGCTTCTGGCTCTCAGCGATAAAAGACTCGGAATTTGACAATTCAGGGCTCGCCTGGCTGGATCATTATGAAGAGATGGCAGATAACATTACCAAGCAGATGATTATGGATGCGGCATCTGTTTATTTTAATCCGGACAGGATGGTAGATGTTACAATGCTGCCGGAAAAATAGAAAAAATATGGTCATTTGCCAATGCTAATATTTGAATCCGCTGTCCCCTATAAACTCGCGCAATATTGAGGTCCGGGGGACATAGCGGGCAGGTATGCTTGTGAAGTTTTCAAGAAAACGCTGAAGCCTTTTTGCTTCTGAATAAAGCTCGTGGTAAGGCTTGACTGTTTTCAGTATCGGATCTGCAAACGATTTAAGGACAGCAAGCTCATAATCAAGCGCAGAGTTGAAAACGCTGTCCGCGTTTTCCTGGAACGGGAATATGTTTCTGTCTTCCCCCTTTCTGACCGAAGGCCATCTTGAAAGTGTATCAAGGGCTGAATAACCCCTGAACTGGAAATCGCGCACCATCCGTCTAAGGAGGCGGTTGTCTGTAGTAGGGATTCTGTTGTGGTCATCAAGGTTAAGCTGGGTCAGGGCAGAAATATAGATCTTATGCTTGAAATCGTGATCAATATCACAGGTAAGTTTTTCATTAAGGCCGTGTATTCCTTCGACAACCAGAATGCTTCTGTTATCCATTATTATTTTCCGTCCCTTGAATTCACTTTTCCCTGTTAAGAAATTAAAGGAGGGTATCTCAACCTCTTTCCCTGATATGAAATCAAGCAGGTTTTTATTGAAAAGTTTTAAATTTATTGCGTATATCGATTCAAAGTCATATTCACCGTCTTCGTCTTTCGGTGTTGTTTCCCTGTTTACGTAATAATCGTCAAGCGATAGAGCTATCGGGTTATAACCTACAACACGGAGCTGGGTAGAGAGTTTTTTGGAAAATGTTGTTTTCCCTGAAGAAGAGGGGCCTGCTATAAGAACCAGTTTGACTTTTCCTCTTTTAAGAGCGATCTGGTCTGCTATCTGTGCAATTTTCTTGTTGTGAAGTGCATCAGCGACCCTGATTATCTCCTCAGTATTTCCCGCGTCAATATGCTCATTAAGCTCTCCTACAGAACTGAATTTCTGTATTTTACCCCATGCCTTGTATTCCTGGAATATCGCAGAAAGGAGAGGGATATCCCTGAACGGTTTTATCTCCTGCAGATTTACTGAATCAGGATATATCAGCAGAAAACCATTTGAATATTTCATTATTTCAAAATATTTAAGTATACCGGTACGGGGGGCAATCGGCGTATGGGCAAGGTCTCTGTAATCTTCGCATTTATAAAGCGCGATCTTGCTGTCGTTTCCATGTTTCAGAAGCAGCGAAGTGTCTTTGCAGTTGCTTTTGTTAAAAAAATCGACCGCTTCCTGGTATGAAATTACCTGTCGCATTATGGGAAGGTCTTTTTCGACATCTTCTCTCATTGATTTCTCTATGGCGCTGATATCTTTATCCGGTATTTCTTCCATATCGATAAAATAAAAATAATAGCTGTTTCCTAAAGAATTGCTTATAACAAGCCTTTTGTCAGGAAACAGTTTTTTAGCTGTTTTTGTAAGAAGAAAACAGAGCGAATCCCTGTATATCCTGTTTCCGGTAGGTGTGTTTACAGCAATCGGCCTGACTGAACAGTTGATTCCAATCTTGAAACTTAGGCTTGTAAGTTCATTATTAGCGAATGCGCCGACAAATGGCCCTTCAATTGAATTAAACTCCTCATCTTCCAGTATTGCATCAACTCTTGTTCCGTAAGGGACTGTAATTTTGCTGCCTGAAGGAAGGGTAACATCAACATCTTTCATAATCAAATCTCCCTGATATTTATGGAATATGATTTTATTATTAAAACTGACAGTTGTATAGATGCCTTAAGCTGTGAAAATATTTACTGTTTCTTGTTATTAATAAATTTATTATAAACAGTAACTGTCAAAAATGAGACAGTAAACCATAAAGCAAGCAGGATAGTTACATATATCAATTCTCTCATCAGCATCCATACTTTTATAAACAAATCATAGTGATTCATCAGTATATTCTCGCTTACATTTTCAAAAACCGCGGTACGGATAATATTTGTGAATTTAGCTGAAAAATAAAATGCTGTGACAAATGCGGTTATAAATCCCGCGAAAAGAAACACTATGAAAAAATTTTTTTTCTTGTTGTTTGTGAAAATAATGTATTTGCTCATCAGGTATATAAAAATACGGATAAAACACAATTGTCAATCATGTTTTATCCGAAAACTGTTTTTTAAAGCAAAGAAAATCTTAATCACTCTGCAGCAGCTTTTCCGATTGCCATATCCCAGTCAAAGCTTGCGGCCAGGTATTCATAAATGGCGGAAATATGGTTTATCTTCGCAAGCTCAAGGCTTAATGAGGCATCCTTTAAGTCAAGCTGTGTTGCCATACCGCTGTCGAAGGAAGTCTGCGCAATCTCATAGGCCTGCTGCGCTGTTTCCATTGTCGCGGACGCAGACTCAATCCTTTCATTTGTTTCCCTGAGTGTAAGGTATATGCTGTTTATCTCAGACATTATGTTTTCTGTAAGCTGATCAAGTTTTATCTCTGTCTGCTCGAATTCAGATTTAGCCTTTCTATCCTGGGCAGATAGCGCTCCTCCGGAATAAATGGGAAGAGATACTTTTATCCCGATCTGTGTGATTGTTGTCTTGTCGCTGTCAAGTGAAAAATCGTCCGACCCGGTAGAGACCCCGTACATGATATTTCCTGAGACAGTAGGGTAGTGGTCTGACATGGCTGCCTTGATATTTATTTCCCTCAAAGACATTTCCCTAACCAGAGATTTGTAATCCGGCCTTTCCTTTAATATGTCGGATATCGGCACAATCTCGGGTATTGCCGGGTAATCATTGATATCGCTTATAAGCAGTACTTCGTCATCAAGCTGTATACCGGCAAGATTTTTCAGGTTGATTTTCGCAAGATCGAGGTTTTTTCTGGCCTGGGTTGTTTCAGGTATTTTCATTTTCCAGTCAACCTCGGAACGGAGAAGCTCAAACTGCGAAACAAGCCCGTTTTCAAACTTTTTCTTTATATTGAGGTAGTTTTCTCTGGAATTTTCCTCCACTTCTATTTTTACATCAAGAAGTTTTTCAAGCAGGACATTCTGATAATAAACCTTTTTGGCAAGCGTTATTACAGTCTGATTCTGGATATCATAGATATAGCTGCTCATCAGCTTGAATTCCCTGCTTGCCTTTATCGCGTTAAATACTTTCATGTTGAATATCTGCTGATTAAGCGAAAGGCCGAAACTGAACTCGTTGTCAGTGTTGACATCGATATCCTGATAGATAAAGCCTCCG
>JAVEZE010000095.1:0-10590 GCA_034003145.1 Spirochaetia bacterium
TGACATAATCATTTACTTCTTCCTGATCAACAGGTCTGCCAATTCCGATATAAAACCTTTTGAATTCACCTGTCCCTGTATAACTCATAATAGACTTAAGCCCGTTATGTCCTGCATCTCCTCCCCCTTTTTTCAATCTTACTACTCCCGGAAGAAGATCCATGTTGTCACACACAACCAATATTTCAGACAGATCAATCTTTTTTTTTACTGTTATTGATCTGATGATCAATCCCGACCTGTTCATAAAAGTAAGGGGTTTTATAAGGAAAATTTCTTTTCCCATATAAACCCCTTTCCCGTAATAATAATTTGCAAAAAAGCTTTTTTTAAGTTTAATACCAAGCTTTTGACTTAATACATCAACAGTTAGAAACCCCGCATTATGCCTTGTTGATGAATAATCCCGGCCCGGATTTCCAAGTCCAATAACAGCTATCCGCAGTTTATTCTTCCTTGTCTGCTTCTGCCGCAGCTGCTTCTGCTCCCTCTTCTCCCTCTTCTTCTACTGCTTCTTCCGGCTCAACTATTGCCTTGGGATGAACAACATGAAGAATTACAGAATCTTCAATACCGGTAAATTTAACTTTATCGGATTTTTCAATATCCTTTAAGTGGATTGAGTCTCCAATCTCAAGCGAATCAATATTAATAACAAATTTTTCAGGGATATCAACAGGAAGACATTCAACATCAATTTCATGGACAAGCTGCTGCAGAACACCGCCGGCTTTAACACCAACTGAATTACCAGTTACAACAACAGGTATACGTGTTTTCAGCAATTTACCGCTTTCAATTTCGTAAAAATCAATGTGTTTTATTGATTCAGTTCTAAGATCTTCCTGATAAGTCTTTATAAGAACATCACAAATCTTTTTATCGTTTTCCATCAAAGAAATAATTGTATTTTCAGGTACTTTATGGAATTTTTTTTCAAATTCCCGTTCACTGACTACAATATGTCTGGGGCTGGTGTGACCATATACAACTGCCGGTATATTCCCCTGTTTTCTGGTTTGTTTGCTCGCAGATTTTTTTAGAGCTGTTCTGGTTATGACCTCCAGAGTATTAACTTCCATCAGATTCTCCTTACGCATATTTAAAATCTTGCTTATTCCAGGATATTTACCTGTTTAATTTTCTGGGACGGCAGGATTCGAACCTGCGCTTGACGGAACCAAAAACCGTTGGCTTACCACTTGCCGACGTCCCAATCTATCCCCCGACATACTATATTATTGTTAATATTTTTTCTATAGTGGGTTGTTATTTTCTTCTTTTTTTTACAAAGCGTATTTATGCCGGTAAATAAGATCAGGCCTCCATTTTATTGAACTCTTCAAGTATTTTATCCTGCAGCTGGGACCTGAAATCAGGAAGAATAGGATGTGCTACATCCTTATATTCTCCGGTTTTGGTTTTTCTGCTTGGCATAGCAATAAATGTTCCTCCCTTTCCGTCAATAACTTTAAGGTTATGAACAACAAAACAATTGTCAAAAGTTACTGTAACATAAGCTTTCAACTTACCACCAGCCTCCACTTTTCGTATTCTGATGTCAGTAATTTCCATAAAAACCCTCCTAAAGTTCATGGCTCAAAAGCAAGCTATACCCACACGGTTAACCTGCCAGCATATCTGTTATCCATACATCAGGACATAATCCTGTTAATTCATTATAAGCCGGTTTCAAATTTTTATTATCGGAAAAAATTCCAAAAACAGCAGAACCGCTGCCTGTAATATTAAAATAATCTGAACCGTGGGATTGAAAAACTGAAAAAATCTGCTCATAGATATCAAATCTTTTTTCAAGTGGATTTTTAAAAGAATTGAAAAATTCCCATTCTGATGGTTTTCTGGCAAGAACTGATAAATAATCAATATTCTTTATCTCATAGTCATTCTCTTTTCTGTCATTATCAATCCAGCTGTATGCCTCTGCAGTATTGATTTGGAAACCGGGAAAGACAAGGAGAATCTTATATTCAGGAATCTGAGCATCTATGGAATTTACAATATCACCACGGCCTGTTACCAATGCAGTATTTTCACCAAGAAAAAACAGGACATCGCTGCCCAGAGAGGAAGCTGCCTCAGTTATTTTATTGTAACCGACAATATCTGGAAAAAGGGAATAGAGATTTTTCAATACTGCGGCTGCATTGCTTGATCCGCCTCCCAGCCCTGCCCCTTCGGGAATAATCTTTTTTACATTGAATTTCACATAAAATCGGTATCCTGATGCCTGCATAAAAGCAGAAGCAGCCCTGAATATGAGGTTTCTTTCTTTATTGCAGGTAAAGTTTCCGCTAATCTCTATAAGATCTTTGACAGGCTCATCAATATCCCCATTGTTTTCGATATGGATATGGATATCGATAGTATCATGCAGTGATATTGACTTAAATATTGAACTGATATTGTGAAAACCGTCATTTCTTTTGTTTCCAACATCAAGGTGCAGGTTGATTTTTGCATAAGACGCAATATTTAAAATTTCAGGCATTTAAACTCTCTGCTCAATTCAAAATGACATGCCATCAGCATAACCTTCATTATAGACCAATATTCCAGAAATTCAATTAATATTTTATTTTCATCGAAAAAGTAATGGGAGAGATAAGTATTTATCATTAAAAAATTGGTGCCATGTTTATTGACATTATATGATTCAAAGTCTTATTTTATTATACATATACAGGAGGGTAATTATGAAATTTAAAGAAGATTTAAAGGGCTCTCCAGTTGATGAATTATATGATGTTTACGATTCCCTTGATGAACCTGATGATGCGGATTATTCAGAAGATGATATTGATGACAGTGATACCAGTTTTGATGACAATTTTGATAATTTAGGGAACGATTTTGATGATTTCACAGGTGATTTTGACGACTTTGACGAAGAATTCCCTGATGAAGAGGAAGGAGATATTAACGACCTGACATCAGAAGATGAGGAATCAGGAATTTCTGACGACATCCTTGAAGAAGAGTATGAGGATTTTGATCCTGATGATTCCCTGGGCTATGATGATTTTGATATCTGATAGATTATTTCACTGTTAAACCACAGCTTTTCAAGTTCATAAAAATCTCTGCTTTCCCTGTCCATAAGATGAATAACAAAATATTCACAATCTATTAAAACCCATTTGTCGTTATCAATTCTTTTTTGCCGCCACAGAGGATCAATACCTTGAACCTCAAGTTCTGCCTGCAGCTGTTTATAAATACCTTTCAGCTGAACAGCGCTGTTTACAGTTGTAATTATAAAATAATCTGTCCAGCTGCTGCCGTGCTTGGTCAAATCCAGCACAATAGTATCAGCAGCTTTTAAAGTATCAATAAATTCTGCTATTTTAACTACTTTTTCTTTTCTATTTGCAATATCTTCCATCAAAATCCTTCCCCAGTATGATAGTTACATCAAGTTTATTTGCCGGGTTATAATTATTTTCATTATCTGATGATATTTCAATTTTTTCATTACTTGTTTCTATATTGCTGCATCTGATAATGTTGGCAGCTTTCTGAGCTGCAGCAGGGTTTGATCCGTTTGCGATTACAATTGTTTTTTCATAATCGTTTCTATCCGCATTTTTCGTGGAAATTACATCATATCCCAGATTTGTAAAAAAATGTGCTGTTCTGCCAGCCATCCCCGGAATGTTTGTGCCGTTAAGTATCTCAACAACAATATTAAGTTCTTCATTGCTTATTACATCTTCGCTTGATATTGAATAAAGAGTCTGCTTGATAGTCTCTCTTAAAAGATTTCCGTTATAATAAGGAAAAAGAAGTATCTGGTCATCAATCTTTTTTCTGTCTCCAAGTATTCTTTGAAGTATCATTCGTTCACTGTCAAGCATTTTAATCTGCTGGATAAATGTTTTAAAGGATTCTTTGTTCATATCTGTCGTAAACCAGGAAAAATATTTTTCAAATATTTCATTGTCTGCCAGATACTCAGATTTTTCCCCTGTTTTTTTAAGAAATCCCTGTATAAACTTATGCCACCGCCCAATAAGATCAGGATCATTTTCATCAAGCGTTTCAGCATAGAGAAATGTAAGGATTTTTTCTCCGTCCAGAATGCTGCTTCCGGAAGGGAGCATTATAATCTCTTTATCATTAATAATCTCCACAGGGTTTGCTATAAACATTTCAAGACCGGATAACATGTCAACCGCTTTGACAAGGTTTTCTGATTCAATATTTACATAATAATCAATCCTGATATCAGTAATAGTTTCAATTTTTTTAATCATTTTATCCGGTTTTTTAAAATCAAAAAGAATATCAAGCCTGTCAATCTTTGAAAGTGATTCAATTATGGATCCGTAATTCCCGGGAATATTAAAAATAGCTGCTTTGTGTGTTTTTGGATTAAAAATTATTAATTCTGAAAACATCAGCTTTTGATCTTTTTGAATATTAAAACTTACAGCTATATATTCATTTTTTTCAAGCTTCATCATAAAGTCATCTGATTTTAGCTGTCTATAGACAAAAAAACCGGTAACAAGAAAGACCAGAAGGATAAGAGTAAGAAAAAAGGTGTTTCTATTCAGGATTTTATTCTTTCCTCTCATTTTCAAGCTCCTTCAGTAATTCAAGAGATATTTCAGAGACCATCATTGATTGTTCCCTGACATATTCAAGAATTGAATTTAAAACAATTTTCAGCATGCTGTCCAGTGATTTACCTTTAAGATTGCTCAAATATTCATCTGTTATATGGGAGCGGTAAGGCTCAATATAGTCTGCAATAAATATTATTTTCGCAAGGCTGCTCATTCCCTTATTGCCGGTTGTATGAGAACTTACCGCATCAAGTATTTCCCTGTCTGTTATACCAAAAAGTTCTTTTATCATTTCCGATCCGGCACGGCCGTGAAGCAGTAAAGGATGTTTTTTTTCTGATTCCCTGATCCCGTTTCCGTCCTTGAGCGAAAGGCTTGTCAATTCAGCGACATCAAGCTCTCGCGCTATATCATGAAGAAGACCTGCAAGATATCCTTTTTCGCTGTCAAGGGAGAATATGCCGCACAGCTGCTTTGCTGTCTCAGCTGTCGATAAACAGTGGCGGTACCGGTTTTCAGATAGATTTGCCTTAAGATAACTGTCAATCCGGTTCAATAAATTATCTGTAATAGCCATTTTGAATTATCTTTAATCTTACAGCTTCTGGGACAAGATGTCTGATTGTTTTTCCAAGTTTCACCCTGTTTCTGATTTCTGTTGATGAGACAGGAAGTATTGAATTATTTATATAGTAATCAGGAAGCTCTGAATCTATTTTTTTTATGGAATTACGTTTGACTACTACAAGGTCAATCAGGGTTCTTAATTTTTCAACATTTTTCCAGCTCCTAAACCCGTCAAGAAGATCATCGCCGATAATGAATCCAGGTTTTCCGGAAAAGGAATAATTTTCATATACATGTTCAATAGTATCTATTGTATAGGAGATTCCCCCGCGGTTTATATCACAGGCATCAATCATGAAATAATCGTATCCATTTAAACCTGCTGCAAGCATATCAAGTCTTTTATCCGGACTTAGTCCTGTGAAATCTTCCTTGTGGGATGAGATATTTGAGGGGACAAACAAGACCTTATCATATCCAAGCTCGTTTCTGGTTTCTTCGGCAATGAAAAGATGCCCTGTATGGAGCGGGTTAAAGCTGCCGCCAAAAACAACCAGTTTCATAGGGAGCTGTTTTCTCCAGATATTTCAGCAGATTTTGCAATTACTTCAATTCCGCTGAGCATGGAATAGAACAACTTGTCAAACATGTCAATCCCTTTACCTGAAAATACAGATATTCCAATTACCTCTTCTTCTTTATATTTTTCAGCAAGTTTTTCAAGCGCCTCATCTGTCCCTTCTTCATCCATTTTAGTGCCTATTATTACTCTTTTTCTTGAAGCAAGCTCGACAGAAAATGATTTAAGCTCATTTAAAAGGACAGGAAAACTGTCAAGGTAATTCTCATCTGTAAGGTCAATCAGAAACAAAAGGCCCCTTGTTCTGTTTATATGCTTCAGGAACCTCAAGCCGAGTCCTGCCCCGTCTGATGCCCCTTCAATAATTCCGGGAATATCCGCAAGTACAAGGTCCTGATCGCCAAGCCTGTAAACTCCAAGGTTGGGGATTTTTGTCGTAAAAGGGTAACTTGCTATTTTCGGGCGGGCATTTGTAAGGCGTTCAAGCAGGCTTGATTTTCCTGCGTTCGGAAAACCGACAAAACCAATATCAGCAATAATATTGAGTTCAACCTTAAGCTTTCTTTCCGCACCCGGCAATCCCGGCTGGGCATAATGGGGAGTCTGTTTTCTTGAAGTTGCAAAATGGGAATTTCCAAGCCCCCCCTTGCCGCCTTTAAGAAAAATCCATTCCTCATCATGGGTAAGTTCTGTGAGATCTTTTATTAATTCACCATTTTCTGAATTTTTTATAATAGTGCCGGGGGGAACTTCAAGAACAGCATCAAGGCCATCCCGTCCGTGTTTTTTGCTTCCCCTGCCGGGTTTACCATCTTCAGCCCTGAAAAATCTTCTGTACCTGAGACTGGAGAGTGTTTTAAGGTTTTTCTTTACCCTGAAAACAACATCTCCCCCCTTTCCGCCGTCTCCGCCGTCAGGGCCTCCTCTAGGCACATATTTTTCCCGCCTAAACGATATACTTCCAGGCCCCCCGTTACCGGAACTGACCTCTATATTTGTTTCATCAATAAAACCGCGCACAAATCTCCTGCTAAAGGGTTTCTACAGAAATTACCTTTTTGCCTTTCTTGTCACTGAATACAATTTTACCGTCTTCTTTAGCAAATATTGTATGATCTGTACCAAGACCGACATTTATTCCGGGATGATATTTTGTTCCGCGCTGTCTGACTATAATTGTTCCGGCTGCAACAACCTGTCCTCCGGATCTTTTAACTCCCAGTCTTTGTGAATTGGAATCTCTTCCGTTTTTTGAGCTTCCGCCGCCCTTTTTATGTGCCATTATCGACTCCTTGATTTTTCAGGTTTTAATTCTCTGATTGTTTTTCCTGAATCACTATCTCATCAGGATATTCAGCCGCAAGATCTTTCAATCCTGTAACAAGATAATCAGTAATCCCTTTTAGCCGGTTTACCTGATTATTGCTGTATTTTTTAATTTCAAAATAAAGCCGCCCTTCGCCGGGGGCAGAAATAACAGTATCTGTCTCATCACTTTCAAGCAGCAAAGTTCTGTATGCTGTTCTTAAAAGGACGGTTACTGCGGCACAGGTAATATTGCTACCAGCCAAAGCACTGCCCGCATGCCCGGAAGCATCTGCAGACTTCAATATCCTTTTCCTGTCAAGGGATAATGTTATCTCCAGGATAATTATGCCTCCCTAGGCTCCTGTTATTTCACTTACTTTAATCATTGTATAGGGCTGTTTGTGCCCTTTTGTTCTTCTGTAGTTTTTTCGTTTCTTGTATTTAAATACAACTACTTTTTTATCCCGGATCTGGTCTTCTACTACTGCCTGAACTTTAACCCCTTCTAGATAAGGCATTCCAATTTTTATATCATCCTTATCGCCCCGAAGCATCAATACCTTGTCAAATTCCAGTTCATTTCCCTTTTCAAGCTCTACCCTGTCGATCCTTAAAACAGAACCTTTTTCTGCTTTATACTGTTTACCTTTAATTTCTACCAGTGCGTACATTTTTTTTCCACCATATACTGAATTTCAGTATATTTATATATCAAAATAAACAGGACTGTCAATAGAAGCAGAATTTTTAAATATCACATGGCATCAAGATACGGTATACCGATCAGGCTGAAACAGTTTTCAAAAACCTGCCTTACAGCGCTGCAAAGCGCTACTCTGGCAAGCACAAGTGATTTATCCTCATTATTAAGTACAGGATAATCATGATAATATTTGCTGAATTTTTTTGCCAGCTCATAAATATAGGAGGCAAGAATAGATGGATTAAGTTCCCGGCCTGCCTCTTCTACTGTTTCAGGGAATTCATGTATAAGTTTTATTATTTCCCATTCTTCATCAAGTTTCAAAAGTGTTAAATCCGCCTCTTTTATCTTTTCTGTGTTTCCGTATTTTCTCAAAATACTGCTGATCCTGGCTCCCATATACTGCAGATAAGGGCCTGTATTTCCGTTAAATGAGAGAGAATCGGCAGGATTGAATATCATATCCTTGGCAGGAGCTGCTGATAAAAGAAAATAATTTAAAGCCCCAAGCGCAATCTTCTCTGCTGTGGAAGCAACATCATCAACATCATCTTCCCTCTCTTTGTTTTTTATCTCACCAGCTGCCATTTCAGATAATTCCGCGATTAAATCATCAGCATCTACAACTGTCCCTTCCCTCGACTTCATTCTCCCTTCAGGAAGATTAACCATTCCGTAGGAAAGATGGTAAAGATTTTTTGCCCACTGGTATCCAAGTTTTCCAAGGATGTGAAAAAGGACCTTAAAATGATACTGCTGCTCTGAGGCAACTACATAAATAAGTGTATCAAAAGGCCAGTCAATATGACGGGCAATTGCAGTCCCTATGTCCTGGGTAAGGTAAAGCGATGTCCCGTCTCCCCTTAAAAGAACTTTTTTGTCAAGATTGATATCTTCAAGATCAACCCATACAGTCTTATTATCATCCCTGTAGAAAACCCCTTTTTCAATTCCTTTAAGAATTTCATCCCGGCCTGATGTGTATGTCCGGCTTTCGTAATATACCCTGTCAAATGAGACACCGGTCTTTTTATAAGTTTCCTCTATACCGTCAACAGCCCATTTATTCATTTTACTCCACAGAGCTCTTACTTCAGGATCCCCATTTTCCCAGGCAAGAAGCATTTCACGGGCTTTTTTTTCTGCTTCAGGATTTTTTTTAACCCATTTGTCAAACTCGATATAGTATTTTCCGACAAAATGATCGCTTTTGATATTTTCTGATTCAGGAGTTGTTCCGCTTCCGAATTCCCTGTAGGCAAGCATTGATTTACAGATATGGACCCCCCTGTCGTTGATTAGATTGACTTTCAAGACAGAAGCGCTGTTGAATTTAAGTATTTTGGATATGCTCTCTCCGATTGAATTGTTTCTAAGATGGCCAAGGTGGAGAGGCTTATTCGTATTAGGGCAGGAGAATTCAACCATTATTTTTTCATTCTGCCTGGCTTTATTAAAACCGTATTTTTCTTTTTTTTCTGCGGCATCAGAAACAGCCTGCCTGATAATATTCTCCCTGCCAAGTGTGATATTAAGATAAGGCCCTTCCGGACTGTATTTATTGCCTGCATCTTCAGCTGAAAGTATTTCAGCAATCTGCACCGCGATTGCTGCTGGTGATTTTTTTAATATTTTAGCGTATGGAAACATGGGAAACGCTATGTCGCCGAGTTCAGGTTTCGGGGGATTTTCCACTATTACGTTTTCAGGCAGTAGTTCATTACTGCCTGCTGTTTTTCTTAAAGCGTTGTAGACTTTTTTCTGGAGCTGGACTTTGATATCTTTCATTAGAATAAATTATCGAAAATAGCTGATTAGTGCAAGCATGAGAGAGAAATCTTTGGCGCCCTCTCTTCTATAGGAAAAAAAACCGCTGCCGCAGCAGGTACAGATATCTGAGGATGTAATATCACACACTCCTTCTGCGGCAAGCGCAATAGAGTTTGCTTTCTGAAGATCAAGATAAAAACGGGGGTCAGAGCTGACTGAGCTGACTGAGCTGACTGAGCTGACTGTGTTTACAACAGATTCCCTCCCCCATTCAGAAGCAAAGTTTTCCGCCCTCTCCCTGTCCACCTCATAGCAGCATTTTCCAATAGAGGGGCCGATTATAACGCTGATATCTTCAGCCATTGATCCGTATTCTTTTCCCATTTTCCTTACAGCATTAACCGCAATGCCGGTCCCTTTCCAGCCTGAATGGACAACTCCGTATACCTTTTTTTTCCTATCCCAAAGGAAAATGGGCAGGCAGTCCGCGACAGTAACTGCAAGTGTCTCCCTTCCAGATGTAATTATTCCGTCCCCTTTTACGCCTCTTTTCCCTGCAATTTCATCAGCTGTAAAAACTTCTCTTGTATGATCCTGTCTTAGTGTAACAATATCCTCAACACCCAGTATTTTCATAATTTCAAGACGGTTTGCATTGGCAGGAAAAGTGTTTTTTCCCATATCACCAGCTGCTGCTTTTGTCAAAAAAGCAGACAGCATACCAAAGCCGGAGCCTGAAGCTGTGCCGGAGCTGCGGGGAAGAAATTCCATGGAATACAGCAGACTGCTGTGATCATTCATATTCATCAATTTCAAGCTCATCATACTCTTTGAATATATTCAGGATTTCAGACATCTGCCTGTATAGTTTATCAATTACATTTACAGACATACTGGTTTTTTCTTCGCAAACTATGGAAAGATTGGAAAGTGTATCATATTTCCCTGAAGCGTTGCCTGCCGCGATACCCCCCAGTATGTTTTTGATTGATATAAAAGCATCATAGTAGCTTAAATAAAGCTTATACCCTTCTTTTGAAAGGACTCTCACCATGTTTTCTTTCTTTTTT
>JAVEZE010000096.1:0-10552 GCA_034003145.1 Spirochaetia bacterium
AAGGGCTTCATTCACCTGAAGGATCAGTTTTAAGCGGTATAGTTGACAATGTTTTACGAGAGTGTCCGTACGCCGGAATTACAGGCCTGTGTGACAATAAAAACGGCGGATCCGGCTCCAGATGGGTTATTCTTAAATAATTATTTTTCCCGGTAGATAATTCTTCCTCTTGTAAGATCATAAGGAGACAGCGCAACTTTTACTCTATCTCCAGGAACTATTCTTATATAGAATTTTCTCATTTTTCCTGAAAGATGAGCCATAATGATGTGTCCGTTTTTTAGTTCAACCTTGAACAATGTATTGGGCAGCGATTCTTTAACTATCCCGTCAATTTCAATTGCTTCTTCTTTAGCCAAGTTTCCTCCAGCTCTAATTTTACTTATAAAGCGATTCTATAATATTTTATTAAAAATTCTTTGTCAACAAAGAATAAGGTTGACATTACATGATAAATTGTGCAAATTACGAATCAAAATTGAAAAAGGTGAGGGTAATTATGGATAATCTATTTAAGGAGAAGATGGAAAAAACATTACTTGACTTAAAAGAAGAAATTATCAATAACCTGATATCAGAAAACGATTCATTCAAGTCACTTGTTGAAGACATAGATCCCAAAGATTTTGTTGATATTGCGGCTGATGATATAGACAGAAAAATGCTTGAAACAGTCAGTGCCCAGGATATTAAGCGGCTCAGGCTTATTGACTCCGCGCTTTCACGGATAAAAAATGGAAGATACGGGCTATGTATGAAATGCGGTAAAAAAATACCTGAAGAAAGGCTTGAAGCTATCCCTTATGCTCTCATGTGCATATCCTGCAAGACTTCTGAAGAGAAAATGAACAGATAATTATTATATACATTTTTAAACAGCCGATAATATCAGTAGAGGATGATAATGGAAACAATTTCGGCTGTTTCAAATACTTCAATACCTTTTACTCATATAGTAAGGGCTATATATTCAGAAGGGAGAATCGCTGTACAGGTAAATAACCCGTTAGGCGGTTATTCTTCATTGAAACATATCAGGGGAATTCCATCTTTTCATAACAGCAGCAGTATTTCATTAACCCGCCTTAAACAGCTTGATACTCTTATCGATCAGATAAGCAAATTTAAAAACAGGGATATAAGTTTGGACCTTGAAAACAAAAACAGCCTGGAAATTGAAAACCTGATTACAGGATTTGCCGGAGAACTTAAGAGCAGGTTGGGTTTATCCAGTTCCGGTTATTTTCAGGGAATATATGAACCTGGTTCATTGTTGAATCTAACAGCATAAAATGTTTTATCTTATATTTGTCTTATCCATAGCATTTCTTTTTTATTTATTGATTCCTGGAATCGGCGCTTTTCTTGCAAGAAGAGAATGGAGGGAATTCAGGGAAAAAATTATTGCTGCCTCCACAGTCCCTGTTATAGATTTTCAAAAATCCCGTACAGCCGGATACGGACTATCAGGAACTGATGGATATACCGGTAATTATAAATATTTTGGAAGTATGGAAGCTATACAGGATGAGTATGAAGTATGGCTTAGAAGCGGTAATTTTACTGTTTCGGTCGATATGAACAGGGTTAAAATTTATCTGATACCGGCATTTTCACATACAGAAGAAAAAGATAATGAAATGTATGAGAAAAACAGCGAAATAATTATGGATGAGATGCCCCAGGTTCTAAAATGGGAAAGATTTTATTCCCTGCCTCAGCGTACAGATGTTATGGTATGCGGCCCTCTTTTCCTTGATAAGGGGAAAGCAATTTTTAAATCTACAAGCGAGAATAATATAACATTCCTCATTTATAACAGCAATCCAGATACTCTTTTAAGACGCGGTGTCTGGGCTGGAAGGCATAGAAATGAATTCTGGAACATCTTTACCCCAATTTCCCTGATTGCAGGCTCATTTGCCCTTTTCATGACTGCGTATTTTCTTTATTCCAGGCCTGTATATGATTTTCTCCCGAAAATTGCCCTTTCATTAAGTCTTGTCCCGTTTATGCCTCTTTTTCCCCCTGGAGTTATATTGTTTTTTACTTACAGGCATTTCTGGAAGAAAGCAAGGTTTTTAAGAGCGGAACGGGACCTTTTAAAGCTGCCGCTGAGATTTTTCAGTAAAGAAAGTTTTGAGGAAAACAGTTTCTGCAGGGAGCCTGAGACCGGGAAAAATTATTGCTGCAGAAAGCTTGATTCTCTCGAAGATGCCCTGAATTTATGCAGTTCCGGGAATGTAAAAATAAGGAGCTCATCTGTAGTAAATAAAAACAAAACACCGCAGCAAAGCTATTATTATTTTTATCAGTGCGGCAAAGGGACTACAGACCCTCTTGTTGAAAACATTGTTATAGAGGGGAATCCCGCGAAACTTTCACGTGAATGCAAAAAAAAATCAAAGAGATATGAATATCTTTCAATTGCGGTATTTTGCGCTGGAATGGCTGTAAATGCGGCAATATCTTATCTGTTTATCGCGTCACTCAGCAGATAATTCAGCCGGTTTTTTTTCCTCTCTTCCGGCGCGCCTGCCTGCTGGATAAACACGATCATTTTTCTTGTGATATGCACTGTTTCCTTCCGATACTTCGCTGCTGCTGCCGGCCGGGATGTTCCTTTTCCTGTTTTCTGATTTACTGTTTCTCGTACTTCTTGCAAAGCTGATGCTCAGTTTCTTCCCCTTGAAAACTG
The DNA here is from genome assembly GCA_034003145.1 of Spirochaetia bacterium. Lineage (GTDB taxonomy): Bacteria > Spirochaetota > Spirochaetia > CADAEX01 > CADAEX01 > JACKPD01. The sequence goes on from JAVEZE010000096.1 coordinate 2,699, forward strand.
TATTATTCAAATTCAGAATTATTTTATCTGCCTTTTCTGCCGCTACATCAGCAAATGAGTAGTTTTCAAGGACTTTTATGTGCTTTATATCAGTTTTATCTGAATAGCCTGATGATGTGATCAGATTTGAAATATCTTTTATGAAAAATCCCTTGTTCTTTCCGGCATTAATAAAAAGGGTTTTATATTCACCTGAGGCAGATGCTTCTCTATCAAATAATGGTGTGCCGTCATAAAGTTTTTGAAGAAGAAAAGCCGCGAAATAACCTCTCATGAAAAAAGGGACATTTTTCCTGATCAATTTTTTTATATCATCAAGTTCATTAATACCCGGGCTTTTTTTGATCTGCTCTGCGATTTTTTTTATATAACTGCTTTCGATTGGTTGTTTTTTTGTCATAATTTTTTCTTTCTCTTCAATTTTGATAATCAGAGGTTTTTTAAAGTAATGGTAAAATGAATATGTATGTTCCCTTTTTTTCGTAAGTACCATAAAAGAGTGCTTTCTGCTGAGTTTTGATAATATAAATTCAATATCTTTCTCAAATCCGTAAAAGTCATCTATGCTGCTGTCCTCAATGATGCAGCTCTGTATTCCTTCGAATGAGATGTTATCCCTTCTTATATGATCAATTATTCTGTCAGGCGTGCCGATAAAAATATCAGGCTGTTTGCGCAGCAGGTTGTAATCTTTTTTGATATTGGTTTCCGAACTTGCCGCGATAGCTGTGAGGCTTGTTATTTTTTTTGAATAAAGTTTTTTGAAAAGATTATTTATTTTTTTTACATTATCCGGTGATGACGCAATTATCAGGCACTTGATTCCTGAAGTTGAAAGATCTGTCTGAAGTATTACAGGTACCGCGATACCAAGTTTCTTTCCGCACCCCTGGCTTGTTTCTGCAATTATGTGCCTGTTGTCAAGCGATGCAGCAATAAGTTTTTCCTGAAACAGTGTCGGGTTTTTATATCCCGCTTTTTTAATAATCAGCCTGTATTTTTCATTTTCTTCTGTAATCTTTGATTGATGCAATATATATTCCTGATGATGTAGCTTATATTTAAAAAATAGTCTCTGTTTAAAGATTTGTCAATAAACAGGATCAGTTATCCTGTCTGGAGTAAATATGTTTGAAAAAAAGATAAATGTTTTGCTGTCTTTTGTTCTTCTTTTCCATGCAGTCCCGGTTTCAGCTGAAGTTTTTGAGTATAAATACAGGGCAGGGGAAAAATACAGGATAGTTTCTGAAGTTCAGGAGGATGTTTACATAAACAGGGAATATTCCCACAGTGCAAGACTTTTAAACAGGATATCTGTTGAAACACTTGAGGCAAAGGATGGAAGCGGTCTTCTCCATGGCCGGTTTCAGACATCAGAGAGAAGTGTCGGGAAATACTCAACCTATGAATTGACTGAGGATTATGAATCTCTTTTCTGGCGGGACAGCAGGGGTTATTACGATATTGATAAACAGTATTATATGCCTGTTGTAAGGGATGTTCCTGTCTTTCCTGAAAGAGACATCCTTCCCGGCGATACCTGGAGCGCTGAGGCAAGCGAGGTCCATGATTTCAGGGAAAGTTTTCATCTGCCCCAGCCTTATGAATTTCCGGTTACAGTTTCGTATCAGTATATAGGAAAGGATGAAACAGGCAGATTTGATTTTATCAGCATAAAATACAGTGTTTTCCACAAATCACAGTTTACAGGTATGGGCCGTAATACTGCGCTCTATCCTGTGCGAGTCACAGGATATTCAAATCAGATTTTAAAATGGGACAACAGGGCAGGGCGGCCCCACAGCTATTCGGAAGAATTTGACCTTGTCCTTGATCTTTCTTCAGGTGATTCAATAGAATATGCAGGGACTGCAAAGGCAGAGGTAGTTGAATCTGAGGATATGGATAAAGACGCGCTAGCGAAAGATATGAGGGAAAGTCTTGACAGTTCAGGGTTTAACAATGTCGCGGTTGAGAAGGTTGATGAAGGGGTTAAGGTAACTATCGACAATATCCAGTTCCAGCCTGATTCTTATGAGCTTATGGATGTTGAGCTGCATAAAATTGAAAAAATAGGAGAGATACTTCTTAAAAACCCGAAGCAGGATATTCTTGTTACAGGGCATACCGCTTTCGCAGGGACAGAAGAGGGAAGACGTGTTCTCTCGGTGCAAAGGGCCAAGGCTGTAGCAGAATACCTGCTGTCACTCGGGGTAAGAAAGGAGAAGCAGATAAGGATACAGGGGAAAGGCTCAAGCGAGCCTGCCGCAGATAACTCTACTGAAGAAGGGCGGAAAAAAAACAGGAGGGTTGAAATAACAATCCTGGAAAATTAGTTTTATAATTTATTCCATATCCATTATTTTCTTTGCTTTTTACCATTCAAAAACTTATATTATTGATAATAATATTAAACAGGAATTATTGCAGGGAATAAATCGACAGGAATTAATCGCAGAAAAAAAGGAAAAAATAGTGGAAAACAATACAGAAGAAAATAAATCAGAGGCAAACCCAGATAAAAAACAAAAGGGGACTTCCAGGGGAGGAAGCGATAATCAGTGGAAAAAAGAGTGCGACGACTGCGGCCCCCAGAAGATTCCGTCTATGTTTCCTCAATTCAATAAAGGTCAATTTCATTTTTCCATTTGGTTTTTTGTTATTGGAATGATTCTTTTGATGCTGGTAAATACATATGTCAAAGAACAAATTCAGCAAAAGATCCCTTTCAGTGAATTTAAAAGCAGAATTGAAAACAACAGCATAAATATTGTACAGCTTAAAACAGATTATTATATAGGTGTAAAAGGAACCATAGGACAGGATGGCAAGATTATTCCGGATGGCCCTATTTATAAAACAGTTCCGGTTGATGATCCTGGTTTTATTGAGCTTCTTGACAGCAAGCAAATCAATTATTCCGCTATAAAAGAAAAAAATTCATATATTGTTGATCTTCTTCTGGGATGGATTGTCCCTTTCGCGTTCCTGATGTTTGTGTGGCGTTTTATGCTGAAAAAAATCGGAGGCCCCGGCGCAGGGGTTATGACATTCGGCAAAAACAACGCGCAGATTGTGGCTGAGGGGAACATAACAATTACATTCAATGATGTCGCAGGAGCGGATGAGGCAAAGGAAGAGCTTGAAGAGGTTGTGGATTTTCTTCAAAACCCTGTTAAATATACTGAAATCGGAGGGAAAATACCAAAAGGTGTTTTGCTTGTCGGCCCTCCGGGAACAGGGAAAACCCTTCTCGCAAGAGCGGTCGCAGGGACAGCCAAAGTCCCTTTTTTCAGAATGAGCGGCTCGGATTTTGTTGAGATGTTTGTAGGTGTAGGAGCAGCAAGGGTAAGAGATCTTTTCAAACAGGCAAGGGAAAAAGCCCCCTGTATTGTTTTTATTGATGAGCTTGACGCTATAGGCAAAAGCCGCCTCAGTGTTGCAGGAGGCAATGATGAAAGGGAGCAGACCCTTAATCAGCTTCTTGTTGAAATGGACGGATTTGATTCTACAACTGGCGTTATTCTCCTTTCTGCCACAAACAGGCCTGAAGTGCTTGATCCTGCCCTTCTCCGCCCCGGCAGGTTCGACAGGCAGATAATTGTGGACAAACCCGACCTTATAGGGAGGGAAGCAATACTCATGCTCCATTCAAAAGATGTAAAGCTTGACAAAAAAGTTGATCTTAACGCTATCGCAAGGGCAACACCGGGATTTGCCGGTGCAGATCTTGCAAATATTATAAATGAGGCAGCGCTTCTTGCAGTACGCGGAGGGCGGGATAAGGTTATTCAGAGCGATCTTATGGAAGCGATAGAAAAAAGCGTAGCCGGCTTAAGGAAAAAGAACAAGCTGCTTAATGAAAAGGAGAGAACGATTGTAGCGTATCATGAAACAGGGCACGCGGTAATTGCCGCCCTTACTGAAGGCTCAGACCCTGTTCAGAAAATTACAATTATCCCCAGGGGGATAGGCGCACTTGGGTATACACTGCAGATGCCGACAGAAGACAGGTTTCTTTTTTCGCGCGGTGACCTTCTTGGAAAAATTGATGTTCTTCTTGGAGGAAGAGCTGCTGAGAAGATAATATTTGATGAAGTTTCAACAGGGGCAGCAAATGATCTGACAAGAGCGACAGATATAGCCAGAAAGATGATTACAGATTACGGAATGAGTGAAAAATTTGAAAATGTTGTCCTTACCAGCAGGGGAGGAACATATATGGGAGAGCCGGCCGGAGCAAGCCTTTCGAGGGAGTATTCAGAGAAAACTCATCAGTATGTTGATGAGGAAATTCATAATATTATTAAAACCAGATATGACTATGTTTTACAGCTTCTATCCACAAAAAAGGAGCTTATTGAAAAGATTGCCTTACGTCTGCTTGAAACTGAAACTGTGGATTCAGCAGAGTTTAAAGATTTGATGGCGGGCAGTACTGCATAAAAACCAGACAGGGAGCCTCTCTTTATTTGAGGAGCTTCCCTGTTTTAGAACTCTCATAAATCTTTTAAGTATGATGTATTAATTTCAGAAAAATTGCTGATTATGATGTCAGCGGCAGAGAGATCCTGATCCCCTGAAAACGGATTGCTGTATCCGATGCATTTCATTCCTGCTTTTTTCGCAGCCTTTACTCCGTTTAAAGAATCTTCTATCACAACGCATCTGCTGCACTCAACACCAAGCAGTCTTGCTGTTTCGATAAAAATATCAGGTTCAGGTTTCCCTTTTTTTACCTGGAAACCGCTTAAGTAAAAGGGAAAGAATTCTGCAAGATCTGATGCTTCAAGAATAACCCTGATAAGATCAGGGTGGGATGAGGATGCAACAGCTGTTTTTAATCCGGAAGATTTAATATCTGTAATAAGGGCTCTTACCCCGTCTATCGGTTTTATTTTACCGACTTCCCTGAAAAAGTTAACCCTGAACTCTGTATCCTCTTTTAAAAGCTCTTCAACACTTTTTTCAAGAGAATAGCTCTCTTTTAATCTCATCCACATACTGTCCATTGCAAGACCTACAAAACTTTGAACTTCTTTATCTGTCAGTGTAATCCCGATCTTGGCAAGGATTTGTTCTTCCGCCTCAAAATGGTAAGGTTCGCTGTTTACAAGCACACCATCAATGTCAAAAATCACAGCTTCTGCCATTGTTTATTCTCTCCTGGTTTTTATTGTATCCATATTTCCTTGAAAGTATGCGGTTTTTCGCAGTATTTGCATCTGAATTTATCGCCTGTTATCCTGTTGAATTCCGCAGGTACATGTTCTCCCTGCGAACTGTGGCTTATGCAGTCGCTGTTCCTGCAGCAGATATTGGGAAAGTTGTAGATCCGGGGAGGCATCCTGAGTTTGAGTTTTTTTATCACTTTTCTCTCTTTTATGATATTTACCGTGCATCCCGGAGCAAGCGCTGCAAGCTGTTTCATTTTCTTTGTCCCTGGTTCGGGAAGGCCGGGTCTGAAAATTATTCCTTTCATTTTGTTTTCCTCGCTCCTTGACCTGCTTATCCATTCCCCCCCCTTCCCGTAGAGTTCAAGGACCCGGATAATCCTCGCAAGATGCTCTCTTATCTCTTTTTCGCTTTCTCCCCTGCAGATATGGTCAATTACAATGCCGTTTGAGATAGGCTTAACCCCTTCAGCGTAATCCTTTATGGCAAGAGTTTCCTTTAATGGAAGTTCTTCAATAAAATCTTCCGTATCTTCTGGTTTAATCCGGCGTATGGTTTCAGATTTGTAATCAGAACCTATTACACCTGCAACCAGGCCAAGTAGAATAATCCTTATTATCATGCCGTTTGCCGACTGTTCTTCCCATCCGTTAAGTGGTGTATCATCAAGATAGGTCGGTATCGTTGGATAGAGTTTGTGACGGGGAAGCGGGTGGTAGAAAATTGTCCCTTCAGGTATTTTTTCAAGGAATTCCTTTCTGAAAGTAATCTTGTATCTCAGCTCATCCTGTCTTTTAAGGATATCGTCCCCCATCCTTTCAAGCTGAGGCCTTGTGAAATACCATACCGGAGCAGTCTGTCCCGATTCCATATAGCTGTCTATTGAGTCAAATATGTTTACCTCAAATCCGCTCTCTTTCATTTTATCGATATAATATTCAGGCATGCCGAGTTCCCGCGGAGCAACAAGATCAATCTTTACATTTTTGAAAATTGTAAGTCCGTCTGCTTTTGAGTGGACAGTCCTTCCGTGGTATAGATCTCCCACAAGCGCGGTATGGAAGCTGTTTCTGTCCCATTTGTTTCTCTCAAGAAAAGTAAATTCATCCAGAAGTTCCTGGGTAGGATGTTCATGTTTGCCGTCTCCGGCATTTATAAAAGAAGGAGTCTGTTTCATCCTGTTTCTCTCTGCGTACAGCCTGCCGTTTTCTTCAAGCCATCTGCAAAGCCCTTCCTGTTTGCTTCTTACAATAAACACCAGGTTGTCATATCCGCAAAGAGTGTTGAATGTATCTGCGAAACTCTCGCTTTTGTTTATTGAAGAGTGATTTGCCTCAAGATTGCTGAGTTTTACCCTGTGAAATTCAGCAGCATTTTTGAATGATTCCTTTGTCCTGGTGGAATCCTCAATAAAAACCTCATAAACACCGAAATCGCTGTCATTGATCCTGTATTTCTCAAGTTCGGCTCTGTTTCTGTCAAAAATATGTTTTTTAAGTTCTTTTGCTTTTTCAAAAAGATAAAGCCGTTCATCGAGGGAAAAATCATCAATTACCGCAAGACTTCTTCCTTTGAACTGATTACTCATATTGTTCTCCCTGTTAAATGTATTGATTCAGGATAATAGTGACCACATCCGGGATATTTTAAAACAGCGCAGTTAAAATTGCAATCTGATATTGAATCCAAAACAGCCATGGATCCAAAATTACGTTTGACAGAAGAGATTTTTAACTATAAAATTTTATCCATGGAATACAAAATAATAATAATCAAGGTTGATCAAAGAGAAGAGGCTGCATCTGGAGTTCAAAGTGTTCTTACAGAGTTCGGCTGCAGCATCAAAGTAAGGCTCGGGCTTCACGATATCCCGAATAACACATGTTCCCCTTCAGGACTTATCTTTCTTCAGGTTGTGGATGAAGAGAAAACAATTAAAAAGATGATTGATAAACTGAATGGGATAAATAATGTATCTGCCAAATATTTAACAATCTAAAGAAAAGGGTTATAATCAGCTGCCGGCATGTTTTTTTAAAGTCCAGGAGGCAGCTGATTGAAAAAAACAACTATCTATCTTTTTATCTTCTCATTATTTTTTATTGTATCTTGCGGGAAAACAGCTTCAGGCAGAGATGTTTCAGCTGAAAATGAAAGCAAAGTGTTTTCTGTAACAGACAGCCGCGGTGAAACGGTTGAGCTTCCCAGCGAGGTAAAATCAATCGCGGCATTTCCTGCTCCCCTTCCCCATATAATAGTATATCTTGACGGAGACGCGAAAAGGATAAAAGGGCTTCATCCCCTTGCCAAAAAAGCAGCAGAAGTTTCAGTTCTTTCCAAGATTGCCCCTTCCCTTCTTGAGGCAGAGGATAATTTCCTTACAGGAAGCCTTCTTAATACGGAAGAGCTTTTAAAAATCAATCCTGATGTTTTTTTTACTGACCAGGTGCTTCAGGGGATGGATAAGCTGAAAGAATCCGGCCTTCCTGTCGTTTACCTTGGGCTTGAAAAGGATAGAATGGATTACAGGGGAAAGAAAATCGAATTCTACAGCCCTGAAAAATCAATCAGGGGATGGGTTGATATAACCGCAGAGGTACTTGGTACAGACAAGAAAAAAGCAGGTGCGATATTAGAGGAGTGGGAGGATGTAAAAAAAGAGATTGCGGAAAAAACTTC
>JAVEZE010000097.1:0-10413 GCA_034003145.1 Spirochaetia bacterium
GCCCCAGCCCTCTTGCCGCAAACTGCTTATAAACTGGTTTGGAGAGCATAATAAAGTATCACTTGATTTCTCTTCTCTTGGCAATGAGGAAAAAAAAACACAGCTTTTTGTATCATCAAAATACCCCACCCTGGCAAGCGTTGACAGCGATTGGGTAATCGAGAATCAGGGCAGAGCAGCTTTTAAAAAAGTAAAATGGGACATTATCGAAGAAATCAGAATGACAACACTTGATGATGCAATTAAAAAATACGGAAAACCGGTGTTTATAAAAATTGATACTGAAGGTTCTGAGGATAAAGTACTTTCCGGGCTTTCTACTGCGGTAGAATGCGTCAGTTTCGAATTTCTACCCTGGCAGAGACAACAGGCTTTAAAATGCATTGATAAAATTGTCAGGCTCGGAAACTACAGTTTCAATTTTTCCCGCGGTGAATCAATGAAATTGTTTTTCAGCAGCTGGCTCTCTGCAAAAGAAATCCGTAATTTCATAAGAAATTATGGAGAAGATACTCAAAGCGGGGATATTTATGCGAAACTTGATAAATAGATCAGGATTTTTTTCATATATAATTTTCCTTCAGCTCCTTTTTGCCTCCTACCGTCTTTTCCCTTCATTCGATATTTTTAATCCTGTCTCAATTTTTCTCCCAATGGGCGAGCTTATTATTATTATAATTCTTTTAAGCCCTGGTATAATACAGGGGTTAAGATTTTTCATTTCCGTATTATCAGCTGGGATACTTCTTTTTTATACTATAGGTGAAATTTTCTACCGTCTTATTTATCTTGAAAATTTTCAGATGATTACCGATATCCATCTTGTCCCTGGTTTATTTGTTATGATTATACCGGAAAACCTCCTTTCCCCTGACTTAACAAGAGCCTTCGCGATAATGTTTTCTGTTATACTTGCTTCTTTACTGGGGTATTTATTACTGATCCCTGTAAAAAAAATATTTCATAAAAATAAAACCAGGCTGAACCCTTTTATTATTTCACTCTTGATAATTATCTCATCCGTAATAATCTATATGTACCCGGAAAATTCTCCCGGCTTCAGTATTGCAAAGGATTTAATTCCAGCAAAAGAGAGCGAGCCTGTAGTTTCAGAACAGGAAATCACACCTGAAATTGCAGATACAAGATGGCAATTCCCCGGAATAAAAGACAGCGACATACATCTTGTTGTGGTAGAATCATACGGCGCCACACTTTTTCAGCGTCCGGAATATAAGGAACACATTTTAATCCTTTACAGTGAACTTGAGCCGCTGCTTTATGACGATGGCTGGATAGTAAAATCAGGTTATGTAAATTCTCCTGCCTTCGGCGGCAGGAGCTGGCTTGCGGACGCGACTCTTCTTGCAGGCAGGCAGATTGAGGATCAGAAAACATTTGATGAAAGGATCACTAACGGAAATCCTGCCTGGTTTCTGAAACTTATGGAAGATAACAGTTATCACAGATATTATGTAGCTCCGGGAACCACGAGAACTTCAGATGAATGGAAAAAGGCATACCCGTTTGATACTTACCTGATAAGGCCTGATTTCGGATATGAAGGGCCAAATATCGCATTCGGGACACTTACAGACCAGTTTGCTTTTGATTTTCTTGCCAGAAACTATCTTGATGACAGCCGTAATGAGTTTGCATTCTATCTGCTTGTAAGTTCACATACACCTTTTGTCCGGATACCCTTATTTAAACCGGACTGGGATTTCAGCCGCAAAGGGAAAGAATATGAAGAGGGCTATATCAGGATATTCAACAATAACTGGCTTTCTGGTAAAGAACTGGCTGAAGGATATCTTGCCGGTATTTCCTACAGCCTTGAGACAACAATTAGATATCTGACTGAAGTACTTACCCGCAATGAGCTTATGGTAATAATCGGCGATCATCAGCCCCGAAAACCGGTAAGCGGAACAGACCCCGGTTTTCCTGTTCTGTTTCATATAATCGCACCCGCAGCAGGTAAAATATTTATACCGGGAGACTGGGAGCTTTCATCTGGCCTTGTCCCTCCTGAGCTTCCTGTGGATTATAATGAAATTCCGGAAATGGCAGAGATTCCAATGCTGATTGAGAGTATTTTAAGAGGAGAAGAGGAGCATAGAGAACTGGAATGAATATGCCAATGCTTATTATTCTCGGGAATATGGTTACCAGTTTCGGCAACAGCATGTATGTAGTTGCATTGATCATATTTACGGCTGATAAATTTCATGACCCCTTTTATATCGGATTGATACAGACAGCTGCCTATCTGCCTGCAGTATTGTTCAGTCTGCAGGGAGGCAGACTGGCGGATAGATGCAGCAGACCTCTAATTATTGCTGGGAGCGACCTGGCCAGAAGTATTATTCTTTTTTCCGGGGCGCTGATGCTTTATACATTTTCTGCGGTACATCCGTTTATTATCCTTATTCCCATGGTTTTTATTAATGCTGTAATGCAGGCCCATTTTTCTCCCGCAGTTATCAGCTTTATTCTGGACCAGAAAAGGATCAAATGGGATCTATTAAGTCTAAGAACGGGAAGCGGTCATCTGGCAAGCCTTGCGGGACAGACTATCGGGGCACTGCTTTATCCCATTCTAGGATTAATACCGCTGCTTGCAGTCAACAGTATATGTTTTCTCTCAAGCGGTATTTCAGAGCTGTTTCTAAAAGAAAACGAAAGCCGCAATCAAAAAAAAAGAATCAACGCATCAAATAATAAAATAAATTTCCCGAAAGCTTTCAAAGATTTTATTAAGCTGGAGAGAAAAGGAGCTCCAGTATTTCTCTATCTCGGTATGCAGGCAGTCAACAGCATGATAATCCTGAATCTTCCTTTTTTCCTTAAACACAGGCTTGGTTTTGAATCACGTTTTATAGGATACGGTCTTGCAGGATTGCTCGGAGGAAGCATCCTGTCAGGATTCACAATGGGATTGACTGGTTTGGCAGGAAAAATTAAATCTGCTGCCGCAACAACTGCAGCCCTTGCCTGTTCACTGATTTTTTTTCTGGCAAGTATTATTGGTACAGGAGAACCGGAGAAGGCATTTTTTTTTGTTCCCCTTTTTTTGCTTATCTGCGCAGGCGCATTAATGGGATTGATACACCTTGTCACGATACATCAGGTTTACATCAAGGGGCCGCGTGATTCAGCGGCAGCACGTCAGGGTTTTCTCGAAGCATCTGCAACAGCAGTACTTCCTGCCAGTTATCTCTTAACAGGGCTCATTGCCTCAAGACTTCCCCTTGATACTCCCTGGATACTCCGTTCAGCCGGAATTCTTGCTTTTTTTATCGCGGGAACAGAAATATTCCGCAAAAACCGGAAATAAAATTCTTATTTTCTTCGGGAAAAGTAATTTATTATAAAAAGTAAAAATGTTATGGCAGGGAAACTGCGAATAAACATATAATTAAAGATAGTAATTATCAAGATTAAACAGGATAAGGATAAAAACGAAAAAATGCAAAATAAAGTTATTTTCAAAATTGTGACTTCCAGGATTCCGACAAGGTATGGGGAATTCCACCTTCATCTGTTTTTTGAACCTGATACTGGCAAAGAGCATTTAGCTTTAACAATCGGTAATCCGGCAGAAGGGAGAGCACCTCTTGTAAGAATACATTCAGAATGTTTTACCGGCGATGTTCTTGGCTCGCTGAGATGCGACTGCGGCCCGCAGCTTGCCGCCTCTTTAAAAATGATTGGTGATGAGAGAAGAGGAGCGCTGATTTATCTCCGCCAGGAAGGAAGAGGGATAGGATTGATTGAAAAACTTAAAGCTTATAACCTGCAGGATGGCGGGCTGGATACAGTTGAGGCAAATATTTCACTGGGACATTGCGCTGACTGCAGAGACTACAGAATCGGGGCAATTATTTTAAAAGAACTTGGTATTAAAGAAATAAGACTTATAACAAATAACCCTGCAAAAATTGAGGGGCTTGAAGATTCAGGAATTACTGTAGAGGAGCGGATCCCCATAGAAACAGAAATCACAGAAGACAACTGCAGGTATATCAGGACAAAAGCGGAAAGAATGAACCATATAATTAATATGGGGAATTTTTAGAATGAATGAAGAGAGTAATCTGTCAGAATGGCTAAACAGGCCTCAAGTGTTAACCGGGGAGAGAAGAAAACCTCTGGTTCTTATCAGTTATGCGTCATCGCTTGATGGATCAATTTCGGTAAAACAGGGATCTCAATTTACTATCAGCTCTGATGAATCAATGAAAACTGTACATTATTTAAGATCCCGATGCGATGCCATACTTGTCGGTATTGGAACTATTCTTTCTGATAACCCGCAGCTATCGGTAAGGCTTGTCTCGGGAAAGGACCCTGTTCCTGTAATTATTGACAGCAGCCTCAGAACTCCTTCTGATTCCCGTGTTTTCCTTGACAGCAGAAATCCGCTTATATTCTGCGGCAGAAAGCCTGACAGCGGCAGGAAAAATAAATTATTGAATAAAGGAGCATTTATAATTGAAACAGATAATAACGAAGAGACTCTTTCATTAACAGATGTGCTGTTTCAGCTTTATGATAGAGGAATAAGATCATTGATGGTTGAAGGAGGAGCAAAGATAATCAGATCGTTTATTAAAGAGAGTCTGTGGGATAAGATGGCAGTTTCCATAGCGCCGTCTTTAATCGGTGGGTATAGAATTATCACGGAAAATACCCTTACTGAACCGGTCAGATTTAACAACGTATCATGGATAAGAAAGGGTTCTGACCAGATATGTCTTATTGAAAGGGAAACTTCATGAAAGCAAGGCAGCTTATTTTCCTAAAACATGGGCAGATATCGTACAAAGATATCATCTTAAAAGATCCTGGGGATGATGAGGTTCTTGTACAGGCAATATGCTGCGGTATCAGTACCGGCACAGAAAGACTTATAATAAGGGGAGAATTCCCGGAGGAGCTTTTTCTTGATGAATCAATAGAAGAACTTCGTATACCTGCTGTATATCCATTTTCCTATGGCTATATCCTTTCCGGCGTTGTAAAAAAAGCAGGCAGCATTAATAATGAATGGATGGAGGGAAAAAGAGTATTAATTCTTCACCCGCATCAGAACAGCGCAGTAGTAAATATTAAGCGGCTTATATTCCTTCCTGACAATATTTCAAGTGAAACAGCAGTTCTTATTCCCTCATGCGAAACTGCCGTGAATTTAATCCATGATGCCTCGCCGCTTATGGGGGAGAGAGTCTGTATTTACGGTTTGGGAATAATCGGCCAGATAGCAGCAAGAATGATTTCCCTGTTTCCTCTTGAAAATTTATTCCTTGTAGAACCTTCTTCTTTCCGCAGGGATTTAGCATCAAATATTAATAGCGCAGCTGTAATTTCATCTGATTCTGAAATACCGGATGATATTTTTTTCGACCTTGCTTTGGAATTATCCGGAAATCCGCATGCGCTCCAGTCTTCGCTTAAGCACTCTGCGTACGACGGCAGAATAGTAGCAGGCTCATGGTATGGAAGCAAGCCTGTTTCACTTGAACTTGGCAGCAGTTTCCACAGGAAAAGACTAAAATTAATAAGCAGCCAGGTATCCAAAATATCTCCTGTGTTAAGGGGCAGATGGGATTATCAAAGAAGAACGCAGACCGCTATTAAATGGCTTGATTCGAATCAGCAGAAATCATGGATCACACATAAATTCCCGTTTGAAAACGCATCAGAAGCCTATGAAATAATTAATCAGCCGGGCGGAGAATATCTTCAGGTTATACTTGATATGAATTAAAGAGGTTAATATGTACAGACTGTGTTTGAAAAAAAAGTTTATTTCGAGGCATTTTCTCATCGGAGGAGACTGGGGAGATGAAAATACGATTCACTCTCATCCCTATGAAATTGAACTCAGAATTAAAGGAAATATCCTTGACCGGCATAATTATCTGACTGACCTTGTGATGGTTCAGGAGATACTTGATGAAACAGTCAGCTGTTATAATGACAGGCTTTTAAATGATTTACCTCCATTTGCTGATACCAATCCCTCTCTTGAAATATTCAGCCGCATACTTGCAGAAGAAATATCAGGCAAATTAGACAGCGCATCACTTATATCCATAGAAGTCAGACTCTGGGAAAATGATTCTGCCTGGGCATCCTGGGAAAAAACCTTTCAATGAAAATAGCTTTCATCCTTTACGGAAAAGCTGATGACCGTTCCGGCGGGTATCTTTATGACAGTTACCTGATACATCACCTGAAGCTAAATAGACATTTTGTAAAAGTATTCCCGCAGGAGGAAGGCAATCTTTTTTCATTATTAATGCAAAACAGGATTGATCATTTTAACAATCTTGTTGATTTTAATCCTGATATAATCATTGAGGATGAATTGAATCATGTCAGCCTGTTTTTAATAAACAGACAGCTTAAATCAAGACTTAAAGCTCCGATCCTCACAGTAGTTCATCATCTCCGATCAGATGAGAAAATCAACAATCTGAATAAATTTCTTATAAAAATGATAGAAACCTTATATTTAAAAACCTGCGATGCTTTTATCTTTAACAGTAAAAACACACTTGATAGAGTAAGCGCACTACTTAAAAGAGAGACTATGAATTACAGGATAATTTACCCTGGTAAGGATAATCTGCCGCTTTTTGATAGAGAGAATCAAAACAGCTGTGTCACTTTCCTCTATGCGGGGAATATTATTCCCAGGAAAAATCTTGATATGGTAATAAAGGTACTGCATAAACTGACAGACTTTGAATGGCATTTTAATATCTGCGGCTCAGATAGCGCTGATCCTGCTTATGCCCGCAAACTGATGGAACTATCGCAGAATCTTGTCCGCGATAAAAAAGTTTTTTTCAGGGGAAGGTTATCAAATGAGGAGTTATCCAGACTTATGTCAATATCAGATTTTCTCCTTGCCCCGTCAGATCATGAAGGTTTCGGTATTATCTATCTTGAGGCAATGAGGGCTGGAGTTATACCTGTCGCATCCGCAAAAGGGGGAGCTCAGGAGATAATTGAAAATGGTGTTAACGGATTTTTGATATCACCTGATAACAGCATGCAGCTGGAAGAACTTTTAAGAAATATTCTGAATAATCCTGAATTGATAAAAAAAACAAGAGCTGAATTAAAAAAAAGAGCAGATTTTTTTTCTACATGGGACGATACCATGAAAAACGGTGCAGCTTTTATAGAAGGAATTGTATTTAGCGAAACGCGGTAGGTTTTTTCAGTCTGGAATTATTTATACAGCCGGCATGCATCCCGCCGGCTGTATTTATCTGAAAAATGTTTCTCCCTATTCTTTTTTAGGCGGGGTTTTTTGATTAAAATAGTTCACAGTACCAAGAGTAAGCCCAATAATAAGAACAATCAGGATGATTATCCATATTTTGACTGTCAGTACATAAAAAATAAAATAGAACACTCCGAACACTACTGCGGTTATAACAAGATAGGTTAACATCCATACCCAAATAGGTTTTCCAGACAGAAATGCAGAAAGTTTTGATTCAATAGCGTTTTTTGTATTTTCAACTTCTTTCATAAATACTCCTTTTAAAATCCTTAATTTAAATATAATCAATAAAACAGGATTATTCAAATTATTGCTAAATCCTTATTCCTTTCCCCAGTCTGAATGAAAATACTCACCCCGCGGTTTGTCATTTCTTTCAAAAGTATGTGCTCCGAAATAATCCCTCTGTGCCTGCAGGAGGTTTGCTGGAAGCTGCGCTCTTCTGTAACTGTCATAAAAACAGAGCGCGCTTGATAAAGCGGGAACCGGGATACCTGTTTTTACAGATTCAGATATTACAGTTCTCCACGCAGACTCCCCTTTCTTTATGATGTCGCTGAAATATTGATCCATTATCAGGTTATCGAGATCAGGATTCTTCTCAAAAGCTTTTTTTATTTCCCCGAGGAAAACGCTTCTTATTATACATCCTCCGCGCCACATAAGTGCGATATCCCCAAACTTTAATCCCCATTTTCTTTCAGATGATGCCTCGCGCAGCAGCATAAATCCCTGAGCGTATGAAATTATTTTTGAGCACAGCAGCGCCTGTCTGATATTTTCAATAAATCCAACCCTGTTTTCAGGTTTTATTGAAGATTTGTAAGGAAATACCGCGGAAGCTTTTTTTCTTTCTTCCAGCATCGCTGATACCTGCCTTGCGTAAACTGCCTCGGCTATCAGTGTTACCGGGACAGCGCTTTCAAATGATTCTATCGCAGTCCATTTGCCGGTTCCCTTCTGCTCTGCCGCATCAAGCACATTGTCAACCAGATACTTGCCGTTTTCCCTGTAAGATAGTATCTCACCTGTTATCTCGATAAGGTAGCTTTCAAGCTCTCCCTTGTTCCATTCAGAAAATATTTGCGCCATCTCTTTATTTTCAAGGCCAAGCCCGTTTTTCATAATGTCATAGGCCTCTGTTATAAGCTGCATGTCCCCGTATTCTATTCCGTTATGCACCATCTTGACATAGTGTCCTGATCCGCCGCTGCCGACCCAGCTGCAGCATATATCACCCTCTTCTGTTCTTGCGGCGATTGAAGTAAGTATTTTTTCCGCATGCGGCCAGGCCTCTTTATTGCCGCCAGGCATGATTGACGGGCCTGTCCGCGCCCCTTCCTCTCCCCCTGATATACCGGCGCCGATAAAAAGTATCCCTTTACCATGAAGATCTGCTGTCCTTCTTTCTGTATCTGTAAAGCGGGAGTTACCCCCGTCAATTATTATATCTTTCTTTTCAAGCAATGGTAAAAGCTGCGAAATATATTTATCAACAACATCGCCCGCCTTTACCATCAGTATTATTTTTCTTGGAACCTTAAGGGATGAAACAAATTTCTCAAGGGAATCGGCGCCGAATACATTATCCCGCCCTGCTGCGTCAATTTTTATAAAATTTTCTGTTTTATCCCATGTGCGGTTATATACAGCAATAGAAAATCCGTGATCATTGATGTTTAACGCAAGATTGCTGCCCATTACCGCAAGCCCTATAAGACCGGCATCATATTTTTTATCCATATATTATAAAATCTCCCTTTCTTTTGATTTATTATATATCATTTGATGGTTTGAATAAACCTGATTAGCCGCCGGTAAGATCATCACGGTGTATACATTGCTACCTGATTCCGCCCCATTTTTTTTGCTTTATACATGGCAGTATCTGCATTGCAGACAAGAGTATTTTCATCTGTTCCATGCTCAGGAAACAACGCAAAACCAATACTTGCTGAAATTGTGATTTTATTGCCTTTATAAAAATAAGGGCTTTCAAGTGCCAGCCGGAACTTTTCCGCGATCTCATATAGCTCTTCCTTGCTTTCAACATGATAAAGGCAGATTACAAACTCATCCCCGCCTATCCGGCCTGCTGTATCAGATGACCTTATAATTTTTTGTATTCTGGCTGAAACTTCTTTTAAAACAATATCCCCTGCGCTGTGTCCATATGTATCGTTAACCGGTTTAAATCTATCAAGATCTAAAAACATCAGGGACAGTTTGGTGTTTTCCCTTCGTGCAAGCCGCAGCGAAACACCAAGCCGGTCAAAGAACAAAGCCCGGTTAGGAAGATTGGTCAAACTATCATATTGCGCCATATATCTCATTTTCTCATCATTAAGCCGGCGCTCTGTAATATCCCGTGAAACTCCATACAACAGTAGGCGGCCTGTTTCCTCATCATAACCGATCCTGCTGGTAACCTCTGTCCAGACTGAACCTCCATCTTTGCAGGGCTGTTCAATTTCGACAAGATAAGTTTCCCGGCAGCCGTTTAAATATTTTTCAATATTCTCCGGAATAATCCTTTCAAGAAGAAGCATAGACTCATGCGACAGTGACGCATCAAAGGGAAGCTCAATAACCTCTTCCGGCGTAAACCCTCTAAGCCTCATAACTGAAGGGCTGACATAGATAAATCTCAGCTTTTCAAGATCAAGGATCCAGATAACATCGGCAGCGTTTTCCGCTATAAACCTGTACCGTTTCTCGCTTTCCATAAGTTTTGTTTTAGCGAGTTTTCTCTCTGTAATATCTATGGAAACGCCGAGAACAGCAGGTTTCTTAAAATACGGATTGATATAAGGGGTCTTGATTGTCTGAAACCATCCAAGGGAGCGGTCTTTACGGAGTACCTGTTCTTCAGGAATAATTAATGGCACTCCGCTTTCCATAACCTTCCTGTCTGTCTCAAGGTAGCTGTTAATCAGTTCTTCTGATGCCCCGTAATCAATATCTTTTTTACCAACTACAGCATCAGGACTCATGCCAAAAACATCGGCAAATGTTTTGTTTACAAGTATAAAACGGCCGTTATTGTCCTTTACAAAAATATAACCAGGGACAGTGTCAATTATCAGACGGAGATGAGAAGCATATTT
>JAVEZE010000098.1:0-10393 GCA_034003145.1 Spirochaetia bacterium
AGACAGCGCTAGAAGACCCTGCTGCCACAGAGGCAAAAGATAATTTGTGTCTTGCAACAGACATGGGAGGCTATGCCATAATGCTTGGAGGGACAAACGGGGGACATCTAACAAGTTTCTCTCTTGTTGATCTTTTGAGCCACGGCAGGGCATGCGCGATAACAAATCCCTACTACACTGTGTTTTTCGCACCCGCGATTGAGGAATCTCTCCGCATGGTTGGGGGAATCTACAAAAAAGCTGGTCTTACAGCAGCAGATATTGGTAAATTAAAGGGGAGAGAGCTTGGAGAGGCAGTAGCTGAGGCAATGTTTGAGCTTTCCAAAAGGATAGGATTTCCAATGAAGCTTGGCGATGTAAAAGGCTTCAGCGGCAAGTATATTGAAAGAGCGCTTGAGGCTGCGAAAAATCCGCAGCTTGCGATGAAACTGCAGAATATGCCGGTTCCCCTTACCGCTGACATGATTGACAAATACATGAAACCGGTACTTGAAGCTGCCCGGGACGGGGATTTAAGCCGCATTGTTAATGTTTCGAAGTAGAGGCAAGGAGCTGATATGAAAGTACAACTGGCCTATGGAAAAGGTAATCTGGAAGTAAATCTTCCGGATAATTGTAAAATAGATATTATTGAACCCAAGTTCGAAAAAGGGGTTCCTGACCAGGTAGGGGCAGTAAGGGCTGCGTTACAATCTCCGACAGGAACAAAACCTTTGGCAGGAATGGCAAAAGAATCAGACCGCGTCGGGATCATATTCAGCGATATTTCAAGGGCAACCCCATATAACATTCTGCTTCCGGCAATTTTCGCCGAAATTCCCCATGTTCCTGTTTCAAACATTACACTTTACAACGCTACAGGGACACACAGGACAAACACGGAAGAAGAACTTAAACAGATCCTGGGCCCCGGTATAGTAGGCAAATACAGAATTATACAGAATGACTGCAATGATAAAGCAGCTCACAGATATATCGGGACAAGCAAAGGGGGGAATAGAATAAATATTCTCTCTGACTTCCTTGACTGTGATGTAAAAATACTTACAGGTTTTATTGAACCCCATTTTTTCGCAGGTTTTTCAGGCGGAGGAAAAGCTGTTATGCCTGGCCTTGCAACGCTTGAGACAGTTCAGTTTAACCACAATGCTGCCTACATGGACCACAAACAGGCAATATGGGGAATAACAGAAGGGAATCCGTTGTGGGAAGAGGTAAAGGAAGCGGCAGGTTTCGCAAAACCTTCCATCCTTCTTAATGTCGCGCTTAACAGGAAAAAAGAGATTACAGCGGTTTTTGCCGGAGATTATATCAAAGCCCACAGGGAAGGGTGTGAATATGTTAAAAAACACGCAATGGCAGGGGTAAAAGAACCCTATGACATAATACTTACAAGCAATTCAGGCTATCCTCTTGACCTTAACATGTATCAGGCAGTAAAGGGGATGAGCGCAGCATCCCAGATTGTAAAGGAAGGGGGGCATATAATCATAACAGCAGACTGCTGGGACGGAATACCTGAACACGGAAAGTATGGACAGCTTCTCTCATCAGTCTCAACCCTTGATGAACTTCTCGCAAAAATAAGGAGGCCTGGTTTTGTAATGCAGGATATGTGGCAGGCCCAGATACATGCCCTGATCTGCAAAAAGGCAGATGTCCATTTCTACAGCGATAACCTTACAGACGAGCAGATAAAAATGGGATTCATGAAGCCGTGCCGCGATATTGAAAAGAGGGTTGCTGAAATTGTAAAATCACTGGGCCGGCCTGCAAGCATCTGCGTAATACCGGAAGGGCCGCAGACAATACCATACATCGCGGGCTGATTTTACGGCTGATTATACGCATACCGGAAAAACGGAGCTAAAATATGGAAAAGTTTCCCGAGCTTATTAAAATAAAACAGAAACTTGATGACGAGCATATAAAGGATCTGGAAAGTCATGTAAAAAACGAGTGCGGTAAAATAATACATCTGTTCAAAGGGGACAGGAGAATTGCAATCGGGGCAGGCAGCCGCGGGATAAGCAATTACGCGCTGATTCTAAAAACAATAATAAAATATTTTCAGGATAACGGATTTGAGATGATAATTGTTCCTGCAATGGGAAGCCATGGCGGGGCAACAGCCGAGGGGCAGCTTGAAGTACTTGAGAGCTACGGCATTACAGAAGAGGCCATGGGGACTAAAATCCTCTCTTCCATGGAGGTAGTTGAACTTGATTCAAGCGGCCTTGAGAATAAGGTATATGTCGACAGAAACGCGTATGAATGCGACAGCATAATTATAATGAACAGAATCAAGGCGCATACAGATTTTGCCGGCGAGATTGAAAGCGGACTTATCAAAATGTGCTGCATAGGTCTTGGAAAGCATAAGCTTGCGCTTGAAATCCACAGCTTCGGCGGCTACGGGCTTGATAAACTCCTTCTCCCCACAGCCATGAGGGTAGCGCGGGACGCAAATGTAAAAGCGGGATTCGCGATAGTTGAAAACCCCTACCACAAAACAAAAATATTCAAAGCTTTAAAACCGGATGAGTTTTACGCAGAAGAGAAAAAACTGCTTAAAACCGCGATTGAAAACATAGCCCAGCTGCCGGTAAGCAAACTTGATATACTCTGTGTCGATGAAATGGGGAAAAACATAAGCGGTATAGGCATTGACCCCAATGTTACAGGAGACCTCGGGATAAGAGGGCTTCCCCCGAAAACTGACGCAGAGATCAGAATTATTGTAGTAGACGACCTGACAGAGGAATCCCATGGAAACGCTATCGGAGTCGGCCAGGCAGATATAATTACGGAAAAACTTTATAAAAAGATTAATTTCGAAGCTACCTATGAAAATGTAATAACATCAGCCTTTCTTGAAAGGGGTCGGGTCCCTATCGTAAAGAAAACCTATGAAGATGCGCTACGTACAGCAATTCAGGTGAGCGGAAAAAAACCGGAAGATGTAAGAATGGTAAGGATCCGGAATACACAGGAGATGTCATTTTTCTATGTATCAAAACCTGTTTATGAAGAAATCAAAAACAATAAAAACTATGAAGCTGCCAGCAGTTTTGTAAAATGGGAAGAGACTGACAAGCTTTAAAAACTTCCCCCCAAAAGAGATAAAAATGAGTGTAACAATATATTTCATAAATACAATTACCGGGCTTGAAAAAAGCTTTAATACACTGTGCGACGAAATGATTGAAATAAAAACCGTAAAAAAACATATAAGCGATGAAAGCATTATCACCCAGATTATCGCTGCCGGAGGACTCACAAAAACAGTGAGACGGAGGTTTTCTGAAAATGTAATATCGGCGGAGCAGGCAGGGGCTGATATTATCCAGGTTACCTGTTCATCTGTAACCCCTTTGATTGAATACGCTCAGATGCTTGTTGATGTGCCGGTTTTATCAATAGACGGGCCGATGGCTGAGGCAGTGACTGCAGATTATTCAAAAATCGGGATACTTGCGACAAATCCTGGCACACTTAATCCTTCGCTGCAGCTTCTGGAAAAAACCGCAGACAGAATAAACAAAAAAATAGAAATTGAAACTGTACTTTGCGGCTCAGCCTATGATGCAATGTTCAGCGGAAATAACAAACTGCATGACGGGATTGTACTGACAGAACTTAAAAACCTGATGGAAAGGGTTGATGCTGTCGTCCTTGCCCAGGCATCCACTGCCAGAGTCGCGGATATGCTTACAGAAAAAGAAAAGAGAGTGCCGGTATTTACAAGCCCCTCCTTTGCGGTCAAACATCTTGCAAAAACAATAACAAAGATCAGGAGAGACGGTTATGAAACAAAACAAATATGAAAACGATCTTGCCGAAATATTCAAATCTGCGGTAGAGAGGATAAAACCTGAAAAAATTCTAAAAACCAGCTTAAGCGTAACCAATGATATTTTAACAATCAAAACACCGCAGTCTGTAAAAGAATTTGATCTTTCAAAATTCAAAAGGATATGGGTAACCGGGGCAGGAAAAGCTACAGCAAGCATGGCAAAAGGGCTTGAATCAGTTCTCGGAAGCAGGATTGAGAAAGGAATTATTGCTGTAAAATACAGTCACACGGAAAATCTTTCAAGGATTGAACTTGTTGAAACAGGCCATCCTGTACCTGATGAAAACAGTGTAAAGGGAGCAAAGGCGATTGCTTCTCTTGCGGAAAAAGCTGACAGCGATACGCTGATGATCAATCTGATTTCAGGCGGAGGGTCAGCGATACTTTGTCTTCCATACTCAGACAGCAATTTCTCGCTTACTCTTGAAGAAAAACAGGCAACAACAAGGCTGCTTCTGGAGTGCGGCGCATCAATCAGGGAAATCAACTGCATCAGAAAGCATATCTCAGGGATAAAAGGGGGCCGACTTGCCAAGCTGATGTATCCTGCCTCCTGTATAAACCTTATCCTCTCCGATGTAGTGGGAGACAGGCTTGATACAATCGCATCAGGTCTTACTGTGGAAGATGAAACAACCTATGCGGATGCCTATTCATATTTTGAAAAATACGATCTGCTTGAAAAAATACCGGCAAATGTTAAAAAACTAATCATATCCGGTAAAAACGGGGAAACAGCAGAAACTCCCAAAAAGGGAGACAGCGCTTTTACAAAAATCGAGAACATCCTTATAGGTACAAACCATACAGCCCTTCTTGCGGCTGAAGAAAAAGCGCGCATCCTTGGCTACAATCCCCTTATTCTCTCATCAGGGATTACAGGAGAGGCAAGGGAAATCGCTAAATTCTTTTCCGCTCTTGCGCGAGATGCTTCACTTTACGGGCACCCTGTAATTAAACCTGGATGCATAATTGCCGGAGGGGAGACAACTGTAACCTTAAAAGGGAGCGGAAAAGGGGGCCGGAACCAGGAGATGGCGCTTTCTTTCCTGAATGAAATGGCAGGAAGCCCTGATGAATATAAGGGAATCTATTTTCTTTCAGCCGGGACAGACGGCAACGACGGCCCCACAGAAGCGGCAGGGGCATTTGCTTCTGTTGAAATACTTGAATCAGGAAACAGGAAAGAGTTATCCCCTGCTTCCTATATTGCCAGGAGCGACTCCTATAATTATTTCAAATCAGCGGGAGGGCTTTTGATTACAGGCCCGACAAACACAAATGTCTGCGATGTGCAGCTTATTCTTGTAGTTTAAAACTCACCAAAAAATATTTTTGTTTTTTTTTAACCAAATATATTGACGTTTTCCTCAGTTTTTACTTATTATACATTCACGTATGTATAATAAGCAGGGAGTTGGTATTGAGAAAAACAAGGCTGGACGCGGAAAAAACAAAACAGGATATAATTGATGCCGGCATAAAAATATTCAGCAGTAAACTTTACGCTGTTGTTAATATGAGCGATATAGCTAAAGAGGCAGGCGTTACAAGAGGCGCTATCTACTGGCATTTTAAAAACAAGCGGGATCTTTTTATGGAAATACACAATCTTGTTGTAAAGGAAATTGAAACAATTGTAAGCAGTTCAATTACACAAGGCATCACATTAAAGGAAAGAACATTTTCAATCCTGAACAACATACTTCTTAAATACAGCAGGGATAAAAAACTTAGACAAATGAACAGGGTACTATACCTTAATCAGGCGGTTTTCGATATGAAGGAATTCAAAGAAAATCATTTAAATTACCACAAGTCAAAGGAGCAGTTTTTTACAGATTTAATCAGGAAAGCAACTGGGAAGGACATTGATGTTAAATCTGACAGAAACGTAATGATTGAGTTTCTGTCAGTAGCTGCCTATATGCAGGGAATAACTGAAATGATTATATTTCAGGAGGAAGCAGGGCTTCCTAAACTGGATGAAAAAGGTATTACACAACTAATAAATATATTTCTGGACGGCCTTTTCAGCTACGACAGGCCGGTGGAAACAGCATAAAAAAGGCTTAATAAAGGAGAATAAAAATATATGCTTATCAAAAAAATTATAACAGCAGGAGCTGTTATCCTGATAGCTTTTACGCTTACAGGATGCGCGGCAAAAAAAACAGAAGAATCTCTTGAAACCCGGAGTATTGCCCAGATTCATGAAGAAGAGGGAGTGCCGGTTTCAGTAGTATCAGCCAAAACTCAGCCTTTTTCAGTTTCACTCCAGTTCACAGCCGCGGTTACAGGTATTACCGAATCATCAGCGTCAGCATCAATAGATGACAATGTTGATAAAATCCTCTACAAGGTTGGGGATTATGTGGAAAAAGATACTGTTATAGTAAAATTCCCGTATGACAATCCTGCTGCAAATTACTATCAGTCAAAAGCAGCTTATGAGAATTCGTTTGATTCATTCAAAAGGATTGAGCAGCTTTACAACAGCAAAGGGGTTTCAAGGCAGGATTATGACAACGCAAAAACCGCTTATGATGTCGCAAAGGCAAACTGGGATTCTGTGAACAATATGGTAAATGTAAAAGCCCCTATCAGCGGATATATTACAAGGCTTGATGTAAGGGAAAGCGAAAATGTTGAATCAGGCAAAGTGCTTTTTACCATAGGCAACAATGACAGGCTTAAGGCAAGATTATGGATTTCTGAAAAAGATATCTCAAAAGTAAAGTCAGGGATGAATGCCTCAGCCTATTGGGAAGGTTATGAAATAAAGGGAAAAGTAGTTCAGACAGATCTCTCACTCAATCCTGAAAAACAGGCTTTCGGGGCAATTGTTGAATTTGACAACAGCCTAAGGCAGTTTAAAAGCGGCATAACAGCAAAGATAAGTATTTTTGTCTATGAAAACAGCGCGGCTTTTACTGTAAACAACAAATACCTGATTGAAAGCGGCGGTGAAAAATATCTTTATACCGCTTCCGGTGATACCGCAGTAAGAAGAACTGTTAAGACAGGAGAAAGAAGCGGACAGATAGTTGAGATAAGAGGCGGGCTTAATACAGGTGACCTTATAATTACGGAGGGGAGCAGATTACTCACAGAATCAGGCAAAATCAGGATAGTGGCAGGAGAATAGAATGTTTTTATCATCACTTTCAGTAAAAAGGCCGGTCCTTGTAAGCATGGTGCTTGCAGCCCTTATCCTTTTTGGAGTATTGGCGTTTCTTGCGCTTCCGCTCAATTTTTTTCCAAATGTAGAGTTCCCTTTTATCGTTATCCAGACAGTATATCCCGGGGCAAGCCCTGACCAGATTGAAACACAGATAACGAAAAGAATAGAGGACGAAGTTGCGACAATTAGCAGCATCAACTATATCAACTCTTTTTCACTTGAAGGGGCATCCATAATAATAATGAGGTTTGAACTCTCAAAAGACCAGGATGTCGCTAATCAGGAGGTAAAAAGCAAGATAGATGCGATAAAAAATGATTTACCGGATGACGCATACGATCCGGTAGTAGACAAGTTTGACATCCAGGCAATACCGGTTGTTGATGTAATGCTGTCAGGCAACATACCAATGCAGGAGCTGTATGATATAGCAGACAGCAGGATAAAGGAACTTCTTTCCCAGATTGAAAATGTAGGAAATGTGTCTCTCACAGGGGGGCAGTCAAGGGAAATCAGGGTAGAGTTTGAGAACAGAACAGTCTACCAGAACGGGATATCGCTTGCCGCGGTAAACCAGATACTTTCATCCTCAAACCTCAACATGCCTGCCGGAACATTCAAAAACAGGGGGCAGGAATATTCAGTAAAACTTGACGGGGAATTCCTTACAATTGATGAAATCAGGGAACTTAATATCATGACTTCATCGGGGCAGAAAAAACTGGGAGAAGTTGCAGAGGTCTCAGATTCTGTCGAAGAGATAAGGGAAAAAACCATCTATTATGACAATAAAACCAAAACAAGAAATGAGAACGCGATACTGCTCAGTATTGTCAAAAGCCCTGAAGGAAATGCTGTAAAAATCGCGGAATCAGCAGAAATAATAATTGATAACATAAACAGGGATCTTCCTGCCGGTGTAACACTTGAAGTAGTCAACCAGACTGCAAATTATGTAGAATCATCTGTAAACGATACCATGTCCAACATAATTATGGGTATTGTTCTTACATCCTTAATATTGCTGTTTTTTCTTCACGATTTAAGATCGACACTGATTGTGGCCCTTACAATGCCGTTTTCGCTTATACCTACCTTTCTCATATTCCAGGTTATGGGATTTTCCCTTAACATGATGACATTGATGGGCCTTTCGACATCAGTCGGAGTTCTTGTAATGAACTCTGTCGTAATACTTGAAAACATATTCAGGCACAAGGAACTGGGGCAAAGGGGCAGGGACGCGGCGCTGATTGGAACAAATGAGGTAACAGTCGCGGTAATAGCATCCACCCTGACCAATATAGCGGTATTCCTCCCTCTGGCAGCAATGGGAAGCATGGTCGGGATGTTTCTGAAAGAATTCGCCCTTGCTGTAGTATTCGCGACTATTTTTTCACTCCTTATTGCGTTCACCCTCACACCGATGATGGCTTCTTTGCTACTTCCGGAAAGAGCAATCAAGAAAAACCCTGTGGGGCAGTTTCTTGAAAAGATGTTTGCCAAATTCGAGAAAAATTATAAACATCTTCTTGAATTAACATTAAAAACCAAACTCAGAAGTTTTTTTGTAGTAGCTGCTACGATCGGGCTTTTTGTATTCTCGATGGGACTCTTTAAATATATCAATTTTGAATTCATGCCTTCCATGGATGAGGGAGAAATAAGCATAACAGTTGAAATGCCTCAAGGGTATGATCTTACAGAAACATCATTAGCTGCGGAAAATATTGAACAAAGGCTTACCGATATACCGGAATTAAAACATGTAATAACACAGCTTGGAAAAACATCAGAAATCAATACCGGAACAAACATGGCAATACTCAATATAAAACTTGTTGACAAGGGAGAGAGGGAGCTTTCAAACCAGGATTACGCTTCGATTATAACTTCCCGTCTTGCGGATATTCCCGGTGTAGAGATAAAGGTCGCGGCAGTATCAGGCGGAGGAGGCGGCGGCGGAAAGCCGATAGATTTTTATCTTGTAGGGCATGATATTTCTGAACTTGAAAGATACAAGGAAATTCTTTTCAACAGACTGAAAAAAACACCCGGGTTTCTAAACCTTGACACATCTTCCAGGGCTGGTAAACCTGAAATTACAATTATACCTGACCGTAAAAAAACAGCTGATGCCGGACTTACTATATCGGATATCGCGTTTACAGTGAGAAGCGCCATAGAAGGGATGGTCATGACCCAGTACAGGGAGGGAGGAAAAGAATATGACATAAGGGTTGTGCTCAAGGATGATTCAGTTAAAACCTATGAAGATGTTAAAAATATTATGATAGCAGCTCCCTCAGGAATTAAGCCTGTATCCCATTTTGCCGAGGTAAAATTCACGACAGGGTACAACAAGATACTGCACAACAATAAATCCAAAGCAATAGAATTTACAGCAGATATTGCCCCGGGATTTGCCCAGAGCCAGCTTACAGATATTGTTAAAAAAGAGGTTGATGATCTTGATCTTCCATTCGGATACAGGATGGTGCTTTCAGGTGATGCTGAAGAAATGGAAAACACGAACAGGGAGATGGTAACAGTATTTATTATCGCTATAGTCCTGACCTATATGCTTCTGGCAGCAATACTTGAAAAACTTTTTCAGCCTCTGCTAATACTCTTTACTGTACCTTTATCATTAATTGGCGTTGTCTACGCATTCCTGATTACAGGGATAAACATGAACTTTATTTCAATGATGGCGATAATCATGCTTGTCGGACTTGTAGTAAACAACGCTATCCTTATTCTTGATTACGCTAACCAGCTCACAAAAAAAGGGTTGACTATGCATGAGGCGCTTCTTGAGGCCTGCCCCACAAAACTAAAACCGATTGTAATGGCAAATCTTGCTACAATTCTCGGAATGCTGCCTATGGCGCTGGGTCTTGGTTCATCAGGTGCTGAAATAAGACAGCCTATGGGTATTGTAAGTATCGGAGGGCTTGTCGCTTCCACTGTTCTTTCTTTATTCGTAATACCGGCTATCGAAAATCTGCTTACAAGAAGAAAAATAAAAGGGATGGAGGTCCTTCAGTGAAAAAAACAGCAGCAATTTGTTTATTATTATTAACAGCCTCCCTTTACGGGTTCGGCGCTGAAATTACCATAGATGATTATATAAAACTTGTCGAAAAAAACAGCAAGCAGCTGCTTCAGGCGGCAAAGGATATTGAAATAGCTGACGCGACAGAAAAGACAGTCAGGGCCCAGGCTTATCCGGCGATCGGGGCTGAGCTTGGATACACAAGAAACCTTACCGATATTGAGCAGACCATGCCGGTCGCGGTTGACGGAAGCGGAGGCTTTATCTATAAGGATATCGATGTCAACACTGACAA